>CAYJON010000124.1:0-6741 GCA_964371795.1 uncultured Akkermansia sp. | reverse complement strand
AGTTTGAAGCTCCCTTTGTGTATGGCTCTGCACGTGATGGTTACTTTATGAACAGCTTGGAGGGCGAGCCCCCTGTGGACTGCACGCCCTTGCTTTTCCATATTATCAAGCGTATCCCTGCTCCAAAGGACGCAGATCCAGAGAAGGATTTCCTCATGCTCATCTCCAACATTGACTGGGATGACTATGTGGGACGTGTTGCCATTGGTCGTATCACCAGCGGTCAGGTGAAAAAGGGCGATAGCCTCCACCTGCTGCGCCATGATGGTAGCCGTGTGCAGGCAAAAGTGACAAAGCTTTTTGAATACAGTGGTCTTCAGACGACTGACTCTGCTGTAGGTGTTGCAGGCAATATCATAGGTCTCTCTGGTTTTGAGGACGTGGATATTGGTGAGACACTTAGCGCAGATCCAGAGGTGGAGGCACTTCCCTTTGTGGACATAGAGCCCCCCACAGTGCAAATGGAAATCAGTATCAATGATGGTCCTCTTGGCGGCAAGGAAGGCAAGAATGTCACCAGTCGCGTGATCCGCGACCGCCTGATGCGCGAGATGCGTACCAATATCTCCATCAAGGTGGAGGACAGCGACCGCGCAGGTGTATTCTGCGTCTCTGCCCGTGGTACGATGCAGATTGCTATTCTAGTAGAGCAGATGCGCCGCGAGAATTATGAATTGCTGGTCTCCCGCCCCCGCGTGATTGACCGCCTCATTGATGACGTGCGTTGCGAACCCTTTGAACGTCTCTTTATCGAAGTACCCGAAGAGTACGCCAACGGAGCAGTGCGCATTCTTGGTAACCGCAAAGGTATTCTGGAGCACATGGAAGCCAACGACGCAGGGCGCACGCTGATTGAGGCGACTATACCCACACGTGGTCTCATTGGTTTTGAGTTTGAGCTAGTCAACCTCACCAGCGGACATGGTATCTTCTCCCACCTTTTCAAGGAGTACGCACCCTATGCTGGGGAGATAGTCACACGCCAGAATAGCACACTGGTTTCCCTAGAAAACGGCAAGGCACGCCCCTACGCCCTCCAAAGCATTGAGGATCGCGGCAGTCTCTTCATTGGTCCTAATGATGAGGTTTACGAGGGCATGATAGTTGGTGAAAACCCCAAGCCCATGGATATCATGGTCAATCCGACCAAGGAAAAGCAGCTGACAAATCACCGCGCAGCCTCCAAAAATGACTCCATTCAGCTGACACCACCCCGTGTATTTAGCATAGAACGTGCTATAGAATACATTGAGGCTGATGAATTGGTGGAGATTACGCCCAAGTCTGTCCGCATGCGCAAGCGCATTCTCAACACCACAGAGCGCAAGCGCACCACCCAGCGCGACAAAGAACGCGCGGGAGAATAAGCTTGCCCTGTGAGCCAGTCTCAGTTAATATAAGGGGACTCTTACAAATGTCATCAGTCTGCGCCATATTTACTCATTTTGCCAACCCGCAAAACACACTAATGTGTCTGCGTCGTCTGGCAGCGCAGACGCGTCCCGCAGAGCGTATCCTCATCATCAACAATGCCTCCGCGCAAGATGAGGGTATAGAGCTGGCGCGTGCGCTGGCTCAAGAGCTTTTTGCAGAAGGCGTTGTCAGCATCTTGCAATGCGAGAGCAATCTCGGCAATGCTGGCGGCTGCGCCCGTGGACTCAATGAGGCCTTTGAAAAGATGGGGGCAGATTTTGTCTGGGTGCTAGATGATGATTCTTGGGCTCGCCCCGATACCCTAGAGCATCTCATGTCTGCCGACGTGGATGAAGCGACCATACGCATGAGCATGGTCGTTGACCCTGCCAATGAGGATGAGCTCAGCTGGCCACTGACAGCACGCGCAGCCAATGAGGAACACTGGCGTCATATAGCCAATAGGGTGGCCTTGCCCGATACAGACCGCATCATCAGCCGAGGCGGCTGGCTAGGTGCTCTCTACCCACGCCATGCTTGGGAAAAGGTGGGCGTCCCCACGGAGGCTCTCTTCATACGTGGTGAGGATGAGGAATACCCTTGGAAGCTGCGCCACGCGGGTTTCAAGTTCATCACCCTGCGCAATAGCCAGCTAGAGCATCCCAGCTCTCGCTACAAGCTGCTGGAGTACAAGATTGGTCATCGCTCTTTCTTTTATGAGCCCGGTTTGCAGCCCTCGCGTGTTTATTACAAAAATCGCAACTGGGCATGGCTGCAACGCCTGCGTTACCCCAAAAACTACCTACGCCGCCTAGCTGCTTGCGGAGTGTACATACTCTTCTCCCTCTGCGCCATGCTCAAGGCGCGAGAACTGACCCCAACACGCATTTATCAGCTCTTTAGAGCCCTTCATAATGGATTCTATGGAAAGCTGCGACCTTACGAAAAGTAACAAAAATGACTAAAATTGTAAAATTTGTCTTTACAATTTGAGTTCTCGGAGTATAATGCGCGTCCAAGTCCCCTTTTTTCAATCACACATTAAACCATATCATCACATGAAAGTACTTTCCTCACTAGCCTCCATGAAGCGCCGTCACGCAGACTGTCAAATCGTGAAGCGCAAAGGCACACTCTACGTCATTTGCAAGAGCAACCCCAAGTTCAAGGCTCGTCAGGGCACAACAGCGGGAACACGCCTCAGC
Source organism: uncultured Akkermansia sp. (assembly GCA_964371795.1). GTDB lineage: Bacteria > Verrucomicrobiota > Verrucomicrobiia > Verrucomicrobiales > Akkermansiaceae > Akkermansia. The sequence continues at coordinate 4,123 of CAYJON010000124.1, read as the reverse complement.
AAGAAGGGCGTGAAGTAAAGATTCCCCCTTATATACCTTTTTTCTAGAAAGGAAGACCGATGTGCATCGTCGCCTCGGTCTTTTTTCTATTGTAGCATCATGGACATCACGCCACATAAAACACATATCGCCCAGTGCAAGGACTTTCTCTTTGACAGCGGGATGCGTATGGATGTGCAGCTTGCTTATGAGTGCTATGGGCAGCTTAACGCGGCAAAGGACAATGTCATCCTGCTCAACCACGCGCTGACTGGCAGCCACCATGCACATGGTTACTGCGACCAGCTCCCCGAGGCGGGCAGCTTTTGGCAGCCAGAAAACCATGAGGGATGGTGGAACAAGATGCTAGGCGAGGGCAAGCCGCTGGATTGCTCCCGCTACTTTATCATCTGTGTGAATTACCTAGGCAGCTGTTACGGCAGCACAGGACCAGCCTCCCTTGCACCTGATGGGGAGGCATGGGGAAGCCGCTTTCCCTACATCACAGCGGCTGACCAACTGCGCGCGCAGATGTGGCTACTCGATGAGCTCGGAATAGAGCGATTCGCCCTCGTTGCGCCCAGTGTAGGCGGATTGATTGCCCTGACAACGGCCTGTCTCTATCCCCAACGCCTGCGCTCCCTCATGCTCATCGGTGTCAGCCATGAGACCAGTATAGCGCACCACCTGAGCATCTTTGAACAGGTGCTCGCCATAGAGCTAGATGAGAAATTCTGCAAAGGACGCTATGCCTTAGAAAATCCCCCCCTGCGCGGACTCGCGCTTGCGCGCATCATCTGCCACAAGAACTTTGTCCACCAAGCCACCCTCGTCCAACGCGCTGGTGCAGGCATCATGGCGCAGCCAGAGATGGTTTATCCCATCACCCGCAACACAGAAAGCTATATGCTACATCAGGGGACAAAGTTTGCAAAACGCTTTGACGCCAACGCCTACATACGCATCGTGGACATGTGGGCAAAGCATGACCTGCGCTCCCTCTGCCAGCAGAGCAGCTACGAAGACTGCTTTGCCCCCTTGGCGCAGCATCGCGTGCCTGTCCTGAGCTTTTCTATAGATACCGACCTCTGCTTCTTGCCAGAGGACATAGAGCGCATGCACCAACTCTTACTTCGCAGCGGGGTAGAATCCCAGCACTGCCGCATCGTCTCAGAAAAGGGGCATGACTCCTTCCTGCTAGAGCCAGAGCTCTACGAAAAGCAAATCCGTGCCTTCTTGAGTGACTCTAAGCTGACTTGACGATTTGAGTTTGCTGTGCTATTCTTACCAGCAGTATGAGAATCACTTCACTGCTTCTACTCACCGCACTTAGCACACTGAGCCAGCCTTTCAACCCTGCCACGCAGGATATTATCGCCTCCCAACTGGGACTTATCTGGCTACAAGAAGAGGGCAAACCACCCTTTGCCGTGGGCATCACCCTCGGTACCATGAGCTCCGAGAGACTTTACCCCGGAAAGCATATTAAGCTGACAGCCAAAGACTCCTTGGGCAACAGCTATGAGCTGGAAACAGAATATGACTTCAACTCCCAACGCGCCCTCATCATGGCAATATTCCCCAAAATGCCACAGGGCACATGGGTAGAAATCACAGGAGAAATCGAAGCCAGCTCTGAATACCACGTAGAGAAACTGAGCATACCCCTAAACAAGGCAGACACAGTCGTCAAGGGCGAGGGCTACAGCCTGCACTGCACCCAGTCTGATTCCTCAATTATAACCCTTCATGAGCGAGGCTTCACCCATGTGACGCGAATAGACATCGTCAACGACAAGGGGCAAAGCGTTGATCCCGATGGCAACTCTGTAAGCAGCTTTGGCACACAGCAACGTGATACCCGCTTTTATTACGGAGAGGATGTGGATGTGAGCAAGTTCATTGTCAATGTAGAACGCCGCGAAGCCAAGAAGCCCATTGCCGTACCTGTCAAACTACGCTTTGACCTCGCAGGAAACAGCCCCAAGGACAGCAGCGCGGATGAGAACAAGGGCGGCATAGAGCTAGCCCCTATCCCAGCAGAGCTGGGCAAAATGAGATTCGGCGGCTATTCACTAACGCGACGCGCAGGAGTAGCTGGTGGACGCTACGAGGCAATGCAATTCTCCCTTGATTTTACCCCCAAAGAGACTGGAGACCTCGTCATCCCAGCAGGGCAAAAAGTTCTTTTCACAGACGGCAAGGGGCAGACACTGAAAGCCTCTCTTGACTTTGTTGTCATAGAAGCACCAGGGATGAAAGAAGGGGATTCAAAGCTCATCTTCCGCATAGATGGGCAGCCACAGGCAATGCCCCTGCACCTCAGTGGCGCGATCAAAGTACGGCAGAATGGGGGAAAAGAAGCCACACTGCCCCTTGATTTGACCATCAAAGGATTTGCAAAATGAGCGGAGAAGACAATAATGCCGCCTCTGAAATCCCCCTCTTTGAAGAGCGTGTAGCAGCGGGCTTTCCCTCACCCGCAGCGGGAGACATCAGCCAATCACTCAACCTCATGGAGCTTTGTGTGAAGCATCCACAGGCCACCTTCTTCCTACGCGCCCGAGGCGAAAGCATGATAGGCGCTGGCATAGAGGATGGCGACATCCTCGTCGTAGACCGCGCCTTGCAGGTGCGTCAGGGCGACATCGTGATAGCCTCCGTGCATGGAGAATTCACCGTAAAGCGCTTTGTAAAAGAGGGCGATCGCGTCCTCCTCATGCCCGAAAACCCCGCCTTCTCCCCCATAGAAATCACCCCAGACCTAGGAGCAGAGTTTTTTGGCGTAGTCTCCAGCGTAGTCAAACTACTGAGATGAGCCTCCAATACGCAGGGAGCGGGGATTTTATTTATCCTTCTCTACTATGCGAATTTCGTCTGATTGGTTGGGTGTAGGCGTAGGCGTAGGGGTATTTTCTACAGATATGTACTTTCGAGTAAGTCCCTTTTCATCTATTCTTCCTTCTGTGATGAGTTCTCTGTCAATTTCTTCATTGCTTGGTTTTTCAGAAGAAGGTTGGTGATGTTTGTAGTCGTCCAATGATTCAAAAAAGACCTTGGGTGTCATCAATTTTACAGAAGGGGGTAGCTCCTTTATCACATTTTTTTGGACAATGTCGTTGATATGACCATCTTCCGCCTTAGCCATTTTAATACATGAATAATAATTCGCGCTCTTTCTTATATATAAATATTCTCCAGCAACGGCTATTCCTGTAATGGCTTCGCTGCCCATATTGCTGTCCCATATGCCATTAATGCCAATATGATATTGCTTCTTTCCATCTATATCAACCTTATCTAGGGTATAGCTATGGTCAGGGTGGATACGGCGACTGCTTTCTTCTTTATCTACACATGATGGGCATAGAGAAAAAATAAAACCCATGATTATCAAGCTGATTGCTTTTCTTATTCTATTCATCACAGTCTTTGTTAACGTGGTTCTTGCTGGGTGATGCAGTGTATTGCTCCGCCTTCTATGACGAGTCGGCGTGCGTCCATGCCTAGGACTTCAAAGCGAGCACCAAAGGCCTCTCGGAGTATGCCCAAGGCCCTGTCGTCATTTTTGGCTTGCTCAAAGATAGGTACGATGACGCGACCATTGACGATGAGGAAGTTGGCGTAGCTGGCTGGTAGTTGCTCTAGCCGCCAGTCTGTGGCGACTAGTGGATCTGGCATGGGTAGGGGGATAAGCTCGACGCGAGAGCCATTGGGGCGACGCAGGTCTTGCAGCCTTTCCCAGTTCTCTGCCAGTGCGCGGTAGTGGGGAGAGCTGCTGTCATTCTCTACGATGGCGACAACTGCACCTGCGTTGACAAAGCGCACCATGTCGTCTATATGCCCATCGGTGTCATCGCCCTCTATGCCTTCTCCCAACCAGAAGGTATGCGTGGTGCCCAGTAGGCGAGAGAGTTCTGCCTCGATGTCTTTTTTGCTCTTCGTTGGGTTGCGGTTGGGGTTGAGGAGGACGGATTCTGTGGTGATGAGTAGTCCCTCGCCATTGCCTTCTATGGCACCACCTTCTAAGATGAGGGAGGAGCTGAGGGTGGGCAGTCCGCGTGCCTCTGCCATGCGTTGAGGGATTTTGTTATCCAGATTCCACGGGGCAAACTTTCCACCCCATGCGTTGAACTCCCAGTCT
>CAYJON010000123.1:0-6788 GCA_964371795.1 uncultured Akkermansia sp. | reverse complement strand
CTAGTGTATTCTTTGCTATGTCATGCAGAAAACGAATTGCGAGAACTTCCCTATACTGATGTTGAAACAAAACAAACAACTTTTCGCCTAAAAACAGCGTCACGGTCAGCGATAGAGGCTACTGTGACTCGGAACTATGGAAAGATTGGGACAGCGACGGAGAGCAGTTTGTTGTAAGACTATGAAAGGACATACTCTACATCTTATTAGGGGAGATGATGCAGCCTGATGAAATAGAGCAAATGGCTACACTGAGGCGTATCCTCTTTGATGGAGGAACATTCACATTGCGCTCTATTGAGGTGCGGTGAATTATTACTATAAGGAGCAGAGTGTATTTTGAGCGCACATTGAGCTTTCTTTTTGCTCAAAATTATGCTATCGTTGCCTCCGTTATGTTACAAGCAGGTATTGTCGGACTCCCTAACGTTGGTAAATCTACTCTTTTTAATGCTCTCACTCGCTCCCGTAAGGCGGAGGCGGCTAATTATCCCTTTTGCACCATTGACCCCAATGTGGGCGTTGTAGAGGTGCCCGATCCTCGCCTTGGCGTGCTGGCCGAGCTGAGTAAGACGGAAAAAATTGTCCCCGCGGCTATCGAGTTTGTCGATATCGCTGGTCTTGTCAAGGGGGCTGCGGAGGGCGCAGGGCTTGGTAATAAGTTTTTGTCCAATATCCGTGAGACGGATGCTATTGTGCAGGTGGTACGATGCTTTGAGAATGATGATATTATACATGAGCTTGGCAGTGTTGACCCCATCCGAGATATTGAGATTATTAATGCAGAGCTCATCCTCGCTGACCTTGCTGCTATGGAAAAACGCCGCGATAGCCGTATCAAAAAGTCCCGCGGTCAGGATCAAGAGGCTAAGGAGGCTCGCAAGGAGGTGGAGTTGATTGAGAAGTTGCTCCCACACCTCGATGCCGGTAATCCCGCTCTGACGATGGATCTCAGCGATGATGAAAAGAAGACGATGCGCGGATTTTTCCTGCTGTCTGATAAGAAGAGTATTTTTGCTTGTAATGTGAGTGAGGGGGAGCTGGCCGATGCTGTCAAGGATCCCGATGCCCATCCCTATGTGGCGGCTGTGCGTCGCTATGTGGCAAGTCATCACAATGCTGAGGCAGTGGTGATTTCTGCCCGCATCGAGGAAGAGCTCTCCGAGCTGCCAGAGGAGGATGCTAAGGAGTTTCTCCAAGATCTGGGTGTGGAGGATTCCGGTGTGAGTGAGCTCATCCGCTCTGTCTACCACCTCTTGGGCCTGCGTACTTACCTGACGACTGGTGTGAAAGAGACGCGTGCATGGACGATTCCTGCGGGGGCTAAGGCGCCTCAAGCTGCGGGTGTGATTCATACGGATTTTGAGCGTGGCTTTATTGCTGCACAGGTTGTTTCCTATGAGGATTTGGTGGCCTGTGGTTCTATGGTTAAGGCTAAGGAGCAGGCAAAGCTGCGCATTGAGGGTAAGGACTACGTGGTTGCCGATGGCGATGTTGTGGAGTTCCGCTTTAATGTTTAGTTTTTAATGGATTTTACTAGCTTCATCTTTTGGCTCATCCTGCTTCCTGCCCTTTTGGTGTTTGGGCTGGTGAGCCATTTGCTGAAGCCGCGCCCTAGGGGGCGGCAGATTTTTCAAAAGTTTGCTATTCTCACGCTGAGCTTGAGCTTGCTGGGTACGGTGAGCTGGGAGACGCTGCTGATTTTCCTTCTGGTGATGCTGCTATGCTATGCTGGCTGCCGCTTGGGGCTGTGTCTGGGCATGCGGGCAAGGAAGTGGTTGCTTGTTGCTATTTTGCCGACTTTGTTGCTGCCTCTGCTTTATTACAAGTATGCGTACTTTTTGGGTGGCAGTGTTTTGGGGCAGAATTGGGATACGCTGCGGGATTTGATTATTCCTGTGGGGATTTCCTTTTATAGTTTTCAGTTAGCGGGGTTCTGCGTGGATACGTTGGTACGCAGTATGCCTATGCCGCGTTTTCTGGATTATATGAATTTTGGGGCTTTTTTCCCCCAAATTGTGGCAGGTCCTATTGAGCGCAGGGAGAATTTGCTGCCGCAGATGGAGCAGTTGGACATCAGTTACAGGCGGAGTGATGTTTACGATGGGGTGCGCTATATTATCCTTGGTCTCTTTTTTAAGATGGTGCTGGGGGATAATTTGGCGATGGGTACTATTAGTCATTATTATGGCTTTTCTGCCATTATTATTTGGTTTAGTAATTTGTGCTTTTCGCTGCGCATTTATTTTGATTTCTGTGGCTACGGTTTGACGGCTTATGGTATTGCGCGTGCTTTGGGTATCAAGTTGACTTTGAATTTCCTTAGCCCCTATACGGCGACGAATATTTCGGAGTTCTGGAGGCGTTGGCATGTTTCGCTCACTAATTGGTTTCGTGATTATGTGTATATCCCTCTAGGGGGGAATAGGACGCGTTTCTGGTTCATCAATATTTTGCTTGTTTTTGCGATTTCTGGGCTGTGGCATGGGGCTAATTGGAATTTTATCATTTGGGGTGCTCTGGCGGGCTTTGCTATCCTCATTCACCGTCTTTTTCGTCAGATGGGTGGACGTATTTGGCCAGCTCTTTCTTACTTGATGACCATGGCTTATATGGTGCTGGCATGGATGTTTTTCTATGTGACGGATATGACGCTATTGTGGCGTAATATCACTCTGATGTGTACGCCTGCGCGTTATGATTTCAATTATGCCATCAGAGAATTGCCCTATAATAGCTACGATGTTCAGGCTCTTACCGCTTTTGTTGCTTTGCTTTTCAGTGCGGTGATTATTGTGGCAGAATATTATTCTGCAAAGCATAGGAAAAATCCCTATGAATTGCTGCTCCACCCTGTTGCCTGTGCCGTGATGGTGTACTTGCTTGTTGTCTTTACGCCTTCGACGCTCAATCAGTTCATTTACTTTGCCTTCTAGCCATGATAAGACTCTTTTTCTACTGCTTCATCGCGCTTGTTTTAGGCTATGGTACCAATTATTATTTTTTGTATCACCTTGATCCAGATGCTAACTTTTTTTCCAAGTTGGATAGGGTTAGTCAGGAGTGGGAAAAGGATTTGAGGAAAGAGTTTTCGCATGTTTACGTGATGACGGGGGGCTCTAGTGCTCGCAGTGGTATAGACCCACAGCTGCTCTTAGATGAATATGAAATTCCCTTGGTCAATGTCGCTGTAGGTGCAGGTCACGGAATAGCGGCTCATGTGGCCTTGGCGGAGCGTTTTCTCAAGAAAGGTGACACGCTCATCCTTGCCGAAGAGACATCATCACTTTATAAAAAAGGCTATTTACACATTACTGATGGGAGAGGCTTTTGTATGAAGCAGCGTGGCTGGGAAACCCTCAGCCACCGCTACCTCGACTGGCGTTGGGATAATTATCATGAGCTACTGAGCACCAATTCCGTTGCTCTGTCTTCTTATCTTTTTAAGTCCATGACGCGCTCTCCCGAGGAGATGTACCGATACAACAAGTGGGCTCAAGTTCATCCATCGGGCTGGATGGAGGTAGGGCTTGTTGTACCCGAGCAGTTCTATCTTTATTTCCCAGATCATGCAAAAACGCTACATCATCTATCACTTACGGAGGATGTTATCGCTTTTTACAAGCAGCTTGCAAAGGATATGGAGGCAAGGGGAATCCATGTTATCGCAATGCTACCACGTCAGGTTACGCCTGATCCAAAGGTACGCGTCGCCATGCTGTGGCTTGCTTTACAGATACATGATTTGGGTATAGAGGTGCTAGTAGATCCGAAATACAGCATCGTTACGGATTTGACGCAATTAGCAGACACGGTTAATCACTTGAATAAAGAAGGTGCTATAGAAAATACCCGCCAGCTGGGGGAGGCGCTCAAAGAGCAACGTTTTTGGACAAGAGAAAAGTTGATAGAAGAGCTAAAGAGAATGGGTTGGGACGAAAAAGGACAGCGCATCTCCTCCTGAGCCCCCTTCATCAAAAAAATATGCTTGCATTAACAGATAATTCTATTATAATAACGTCCGTGACTTCATTATCTCGCTACATTTTACCCATTGTGATGACTGGATGCTCTGCCATCTTGTTCTCCTCTTGCGCCACGCAACAGGGGCAACCGGTAGGTCTCAGTACAAGCGCCCAACCTGTTGACCCTGCGAAAAAAGCAAGAATTGTTGATGGGAAAGTCGTCGCCCCCAAGAATGCCCCTGCACGCGTCAAACGCGCCATTGCAGCAGCTAATAGTATTGTTTCAAAGCCCTACCGTCTCGGTGGCGGCCATGGGCGTCATTATGACTCCGCCTATGATTGCTCTGGAGCAACGGCCTTTGTCCTCAAGGAAGCGGGCTTGCTGCAAGCCAATGCCTATCCTGTTTCAGGAGGATTCCTCAAGTGGGGACGCCCTGGATACGGTGATTGGATTACAGTTTATACAAAGCGCGGTCACGTCTTCCTCGTGATAGCAGGTGTACGCTTTGATACATCAGGCAGCCGTCGGGGGGTAGGTCCACGTTGGTACACCCAATCCCGCCGAACAGCTGGATTCAAGGTACGCCACGTCCCTGGCATATAATAAAGATTTTTAACTAAGATGAACGACTCCTCAGAACTCAATCACGGTGCTCAGCGCATCGACAGCATCATGAAAGCGTGGCAGCTGGATAATCACCAGCTAGTCGAGGTGTCCACAGAGCAGCTCACACACAAGCAAGTGCAAAAAGCCCGCCAAGGTCGCCAGCTCACCCTCAAAATGATGCAAAAGGTCGCCCGTGCCCTCAACGTAGCCATCTGGATGCGCCTCCCCAAGGAGCATAAAGACAGCTACTATGAATACATACATCGCGACCTCTTTGACTACTCCAAGGGCTACGACGAAGCATGGATTGACCCCAATGAAGCCCTGCGCCTCTCCCTAGAGAGCGAACAGGACTAATGGCATGGGGTAGCCCCCTTTTTTATTGCGACTAGCCCCCAGCACAGCGCGATGCCCCAGAGTGTCACAGAACTCGTCACGCAGATCAAGCGTGCCGTGGAGCAGCAGGTGGGAGAACAGAGCGTCGTCGGGGAAATAGGCTCTTGCAAAGCCGCTAGCAGCGGGCACATCTACTTCACCCTCAAAGACAGGGATAGCCAGCTCTCCTGCGTCCTCTACCGCTTTCAGGCCGCAAGCTGCCGAGTACGCCTGCGCGAGGGCATGCAAGTAGAACTACGTGGACGCGCCACAGTATGGGAAGGGCGAGGTAGTCTACAATTCACCGTAAGCCATGTCAAAGAAGCAGGGCAGGGCAGTTTGCAACAGCAATTTGAAGCCCTCAAGGCAAAACTGATGGCCGAAGGCCTCTTTTCCCAAGAAAGGAAAAAGCCCCTACCATCTTGGCCGCAAAGCGTCGGCCTCATCACCTCCCCAACAGGAGCCGTCATAGAGGACATGCGCCACCGCCTCGAAGCCCGCGCGCCTTGGATAGAAGCCTACCTCCTACCCGTCCAAGTACAAGGAGCAGGGGCAGAAATAGGACTTGCGCGCGCCATAGACATGTGGGGAGAGCCAGAAAAGCATGGACTCCCCCGTGTGGACTACCTCATCCTCGCCCGAGGCGGAGGCAGCCTAGAAGACCTCTGGTGCTTTAACGAAGAAATACTAGCCCGCGCCATCGCGCAGTGCCCCATCCCCATCATCTCCGCTGTTGGGCATGAAACAGACTTTAGCATAGCCGACTTCGTATCTGACCTTAGAGCCCCCACTCCCACTGCGGCAATAGAGCTGAGCACCCCCAACGCCCCCAACCTACGGGAATGGATAGAGCAAGCGGAACTCACCATGAAACGCCGCCTGCATCGCACCTTGGAGCTAGCGCAACTGCGCATGAGTCACATAGAGAAAAGCCGCCTTAGCAGGCCAGAAGAAGCCCTTGCAGGATTTTACCAACAAGTGGATGAGCAATGGGAAGCCATCCTAGCAAGCGGAGAAGAACAGCTACAGCAGAGGCGGCATAGACTCGCACTGTTGGATGCGCGAATAAGCCACAGACAACTCTTGCAAGTCATCGCGCAGAGAATAGAGCATCTGCAGCATCAGGGCGAGAGAATGCAGCAGCGCGTGGAGCGTGGCATACAGAGCCGCAGAGAGAGATTGGAAAGACTGGATACCCAGTTGAGAGCGGCCAGCCCGCAGAACGCCTTGGATAGGGGATTTGCCTTAGTGACAGCTGATGATGGGCGACTATTGCGAAACCCGCGAGAGGTGGAGAAGGGTGAGAGTGTGACAATGACCTTGAAGGAAGGCAGCCTACGCGCGGAAGTGACAGGAGAAGGACAGCGTGTTATAGGTGGCAAGTGAACACACGCGAGCGTGCGTGTCCCCAAGAGCGTTTTCCTGCGCTTGCGTTCAACGGATTCCCAAGGCTAATGGCCTTGGGCAGGTGCAGGACAGAGTTATGCTGGATCAAGGGCAAAGCCCGAGGGAAACCCGAAGCTCGCAGCGCGAGGCCGCAGGGCAACTCTTCTCTGCGGTGGCAAACGCCTCGCGTGAAGATGGCCTCCCCACACGCTCCGCGTCAGCGACGGCAGAAAGGTGTTGCGCTTCGCGCGAGCCAGATAGGGGCGACAGTGTTGCTGGGCAGGCTCACCATGCAATCTATTCACAGCGGGCATGTTTTCTTTTAAGGCACTGCCACCGCCTCGTGCTGCGCGCTTTCTGCCCAAACCCGCAAGGGACGCTGTCCCTTGACCCTGCCCAAGGCCATTGACCTTGGGAATCCATTCAACGCTAACGCGCAGGGCTATACCATGAAA
>CAYJON010000122.1:0-6948 GCA_964371795.1 uncultured Akkermansia sp. | reverse complement strand
TGGCGTTTGGGTGCGCATAGCGAGCTATGTAAGCCCAAAAAGCTGCAAATTATCGCCAAAATGCGACAAAAGTCATGCTGTGATGAGCATTCTTGACATTTCCGCTTATCGTAAACTAATTTCGCAAGGTGCCCTAAACTCTATCAATCAATTTTATATATGAAAAAATTATTCACAACCCTCGCCTGCTTTTCCTTTGTTAGCCTTGCTAGCACCGCTTCCTATACATTTGCCAAAGATGATGTAGAAGAAAGTGCAGAAGTAATCCGCAGCGTCAACGCCTACATGGAAAGCGTCGAGCCTCTGAAAGGAGAAATCAACACCAAGGCAGACTACTACATCTACCTTGGCTCTGCCAGCACCTGTGGTGCTTGCAGTGCTATCATGCCCTCTATTGTTAAGGAGTACTCCAAGCTAAAGCGCAAGAAGGTCGAGATCATCCTCGTATGCAGCGACAAAACTGAAGAGGATGCACTGGAGTACGCCAAGGATTACAAAATCAAATTCCCCGTGCTTCACTATGCCTCGGCTGGCAGTCTGCCCGGTCGTCAAGGCAACAACGCCCTTCCCAATGCCACCATCGTTGATGCAGACGGCAAAGTTCTAGCCAACGGACATGGACGCATCATCCTTGATTGGAAGAAGACCATAGCCGCCGCTGAAAAGGAGGCAAAGAAAGAAGCCGCAGCAGCAAAGCGTGAAGCCGCTAAGGAAGCACGCGAAGCAGCAAGGAATAATTAAGGATAACTCGTTGTCACCGAACTGCTCTTCATCTGGGGGAGTATGCGCTTGTACAGCGTCACCTGCGCTGACTGTGCCGCAAAGTCTTCGACACAGCAGCGCGCGAGTTTATGCGCAAGGCTTTCGATTAATTTTGTTGGCTCTTCCTGCGCCTTGGCAATGAGAGCCTCCGTCAGCGTGGCGTAGCAGATGGTCGCGGTAATGTCGTCCTCCATTTCTGAAAAAGCCCTCTTGGGTCTGATGCTAACATCCGCGCAAAGGAGCTGCGCGCTAGCGCGCTCCTCATCTGGGACACCAATGTGGCAGCTGAATTGTAGACCATTCAAGCAAATGCTCTCGGGCTCGGAAAGTGGGTAACGCGCCAGCAGGGCTTGCAGCTCTGCCAGACTGGGCACAGTCAGCTGAGGTTTTGCCATGGAAAGCTGCTCTGCATTATTATAACCTGTCAAAACCCCTATGCTGGTAATGCCAGCGCAGTGTGCTGCATGGATATCATGCTGCATGTCTCCTATAAAGGCAGTCTCAGCTGGCTTAAGCCCATGCTGCGCCATGAGGCTGGGTATGTAGTGCTCCTTATTGCGTATGCCAGAGTGTATGTGCTCAAAGTAATCAAAGAGCCCCTGCTCCCTCACCTGCTGGTCAAAGGCATTGCTATCCATGCTAGTGAGCACAAAGCAGCGTATACCCCTCTCCCGACAAAAATCCATGAAAGCACGCGCATGGGGCAGCAGTCGAATGGAGCTCGCAGCCCTATCAAAGGCGTAGCGGTAGTAGCCTTCTAGCTCTTCCATGGTAGCATGCGGGATTTTCCACGCATAGTATTCTGGGTAGGGCAACTGGAACTCTGCGCGAAAGGACTCCACATCCATGGCCTCACAGCCATAGCGGGAAAAGACATAATTGGTAGCTTCCAGAGTCAATGCAAGGTCATCACAAAGCGTGCCTGACCAATCAAAAATAAGATTACGAAACATGGGGTATTGAGAAAAATTTAGCGTGTGCTACGGTTTTTGAGTTGTTGAGAGGCTAGGTATTTTTTGCGCTGCTTTGCGCGCCAATGTGTGGGGTCGAGGAAGGGATTGTCCTCTCCGTACTTTGCCCAAGGACCAATGGGTACTAGGGGGAACTCCACAAAACGCCAATGCACCACAGCATGACCGCCAGTAATACCTAGATAATCTCTCACCGCGGGGGAAATATCTATGCCTGCGCCCTTGTTGGACTTATTCTTGGGACGCGCTGTGCCAAACACATACTCCCAGTCATCTGTCACAAAGGGTCCACAGTCTTCCCACTGGGCAAAGCAGTAGCGACCTTGGTAATATATCTGCACCCATGTGCCACGGCAAACGGATTCATACTTGCCCTTCTTGTCACGCTTGTACCATGGAATAACGCGCGCAGCCTCGGGTTTTGGTCCACCCTTGTCTATGTCATTATAGGGTAGCGCAACATAAAAAGGATTGAGGCGCGGTGTAAAGGACAAGGGGATAAAGCGGCGCGGGCAGCGTGCATTGACATCGGGATTGTCGTAGCCGCCAAAATTGATATGCCAATGCTTGTCCCAGCTGCTCGCAGTATTAGGCGTGGGGTTATTCTCAGTGGGTAATTCACCTACCCAGAAGTAGGTTGCCGTGATGTCAAAACGCCAAGGATAAGTACCGCGTCTGGCTGGTACTTTGTACTTTTTGGGATCGGGGTAGTCACTGCGAATGCCCTTGGACGCATAGGGGGTGATGACACGTTGCTTGCTAGGCACTGGGGTCTTTGTAGACTGACGCGTTTTCAGCGTCTGCCCCCAGAGCAAAAGAGGAAGCAAGACAGTACAACTAAGCAAAAAATAACAAAGAGGTCTCATATAATCTTAACCATGTTGTAAAACTGTTGAGAGGGCGCGAGGCAGCATCTCCTTTGCATCTAGCGTGTAATGCAGACCGCGCGACTCCGTACGGTGTATGGCACAATCCACGATAAGAGATGCGCAGAGAGCCAGATTGCGCAGGTCAATAATCTCTGGAGTCACGCGGTAGCCCCAGTAGTATTCCTGTATTTCCCTATTAATATTACGAAGGCGCGCAGCAGCACGTTGCAGACGGTGATTGGTGCGAACGATGCTGACATAGTCCGTCATGGTGCGGCGCACCTCATCCCAGCAATGGTAGAGAATCGCGAGGTCATCACGCTCCACCTTTTCGCCATGTACCCACTCTGGTATGGGATAGTCCACCACCTTGTGCGCCAGAGGCATGTCAGTCAACATGGCTGGCAAGGCGCGCTTGGAGACGACAAGGCACTCCAACAAAGAATTACTAGCCAGACGGTTAGCACCGTGTAGCCCAGTACAGCCCACTTCCCCTACCACATAGAGCCCGCAGAGGGAGCTGCGCCCATTCTCATCCGACATCACGCCACCGCATTGGTAGTGGGCACTGGGGACAATGGGTATCAAGTCCAGCTCTGGATTGACTCCATAGCTTCTACAGGTGGCATCAATGTAGGGAAAACGCTCTGCCATAAAGCCAGCAGGCTTGTGACGCATGTCAAGATACATGCAGGGCTGCGCTGTGCGCAGCATCTCGGCATTGATGGCGCGTGCCACAATGTCGCGTGGGGCTAGGCTGCCGCGTTCATCATACTTGTGCATGAACTCTCGCCCCTCGGCATCACGCAGAACACCGCCCTCACCGCGCACAGCTTCGGATATCAAGAAGGTGAAGCCCTCCCTGTCAGAACTGCGAGGATTATAAAATGTAGTAGGATGAAACTGCACAAACTCCATGTTAGCAACACGCGCACCAGCTCTCCACGCCATCACCACCCCATCGCCTGTGGCCGTAGAGGGGTTAGTTGTGTACATGTAGACACGCCCCGTGCCTCCAGTGGCTAGTATCACACGATCAGAGCGCATGATATCCACCTCACCTGTCTCATTATTAAAAACATAGGCACCCAGCACCCTATCCTCTGTCACCAGACCCAGTTTTGCAGTCGTGATGAGGTCAATAGCATAGCGATTGGATAGCAGTGTAATGCGAGGATGCCTCTTTGCACATTCCAGCAACTTAGAGCTCATTTCCAAGCCTGTTGTGTCCTTGGCATGCAGGATGCGGCGCTTTCCATGTCCACCCTCTCTACCCAGAGCAAAGTTACCATCAGAGTTTTTGTCAAACTCCACACCCCAATTAACTATTTCCTCTATGGCCATGGGGGCATCTTGGATAATGGAGCGCACTACCGCCTCATCACAGAGACCAGCGCCTGCGTCTAGGGTGTCGGCTACATGCTCTTCAAAGCTATCATTCTCATCCATCACCGCAGCAATACCGCCTTGAGCTTTTGCAGAACTGGATTCCAAGAAATTTTCTGCCTTACTCAAGACAACCACTTGACCATGTTCTGCCGCACGGAGTGCAAAACTCAGTCCCGCAACCCCACTACCTATGACCAAAAAATCTGAAGAATGCTGCATCACTATCTAAATCGTTAGGAGATAATAGCAGAATTATGCCCAAAGAACAAGAAAAAAGCCATGCACCTGCCACGTATCTATTTATTTTCTTGTTAGAAATCATTATTTTTGTTAGTATTTAGACATGCACAATACAGACATTCTAACAACACGTCGCAGTGTTCGTCAATACGAGCAAAAACGCGTACCTCGCGAACTGATGGAAGAAATTCTTGATATCGCTCGCTGGGCGCCCTCATGGGCTAATTTTCAAATCGCACGCTACACAGTCGTCGACCAACCAGAGCTTGTCGCTCAGCTTGCACAGAGCGGTGTAGACAACTTTGCCTACAATACAAAGACACTAAAGAGCGCCCAAGCTGTTGTTGTCTTGAGTTTTGTCAAAGGCAAGAGCGGCCGTCACACAAAGCACAATATAGACGAGACCAAGGCACCCATCTGGGAAGCCTTTGACGCGGGCATAGCCTGCCAGACCTTCTGCCTTGCGGCCCATGCCAAGGGCGTAGGCACCTGCATTTTTGGCATCATCAATGAGCAGAGCATCCGCGAGATTGTTCAGCTACCAGAGGAAGAGACAGTAGCAGCCCTCATCACCTATGGCTTCCCCGAGGGTGAGACTCCTGCCACCCCTCGCAAGAGCGTCGAAGACATCGCACGCTTCTTGACACAGGACTAATCAATCACCTTTCTTTGCACCTTTCACAGATGAAAGGTGCAAAGCCAGTGATAGTTCTCGTGGAGGTACTTATTGGTCTCGCGCCTCAATTGTTCTAATGCGAGATAGCTGTCGACAAGATCTTTTTCGCGGCGGTACTCCATCCCTATCATTCTTTCCAAATCACTGAGGTAGATAGGCTCTGGTTCAATTGCTTCTAGTCCGTCTAAGAACTTGTCAAACACGCGCAACATGAGCCTCCATCGCGCGTCACCGTCTATTCGAGCCCTGATGGTCTCTTCGCGCTTTTCATTTTCTTGCGCACGCTCATATGATTCCTTCATCAGACGCTCTACTTCTACCTTGGTGCTTTCTAGCTGCTTTTCTATGTATCTGACCTTGAGTATCTCCATGTAAAGTATGTGTTTCATAGGGTAGCTTCCAATGTGATTTTCCAGTAGATTGCGCACGCGCCTTTTTTCTTTGTCTGGCATTTGAGTGCAAAAGCATAGTTCACCACTGACAAAATCTTTAAGATGACGGCAGCAATAGCCTTTCTCTGCCCCAGGGCAATTGCATTGGACACTATCGAGTCCATGCTTCTTGGAGATATGATACCTAATCAGGTATTCCGTGCCATGATCTGAAAAAACCTTGGCTCTGCGCTGTGCAGGGACAATTGGTAAGATATCAATACGTTTAATGGTCATCATTCAACATAATAACACCTACTATACTAGAAGACAAGGGAGAAATGCTCCTCTACATTAATAACCATTCAAGAGCGTTAAGACGTCGTATGCCCTCGTAGTTAGCCTCTACATCCTTGTCCAAGGTGAGGAGCAGCTTGGAATGGTGATCATTGATTTTTTGCAAAGGGCGTATCTCTCGCTCCAGTGTTTCGCTAGCACGTACACTTGCAGCAACTTGTATGTACTGCACCTCCTCAGCTCTCATGGCAACAAAATTGACTTCTAGGAGGTCGAGTTTGCCCACGTAAACGCTGTATCCTCTTCGTTTTAATTCTAGATAAATGACATTTTCGAGTATATGTCCAACATCGAGATTTTTACCTCCTAGCAGATAATGACGCAGACCAAGATCCGTGATGTAGTATTTTTCCTCCAATCGCAAATGTTTTTTACCTTTGAGATTATATCGACTAGCCTCGTTGATGATGCAGCTTTCTTGTAGGGCTTTAAGGTATTTTTCTATGGTTTTGTTGTCGATTTTCCTGCCTGCGCTCACCATGCTATGAGCAATTTTGCTAAGAGAAAGTCGGCTTCCTATGTTGGCGAAGATGAATTTAATGACGCTTTCTAGCATTTTCACATCGCGTATCTGGTAGCGTGTGACAATATCTTTGAGGATGATTGTGTCAAAAAGTCCTTCGAGGTAGATATTGATGGCTTTCTCATCAGGGGCAAGTTGAAGGGCATAGGGGAAGGAGCTATGAGTGGTATAATTGCGGTAGACTTGCTCTAAATCTTGGCTTTCTGACTGCGCATAGTAATATTCTTTAAAGGATAGAGGCAACATCTTTATCTCAATGTAACGACCAGAGAGTAACGTGGCAAGCTCTCCAGACATAAAGTAGGCATTAGAACCAGTGATATAAATGTCTACCTGCTCTTGTAGGTAGAGACTATCTACTACCTTTTCATACTGCTTCACGTGCTGAATTTCATCAAGGAAGATGTAGTTCATGTGCTGAGGCTGGATGCGTTCTAGTAGGTACTGATGCAGAGCTCTGTAATCGAGGTAGCCTTCGTTGGCAAGGTCTTCAAAGTTTATGCTGATTATCTGATCATCGTGCACACCATTTTCTTTTAGGTGTCTTGTATAGAGTTCAAATAGTGTTGATTTGCCACAACGCCTTATACCAGAGATGACTTTAATGATTTCTTTTTCACGAAAGTTTTTAAGAGTATTGAGGTATTCATCTCTTGGGAGCAAGGTCTTCATAATTGGGATTATAATCCTATTTTTAACATCAGTCAACACAATAACAGGATTATAATCCCAATTGTTTGAAGTAAACATAACAAAATCGGATTATAATCCTATTTCAAAAGAGGAGTTC
>CAYJON010000121.1:1616-6966 GCA_964371795.1 uncultured Akkermansia sp. | reverse complement strand
ACAATGAACAAAGCTATCTATCTATGTCTCGCACACATGAGCGGGAGGGAACAAGAATTTATCCAAGAAGCATTCGATACAAATTGGGTTGTCCCGCTAGGTCCTAATGTTACTGGTTTTGAAAAGGATATCAAAAGTTTTTTAGGCGAAAAGCATGAAGTCGCTGCGCTGGTGTCAGGTACTTCTGCAATCCATTTGGCACTCTTGCAATTGGGTGTAGGTGCTGACGATGAGGTGCTTTGCCAATCCTTTACCTTCTGTGCTTCTGCTAATCCCATAAACTATGTGGGGGCGCAAGCTGTTTTTATTGATAGCGAAAGCGAGACTTGGAATCTCTGTCCCCAGTTGCTTAAAGAGGCAATAGAAGATCGTATAAAAGTCCGCGGCAAAGCTCCCAAGGCGCTTATCGTGGTACACCTATACGGTATGCCTGCCATGATGGACGAAATTCTATCCATCTGTAACGAATACGGCATCCCTGTCATAGAAGACGCCGCAGAGGCCATGGGCTCCCGTTACAAGGGAAAAGCATGCGGTACTCTCGCCCACTTTGGTATTTTGTCATTCAATGGTAACAAAATGATCACGACCTCTGGAGGTGGGGCTCTCATTTGCAAAACAGAGCTGGATAAGCAACAAACTCTTTTTTATGCTACACAGGCACGAGAGAACGCAGCTTATTACCAACATGAAAAAATCGGATACAATTACCGCATGAGCAATATTTGCGCGGGCATAGGTCGCGGGCAGATGACTGTTCTGGAAGAGCATATTTCGCATCATAAAATGATTCATAACATTTATGTAGAAGCTTTTGCTGATAATAATCTGGTAGATATTAAGCACAATCCCTCAGAGGGTTTTGATTCCAACTTTTGGTTATCTACAATTCTGCTCAAAAATTCCACCTCCGTTGAGTACTGTATCTCTATACACAATGAGCTCAAAAAACTGGGCATAGAAACACGCCCATTGTGGAAGCCCCTCCATCTCCAACCCGTTTTCGCTAATGCTCCAGCATATGTCAACGGTGTTTCAGAAGCTCTCTTCCATCGCGGTCTCTGCCTTCCTTCTGGCCCCTGCGTCACCCCAGAAGATGCTAACTTTGTTGCATCAGAGATTAAGCATCTACTTACACAAAATATATAATTTATCCCCTGTTCAGACAAAACGTTTATGTTCTCTTTATTCAAAAAAAATCTGGTAAAGTCAGGTGTACTGACTGGTATGGTTGATGCGCATACGCACTCTCTTTGGGGGGTGGATGATGGTTCTAAGTCTGAGGATGAGACGAGAAAAATGCTGACTGTATGGCAGGAGATGGGGGTGTCTACTGTCTGGTCTACGCCGCATATTATGAGTCAGGTGCATAGGAATAAGGAGGAGGATTATCAGGAAAAGTTTGCCGAGCGGATAGCCCCTCTTGCAGCGGAATATGGCGTGGATATTCATCTGGCTGCGGAGTATATGATGGATACCTACCTGCGCGAAAAGCTCAAGGCCGGCGAGGATTTGCTCTGCTTCCCTCATCGTCATATTTTACTAGAGATGCCCATGGTGGCACCAGTGCTTGATAGGGAGCAGTATTTTTATGAGCTTGATGTACAGGGTTATGGCGTGGTGCTCGCCCATGTAGAGCGCTACCCCTACCTCGATGATGAAGAGCTGATGTCTCTGAAGGATTCTGGGACTTTGTTCCAGCTTAACTTACTATCACTAGGCGGTTTTTATGGAAAATCCACCATGCTGCGCGCCTTTGATGTGCTGGAGCGCGGTTTGTATGATTTGATAGGCAGTGATGCCCACAATGCAGCTATGCTTAGCAAGGTGAAGCAGTTGAAACTAAGCTCGAAGCATCTTCGTATGATGCGAGAGCTGGCGGAACGCAATATTGATTTCTTTACTGCCGAAGAAATCAATTAAGAGCAAATGACGTTTTTCAACTCATGAAATCCCCAGTAGAGCCCTCGCAGCAGGTTGCTGTCATCTTTGAGGTCAAGCCGAAGTCCACGGGCAAGGATGAATACCTGCGCATCGCTCAAGCCCTCAAGGAGCAATTGCAGCAGGCACAGGGGCTCATCTCTGCAGAGCGCTTTAGCAGCCTAGTTGAGGAAGGAAAACTGCTCAGCCTCAGTATCTGGCAAGACATGGAGAGCGTCAATCAATGGCGCAACCAGCTGCAACACCGCATGGGGCAGGAAAAGGGTTACAGAGAGCTCTTTGAGCGATACACTATCAGAGTCGCCCTCATCCAGCGCGAGTACAGCATCACAAAGCGCGCCCAAGCCCCCACTGACTCCAACCAACACCTCGGAATCCCTAGCCATGACTGATCACCATTTCCAATACAGCGAAGAAGAACTATCCCAGCTGATTAAAAAGGACAAACGCCTCGCCCAAGCCATAGAGCAGATAGGCCCTATCAAACGTGCCTGCTACCCCGACCTCTTTGAAGCCCTCATCAACTCCATCGTCGGGCAGCAAATCTCCACCAAGGCACATCTGACCATATGGCAGCGCATCAAAGATGCCCTCGGTGTCGTCACCCCTCAAAGCATACAAACGATTGATAACGACAGTTTACAGGCATTTGGCCTCAGTTTTCGCAAGGTGGATTACATGAAAAATCTAGCCGAAAAAGTCCTCAATGAAGAGTTTTCCATATCCGCACTAGAAAGCATGGATGATGCCAGCGTCTGCGCTGCCCTCTCCCAGTTAAAGGGCATAGGCGTATGGACAGCAGAGATGATGATGATATTCTCCATGCAGAGGCGCAATATCCTCAGCTATGGAGACTTAGCCATCCTGCGCGGGCTACGCATGCTCTATAGACATCGCAACATCAGCAAAGAGCTCTTTGCAAAGTACCACCGCCGCTATAGCCCGCATGCCTCCATTGCTAGCCTCTACCTCTGGGCCATAGCTGGCGGGGCTATAGAGGGTCTCACCGACCCCGCCCCAGCGAAGAAAAAGAAAAAGTAGCCGAAGGGGGCTGCATGATGTTCATCACCTTATTTGGGTCTTTTATCACTTTTTTCTTTCCTTTGAAGGGTTGGCATCTATACTGATTGGAGATGAATTTCAAAGCGGCAAAGGCCTTCCTGTTTCGAGTAGTTTTATGGCTTTTACTCGCAATCATTCTGCCTTTGAGCATTGAATCACTGAATTTTGTATGGATTAGCTTGCCCTATTACTACGTAGTCGTCTGTGTTTTTCTTTGCTTGTTCTATGAGCTTAGCTTCTTCTTATTTCGTAGAAAGCGCTATTTCTCGTACCTGTTGGTATTGACCTGCTGCTACTTTCTTTTCCCCTATCTACATCAACTGCTTTCATGGCTTGATCTGGGAGAGCAATTTGAGAGCTTATTTCGACTGCAAAAACTGAGACTTAATTATATTTCGCACAATATGTTTCGTGTCGTCGTGGCGGCAAGCATAGTCCATCACCTCGTTATCCTTAGACGCGAACGGCAAGAAATCTTGGCTGCCAAGATGCAAGCAGAGCTATCCATGCTGCAAGCACAGATAACGCCTCACTTCTTCTTTAATAGTCTCAATACCATATACAGCCTCGCCTTATCAAAAAGCGATAAGGCACCCGATGCCATCATCACCCTGTCTGACATGATGCGCTATGTTCTCACTGATGCTAAAAAAGACTGGATTAGTCTTTCTCAAGAGGCAGATTACCTCCAACGCTATGTTGAGCTACAGGAACTGAGGCTTCCTCGCAAAACAACCCTACACCACCAGTTAGAACTGGAAGGAGACTACATGATACCACCCATGCTGTTAGTCACTTTTTACGAAAATGCCTTCAAGTATGGTACGAGTTCTCAGACAGAACAGAGCATAGATATTAGCCTCACAGTAAAGGATGCGACCCTTTGTCTCACAACCTACAACGCCATTGTCGTTGAAAAAAGTCCAGAAAAAAGCACGGGTAATGGAATAGCCAACACGCGCCGCCGCCTTGAACTGCTCTACCCCGATAGGCATGAACTTGCTATTAGTGAATGCAATGGGTTTTACCACCTAAAACTTATCATACAATTATCATGAAAAAAATACAATGCGTCGCCATAGATGATGAGCCCCTCGCACTAGATGTCATTGAGAATTTCTGTGCTCGCATCCCAGAATTAGAGCTGCGTAGCTTTAATAGCCCCGTACTCGCGCTAGAATACATCAAGAGCCATGAGGTTGAGATTCTTTTCCTCGACATCAAAATGCCCGAAATGATGGGCATAGAAATAGCCGCGCAGATTGGGCAATTACCCTATATCATTTTTAGCACAGCCTTCCCAGAATATGCTATTGAAAGCTATGAATACAATAGCGTGGGCTACCTGCTCAAGCCCTATAATTTTGCACGTTTTGAAAAGGCCGTCCAAAAAGCCATGCAGCTCTTAAAGGAGGTCAAAATGGAAAGCAGCATAGCCGTAAAAATTGATTACCGCAGAGTACTAATACCTTGCTCTTCCATCCTCTATGTTGAGGCCATGGGCAATTATGTCAAAATATACACCAACAATCAATGCTACCTCCCTCAAATGACCATGAAGGAGGCAGAAGACATACTGGATAAAGAGCAATTCATGAGGGTACACCGTTCTTACATTGTCAATACAACAGCTATAGAATCTAACAGCAGCAGCGAAATCATCATAGCTAATACAGAAATCCCTATTGGTAAATCATATCGTCAAATATTTAAACAATCCTACAAGAATTAACACATGCACAATCATATTTATAAGCTAATTCCCATCGTTGTTCTGCTTGCCAGCTGTGATGACCCATCACAGAAAGCGGGAGAAAAGAAGCAGCGCATCATAGAGCGCTTCGATCAGGATAAGGATGGACAACTCAATGAAAAAGAACGAGCAGCTGCACGTCAGGCTAGAACTCAACGCACACAGACCGCGGATAAAGAATTATCAGAACAGGAAAAACGTCAACTGGTAATCAAGAAATTTGATAAGGATGGAGACGGAAAACTCAATCAGGAAGAGAGAGCGCAGGCACGAGAGTTTATACAAGCGAGAAAATCCTCCGCTAATCCATAAAAAGTTCCCTTTGTCACCACATTTAAAGCGTCTGTCACAAGACGCTTTTTTTTCTACTTTTTTTCGCTATGATGCAGTCAACACCTCCTCATGAGGCAAAACAAAAAACAAAAAAAACAATAGAAAGAAACAAGAAAATGAAAATCGCATTAATAGCACTAGCAACCGTCTTTATCACCCCCCTCATGGCACAAGGTCCCTACTCTGGCAACAAGCCTACAGCCCAAGAGCGCGGAAAAAATCTCACTCCTGAGCAGCGCAAAAAAGTCCTCAAAAAGTTTG
>CAYJON010000121.1:0-1516 GCA_964371795.1 uncultured Akkermansia sp. | reverse complement strand
GAGCGCGGAAAAAATCTCACTCCTGAGCAGCGCAAAAAAGTCCTCAAAAAGTTTGACCGCGACCGCGACGGAAAACTCAATGCAGAAGAAGCAGAAGCCGCCAGAGCCGCATTGCAAGCAAAAAAGGCACAGATGTAAACCAAGTGGTCTTTAACCTTATTATTCTTAAAGCAGCCTCTTAATAGAGGCTGCTTTTTTTAAATTCAACGCGCACTCAACGAAATGCGGGGCAAGAACACGGCCACGCAACCCAGCAAGGGAGTTAAGCCGCAAAAAGCCATCATGGTCACAAGACCGTATTGATCGATGAGCATGCCTATCAGCCCCGAGCAAAGCCCGCTGATACCAAAGGCTATGCCAAAGAAGAGTCCCGAAACGAGGCTCAAACGCCCTGGTAGCAACTCCTGCGCATAGACGACAATGGCGGGGAAGGCGGAGGAAATCATCATGCTGCCACAAAAGCTCAAGGCCAATCCACCCCACAGCCCCGCATAGGGTGCTAAGGCAGCAAAGGGAGCTGCCCCCAATATGGAAAACCAGATAATACGGTGGCGACCCCACTTGTCCCCCAAGGGACCTCCTGTCAATGTACCTATGGCACAGCCTGCTAGGAAGACAAAGAGTGACAGCTGAGCCGTAGACACACTCACCCCAAACTCCTCTATCAAATAAAAGGTGTAGTAACTACGCATGTTCTCCATGTAGCAAAACTTCGAGAAAATCAACACCAGCAGCAGCCCCATCACCCATGAGGTGCGTGCCGTGCTCAGAGGCTTGGGTGGCATCTCGCGCTTCCCCTGCGCATCCAATTGTACTGGACTGCGGGGGATGGATTTCAACCAACGTGCCACCCTAAAGGCGACAATATAGCCTACCAAGCAGAAGACGAGACCATAGTGCAAATCCGTGCGCGTGCTAATCACCAGCGCCATGAGCAAGGGCCCTATGGACGTGCCCAAATTGCCACCAACCTGAAAAATAGCCTGCGCTGTGCTGCGCCTTCCCTGTGCCGCCAGATGCGTCATGCGAGAGCCCTCGGGGTGGAAAAGCGAAGAACCCACACCAAAGAGCATCACTGCCACCAAGACCCCAACAAAACTGGATGCCGAGGACAGCAAGAAGAGTCCCACACTGGCCGTTGTCATGCAGATGAAGAGATTATAAGGCCAGGGTCTCTTATCCAAAAAGTAACCAAAGAGAGGCTGCAAAAGTGACGCCGTCGCCTGATAGCAAAGCGTGATGAGACCAATCTGTGCATAGGATAGCTGCAAATCATCCTTAATCAGTGGATAACAGGCAACTACTAAGGATTGCAATACGTCATTGAGGCAGTGCGCCAAACTCAACATGAGGAGGATGGCAAATTGTGGGTGTCGGTTCATTATTAAAATTCACTCTCGTGAGATTTGAAAAAATCGTAGTAAGAGCGCACCGTCTCTATCTCCGTCCACGGCCTGACAGCAACAGGCAGCGCGTCAAAGTCATAGACCTTTGCGCCAGACAAGGCCAAGAAGAA
>CAYJON010000120.1:4047-7071 GCA_964371795.1 uncultured Akkermansia sp. | reverse complement strand
AGAGGAGTTGTTCCTTGGTCAAACTCTGACGGAATGCTCTAAAGTAGAAAAACAATCCTATACGTGATCCACCCCAGCGGTTACGCCATCTCTGACATATACAACAAAGGCTGGTATAACCCATGCGGTTATACCAGCCTTTGTTGTGGATACTAGGGTATTTTATTTCTTGCACTCGCCGCAGCATGCGGGCTTGTCCTTGCAGGCATGTGCCATGGCAATGAACTTCTTTGCCATTTCGGGGTTCTTTTCGACTCCAGAGCCGGTGTGGTACATATGGGCTAATGCCAAGCAGGCAGAGCCATTACCTGCCTTTGCTGCTTCATGCAGTTTTGGCAAGGCACTTTTGTACATCTTATCAGAGGTTTCTGCGCAATCCTTGGCAGGAGTATCAGATCCGTCACTGGTCAGATAGGCTATAGTGTACTGCGCGATGGGGTCACCGTTGGCGGCCTCTATGGTAACAGTGTCGATATCGAGCCATTCTTGACCGCAGGCTTGCACGACACCATCAGGTGTGGCGCAGGGCATGCAGTCCTTCATAGCTTGTGTCATTTCGTGTTTGCCGTGATTGTCAGCCATGGCACCCATGGTGAGAAGCACGATTGCTGTGATGATTCCAGTTGTCTTCATAGGGCTTTAATTTGCCTCTAACCACAGCATTTTGCAAACTAACTCTCTATCTGTTTATTAGCAACGCGCGTCACCCTATAAAAAAAGAACATCACGGCAGTAAGTAAGAGCAAGAAAATGGGGAAAATCCCCAAGCCCAGCCCTATCCCCAGTCCCAGACCGCCTGCCAGCGCACCAAAGAAGGGAGGCATCAGGCAAGAGCCTATATAGGCCCCACCCATCTGATAACCTATGAGGCTCAGCGATGTCTCCTTACCAAAGCACAGGGGCGACGAATGAATAATAGCAGGATAAATGGGCGCACTGCCCAAGCCCAGCAGCAAAAAGCAGGCCATCATCCACGGCATGCTCATGGGGAAGAACAAGAAGAACACCGCGAGGAAAGAGACCCCTATACCGCCAAAAATCATTGTCCTATGTCCCCAGTAATTAGACAAGAAACCCGACACGATGCGCCCACCTGTGATGCCCGCAAAATAAAGCGCGGCCATGAAGGCGGCATCCTCCGCATGATAGCCACGCATATTCACCAGATAACTCGCTGCCCAGATGGCCGTTGTATTTTCTAAGCCGCAGTAGGCACCAAAGGTGATGATGACGGGCTTTACCCCAGGGATGCGCAAGGCTTCTCTCAGAGAGAGCACGCGGTGATGACTGCGGGAGCAGCCCCCTTCTTGTTGCTCCTCCACCCCACGGAGACGCAGGGAAAAAATAATGGCTACCGTGAGTGCGATTAAAAACCAAAATACAGCAATATAAGCCGTCTGCCACTCGCCTGTCGTGGTCAGCGCAACGCCCATAATGACAGGGCTGAGGCTGGCACCTATGCCCCATGAGGCGTGCAACCAGTTCATATGCTTGGCCGCGTAGTTCTGAGCTACGTAGTTATTGAGAGCGGCATCAACCGCGCCCGCACTCAGCCCATAGGGAACAGCCATCAGGCAAAGCATCCACAGGGAGGTGCAGTAGGTAAAACCCACTAGGGAAAGCGCGGATAGGAACACGCTCAACGCAGTGAGTCGCCCTGTACTCATGAGGCGCAGCAAATGCGCGCAGGTGAGGCTGGCGGTGATGGCACCTATGGAGATAATCATGGACACGAGCCCTGCATAAGCAAAGCTGCAACCCACTGTTTTATGAATGGATGGCCAGCCAGATCCTAACAAGGAATCGGGCAGTCCAAGAGCAATAAAGGAAATATAAATTACCGTAAGCAGCAGGGCATACATGACTATCCGCACTCTAGCAATCTTCCTGAGATAGCGCAATACAAAAAACGAAAATTTCGTTATATTTTTATCGCTTCATGAGATGCTAACGCTAGGGGCTTGCTTTACTAGATTTTTTACGCTACACTTGTTTCATGAGTCTCTTTCACTGTCCCGATTTGTTCTGCTACCAACGCCGCCTTTCCCGCGAGGTGATGGTGGGTCACTTGCCCATGGGTGGGCAACATCCTATACGCATTCAATCCATGCTGACATCCAACACTCTGGACACTGATGCCTGTGTGAAAGAGATTTTGGGACTGGTCGACGCAGGTTGCGAGATTGTGCGCCTCACTGCCCAAACGAAGACCTATGCCGCCAACTTGGAGCATATTGTTGCGGCTCTGCGCCAGCAAAATATACATGTCCCCCTCGTGGCGGACATTCACTTCAAACCCAGTGCTGCCATGGAGGCCGCCAAGTGGGTAGAAAAAATACGCATCAACCCTGGCAACTTTGTGGATAAAAAACGCTTTGAATCCCGCGATTACAGCGATTCGGAATATGCCATGGAGCTAGAGCGCATCTACGATGCCTTTGCCCCGCTGGCAGAGTTCTGCAAGGAAAATGGACGCGCCATGCGCATCGGTGCTAATCACGGCTCTCTCTCTGACCGCATTCTCAATCGCTACGGCGATACGCCAGAGGGCATGGTGCAGAGTGCGCTAGAGTTTGCGCAGGTCGCGCGCGAGGTGGGTTACCACAACTTTGTCTTCTCCATGAAGGCCTCCAATGTCAAGGTCATGATTGCCGCATATCGCCTCCTTGTCAAACGCCTCCAAGAAAAAGGCGATGACTGGAACTACCCCATACACCTCGGGGTGACAGAGGCAGGAGAGGGAGAGGATGCCCGCATCAAGAGCGCGATTGGCATTGGCTCTATGCTGGCCGATGGCATAGGCGACACGCTACGCATCTCGCTAACAGAAGATGCCGTGTACGAGATAGCCCCCGGTTTCGAGCTAGCCGCCCCCTACCAAGAGCACAGTGAGCAGCCCAGCAGCTGTGACTTTGCAGCCAAACCCAGTTTTGACCCCTTTTCTTACCAAAAAAGGCAGAGCGATGCCATCACCCTACAGGGATTTGCTCTCGGGGCACATGAGCCCGTGCGCGTGATGCAGCC
>CAYJON010000120.1:0-3947 GCA_964371795.1 uncultured Akkermansia sp. | reverse complement strand
TGAAAGACACACTGCTCCCCGCAGAGGAAAATCCCCAGCTTTCCCCCTCTCTGGCAGGCGGCGTGAACATTGGCTCACTGCTCTGTGATGGCATAGGTAATGCCATACTCATCCGCCGCGAGAGCAGAGCACGCGAAGCCGTCCTCCTCGCCTACAATATCCTGCAAGCAGCGGGTGTCCGCATCAGCAAGACAGAATACATCTCCTGCCCCTCCTGCGGACGCACCCTCTACAATATCCAAGAGGCCGTCGCCAGAATACGCGCCGCGACTGGTCACCTCAAGGGCGTCAAAATCGCCATCATGGGCTGCATTGTCAATGGACCGGGCGAGATGAGCGACGCTGACTTTGGCTACGTAGGCGGCGCTGCCAACAAAATCAACCTCTACGTCGGTCACTCGCCTGTAGAGACCAATATCCCACAAGAACAGGCTGTAGAACGCCTCATCGAGCTCATCAAATCACATGGCCGCTGGGTAGACCCCACATAGAACAGCCACAACTGACACCGAATATGAAACTCCTCATCTCCCTAAGCGACCAGAGCTTTATTGCCACCAAATCCATAGGCATCTTCAACGTGTCCATGGGACTTGTGCGCGGTCTGCTCGCCAACAACAAGGTCAAGGAGTTGCACATCCTTGGCAACGAAGAATGCCAAGAAAGCCTCCGTGCGCTGGGTAGCAACAAACTGCATATCCACCTCGCAGAGCAAGCTGTCCCCTCGCGCTTTGGGCGCATCATCTGGGATCAGTGGGGGGTGCAAAAAGCCATACGCGCCATTGACCCCGACTGGTGCTTGCTGCCCAAGGGCTTCCCGCCCTACTTCCCCCGACTGGGTAGGACAAAGCTCGCATGCTACGTCCATGATTTTAACTGGGAATACTATCAGGGCAAGTCCATCGCCAAGGAAAGCCCCTTTCCACGGCACGAGATGATCTACTTTTCCACACTGGGAAAGCGCGCCCTGAGAGTCGCCGACCTCATCCTCACCTCCACGCAGTTCAACAAGCAACGCTTTCTCTCATACTACAGCAAAGCCCCTGTCAGCGTCGTGGGCATAGGCTTTGACGAAGCCCCCCTTGCCCCGCCCACAGAGGCGGGACGCGATGTCATCTGCTATATCTCCCCCTACCCGCACAAGAGGACAGACCTCACCCTGCGCTTCCTTCACGCATGGCATCAGCAGAGGGCAGACAGAGAAAACATCACCCTACACGCCATAGGAAAGCTAGCAGAGGGCATCAGCTTCCCCAGCGAGCATTGGAACAACCAACTGCGCATCCCCTACCAACAACTCCTGCAATTGCAGAGGGAAAAATGCCGTGTCAGCGTGTATGCTAGCGACTACGAGGGCTTTGGCATGCCACCCGTAGAAAGCCTCTTGCAGGGAGTCGCCCCCTTGGCATCTGATCTACCACCCATACGGGAGAACGTACCAGAGTGCTACCTCTTTGATAATGAGGATGAGGCAGCCTTTGTGGACAGAATGAACAGACTCTACGATGGCGAGATAGCCTTCCACTGCCCCAGCTACCCCAACTGGCAGGAGGTAGCAGAGCACTGCATACAGGCCATGGAAAAAGCCTAAGTAATCCTAACAATCGCCTCAACACACACACTTTAAGCTTGCCTCGCCGTTATTATCATGGCACAATTTGCAGCATGTGGTATCAGCGTGTGATAATAACAGGTGCCTCCTCTGGTTTTGGCATGGAATTCGCGAGACGCGCTGGCGCGTCTTGCTCACAAATGATTCTCATCGCAAGACGTGTTGAGTTGCTAGAAGACCTCAAACGTGAACTGCAAGCCGCCTTTGAAAAAATAGAGGTAGAGTGCATCAGCTGCGACCTAGCCGATGAGCCCGCGCGCAACGCCCTTATAGAAAAACTCTCCGTCCCCGTCAGTGGCAACACACTACTCATCAACAACGCGGGATTGGGCGATTACGGAGAATTCTCCCGCAGCGATGCCCAGCGTAACAAGCAGATGATGATGGTGAACATGGTCGCCCTCACCGACATCACCCATGCCCTCCTCCCCCAGATGGAAAAAGAGGGCGGTGCCATCATCAACATTTCCTCACTGGCATCAGAATTCTTTATACCAGACTTTGCAGTCTACGCAGCCACAAAGGCCTATGTCTCCGCCTTTAGCGAAGCTTTGCGCCTCGAATGCCGCGACAAGAACATACCCGTCCTAACTGTTTGCCCTGGGCCGGTACACACAGGCTTTGGAGAGGTAGCACGGCGCGCTGGATTTACAGGCAACACCGTACCAGGCAAAGACTACCTGAGCACAAGCATCGCAGTTGTCGTCAATGGCTCACTACGCGCCTTGCAGTGCAACACACCACGTTACTTCCCCTCCATCAAGGTAAAACTCTTTGCCCTACTCATGCACTTCACACCGCGCTGGGTGCAGCGACTCATACTCACCATGCGACCTCGTCGCGTCTCGAAACTTGCTGACAAAACATGAAGCCCACCTTCTTCAAAACCTGCCTCGGCCTCTCAGTCGTCCTTGCGGGCGCATCCTTACTAACTCCCTACCCTGAGAGATTAGCACGGACATGCCATCGCCTCTTCTTCTCCCCTGCCACCAGCAAGGTAGCAAAGAAAAAAGCCCAGCCCAAGGCACAGCCAAGCCCAGCCCAACAAGAACAGTCCAAGCCTGAACCTGAGCCTACGCCAGAGCCACCCAAGCCCCCAGAGCCACCCGCGCCCGACATCAGCTCCCGCTCTTGGAACCCCATGGAGGATTTACACGGACTACCTGACATACAGCTCCCCCCCTTCCCACCAGTCATGCCATGGCGACTGGAGACAGGCAGCTATGAAACCGTCAACGAAATCAAAGAAGGCTTCAACCTACTCTCCAACATCCAATTCACCAAGGGAAGCACCGCTGCGCAGGATAGAAAGAAGAGAGACAGCTACGTACTCAACGTCAAGATGAAGCTAGCCCTCCCCGAGGCCGCGCAGGGAGAAGAACTCCTCATCGCCAACCCAAAGCTACTGCACGTACTCAAGAACTTCACAGGCCTCATGAAAGAGGCGAAAGTCTCCCAGTGGTATCAATCCCTTTACACGCACAAGCAAAACCGCGTCAGAAAAGAAGCAGCTAACCTCTCGCGCCTACTCACCAAGCACAACTTCTATGACACCGACACCATCTTAGAGATAGAAGCCCCCGAGACAAAGCGCAAAATCGTCTGGATACAGGCAGACATGGACGTCGTCTCTGATGGATCTGATGGAGACAGACTACCTGACATGCCAGAGCACATACGCAACAGCGACTTCTACCAACCCACCACCTCCTACAGATGGCGCAAACTGGGCACCACGCCCAACCCCCTCTTGCCGCATTGGGAAGGACGGCTCAAGAAACTGCAAAAGGAAAATGGCAGTGCCTCATCCATAGACCATGCAAAGAGAGTCATCGTCGATTTGAAGCGTTACAGCTTCTTATTAGCGGACTACGACCCCTTTGTAGTCATCCCCCTCACACTTAAAGAAGGGAACAGCGCGTATGAGCCAGCACCGGGAGACTATGTAGTTGTTATAGTAGGGAGCAAGGTCTACCCTGCCATCGTGGGAGACTATGGGCCACGATTCAAGACAGGGGAGGCATCGTTGAGACTTTGTCAGGAAATCAACCCAAGAGCGCGGGTCTACGCGCGTCCTGTTTCGGACTTGGGGGTCTCGTATATAATCTTTCCCAATACGAAGAAGGAGAAGGCGGGGCCTATTGATTATGATGAGTTGTATGATGAGTGCACGCGGCTTTTGGAGGAGATAGGGGGATTGGAGAAGGGGATTAAGCTGGAGAGGTTGAAGGACAAGCTGCCGAAATGAGGCGCAATAGCGTCTTCCTGCGCTTGCGTTCAGGGAGATTCCCAAGAACTCAGTTCTTGGGCAGGGTCAAGGGACAGCGTCCCTTGC
>CAYJON010000119.1:0-7129 GCA_964371795.1 uncultured Akkermansia sp. | reverse complement strand
GATGGAGGTAAAGGCTTTGCCTTCACCTCCAATCAAATAATTACATGCCTACATAGATTATACATGGTAGCGAGTGATCGTGTCGCGCTTATTACAGCTTTCAGACTTGCGTGATTACTAGGTCGATGCTTGACCCACCCGCCTTTCTATGCTAGGCTATACTCGCAGCACATGGAAGATTCCCTCTACAATCGCATGGCCGAGACCCCCATCTCCCCCTTCGATCTCTCACTACGCCCACCCGCGTTTAGTGAGTTCTGCGGTCAGGAAAAAATTAAAGAACGCCTCCTCCTCATGGTCGAGGCCGCCCATATGCGCCAAGATGTCCTCGATCATGTCCTCCTCAGTGGTCCACCAGGTCTGGGAAAAACCACTCTTGCTAATATCATTGCCCACGCTGTGGGTAAGAAGCTGCACACCACCTCCGGCCCTCAAATTGAAAAGGCAGGCGATCTCGCCGGCATTTTGACCAATATAGCAAAGGGCGATGTCCTCTTCATTGATGAGATACACCGCCTCCACCCCGCTATTGAGGAATATCTCTATCCCGCAATGGAGGACTTCCGCCTTGATATCATCATTGACCAAGGCCCTAATGCCCGCTCTATCCAGTTGAATTTGCCGAAATTCACCCTCATAGGCGCGACAACACGCGCAGGAAAGCTCACTGGGCCACTGCGCTCTCGCTTTGGGATGGTGAATCGCTTGGATTACTACTCTGCCGCAGAACTCTGCCAGATTCTGCACCGCTCTGCCCAGCTGCTCAATGTGGAGCTAGATGATGAGGGCGCAGAGTGCATAGCGCGTCGCTCCCGAGGGACACCGCGTATCACCAATTCCTTGCTGCGTTGGGTGCGTGACTTTGCCCAAGTAAAAGCCGATGGCCGCATCACTGGAGAGATAGCCACACGCGCCCTTGCCATGCTCGACATAGATGAAGATGGTCTAGATGAGATGGATATGCGCCTGCTGGAGACCATGATTGCCAAGTTTGGCGGCGGACCAGTAGGGCTTTCCTCTCTCGCCGTTGCCGTGGGTGAGGATGAGTCCACCATAGAAGATGTGCATGAGCCCTTTTTAATCATGCAGGGATATATCAAACGCACCCCACGAGGGCGTGAGGCCATGCCGGCTGCCTATGCAAAGCTGGGACTCACCCCCACGGGACAACAAGGAATTTTGCTCTGATGCGCTACCTCCTCTCATTTCTGCTGATTGCCGTCGCACTGTTCTCTACAGGCTGTGTGCAACAGCGCGTGAAGTCCAAGGTACGCAATTCTCGCACAGTAGCCCTGATGGTAGGGCACTTCTACAGCCCCGATGGCTCTACACACGGTGAGCGTCCTCCTGACAATAGCAATGGAAAAATAGATGAGTTCACATTCTGGTATCAGTATGTGTATTATACTAAGCGAATTATAGAAAAAGCTGGTTATGAATGCATCGTGATCAATCATGGTGCTATGCCAGATGATGAGCAGCTGCAGGGCTATGGAAAGATGTCGGAGGTCTTTCATATCAACAGCCAAGACCCAGGGACATTAGAGCCCTCTGCCCAGCACCTAGACATAGAGGGCATAGGACTACGCGCCCTCAATTATGCACTGGAACAAAATCCAGCTTGCGTGGTTTTTTGCCACTTAGAGGATGACGCCCCCTCCAACGAATGGAGCGAGCGTCTCCAAGCCGCCCTGCAATGCAATCTAGCAGGCGCACAGCTAGCCCTCTTTATAGCAGAGAGTGCCAACGCGAGACTCATGAACAATGCCCTGCCTAACCGCGGGCGCAATGTCAGCATCATACGCCGCGATTCCCCTGATCTCATAGGAGGTAACCACCTCAACGCCTGTGAGCAATCCCAAGTTCCCGCTGTCGTCACTGCCATTGGCTCTCTGCACAACCCAGAGCACGTCCGCTTTCTCACCCAGCACCAGAACGCTATTTACTTTGCAGAATGCATAGGACATGGCATCGTTAACTATCTTAACTCTCGATAATACATATGCAGTCATCCCCCCATCCCGCCATAGCCATTGATGGACCCGCCGCCTCTGGCAAATCCACCGTTGCAAAACTCATCGCCGCAAAGCTCGGCTACTGCTTTATCAACACCGGTGCTATGTACCGCGCCATCACTTGGTACTGCCTGCAAGAAGGCATAGACCCAGAGCACACAGCAGTCGTGGTAGACCTCCTACCAGAAATACCGCTCAGCTTTGGCCGCGACGGCAGCATGTCCTGCGTGCTCTACAAGGGACAGCAACTCCAACAAGAACTCACAGAACAGCGCGTCAACGACGCCGTCTCCACCATAGCCGCCATCCCCCAAGTACGTGACTACCTCGTCAGCAAACAGAGAAGCTACAACCTAGAAGAAGCCATCGTCATGGAAGGCCGAGACATAGGCACCGTCGTCTTCCCCAACACACCGTACAAATACTTTGTCACCGCCTCAGAAGAAGTACGCGCCGCCCGCCGTCGCGCAGAAGGCATCACCGACTCCATCGCAGAGCGTGACAAAAAAGACAGCCAGCGCGCCTGCGCCCCCCTCATGCAGGCCGAAGACGCCCTCCTTGTTGACAGCTCTGACATGAGCATAGAACAAGTCGTAGAGCGCATCTGTCAGGACATAGAGAAAAAACTCCCCACCACCTAATAACACCAGCCACCGCCATGTTCCCCAATTTCATTTACTTTCTTATCCGCACATTATTTTACAGTGCAGGGCGCAGCCTTTTCCGCCTCAAAATCATCAACAGAGAAAAACTCATCGACGACGGCCCCTGCATCATCGTCGCCAACCACCAGAGCTTTCTTGACCCCCCAATGATAGGGCAACTCTACGAAACAGGCGCACACTTCTTGGCACGCCACAGTCTATGGAAAAACCCCACCATGGGCGCCATCCTCACCCGCTGCCAAGCCATCCCCATCAACCAGACACGCCCCGACGCCGCCGCCATCATCAAAGTCATCCGCATCGTCAAAGCAGGTGGACGCGTCCTCATCTTCCCCGAAGGCTCCCGCAGCGAAGACGGCAAAATACAGCCCGCCATGCCCGGTATAGGCCTCATCCTCAGCAAACTCGCAGGCGTACCCATACAACCCATACGCATAGAAGGCGCCTATGACTGTCTCCCCATACACCGCAACAAACTGCGCTTCCGCCCCATCACCCTCTCCATAGGCGACCCCTATATCCTCGGACCAGATGAAGCACGCGCCAAAGGACGTGTCGCGCAAAAAGCATTGGGAGAAAAAATCATGAAATCCATCAGCGACCTGCGCGTTGACTACTAAAAAAGCAAAGCACACACACCGCCCGTATCGCCCCCTCCCGCGCCCCTATGCTACACAGCCTGCGCCTCCAACACTTTCGCTGCTATGCGGCACTCAACTGGCGCATCCCAGCGCAGGGAGCCATACTCTGTGGCAACAACGCCCAAGGCAAAACCAGCATACTAGAGGCCATATGCTTTGCCCTGACCCTCCATTCCCCCCGCAGCAGCCGACTGGAACGCCTCTCCCAGCATGGCACAGGGAACTTTGGCATATCCCTCAGCCACGGCACACACACACGCCGCATCAAGTGGAAACCCCGCCACCTCGAACTACAAGTAGACAAGCACACACGCCGCGACTACAGCGACTACCTACAGGATGCCCCCTCACTCTGCTGGCTAGGCAACAAAGACATCCAAATCGTCCAAGGCAGCAGCGACGAGAGAAGACGCTACATCGACTTCTTGGGCACCCAGTGGCACCCAGCCTACAGACAAGCCCTCCTGCAGTACAAAAAAGCCCTCAAAGCCCGCAACGCCCTCCTCAAAAACCCCCGTCGCAACCTAGCTGCACTCCATAGCTTCAGCCAACTACTCATCCAACATGGCAGAGAACTCATCCACCTACGCAGCCGCCTAGTACAGCGACTAGCACCCTACGTAGAACAAAGCCACCATGCCATCAGCGGAGCGCGGGAAAACATCCAACTACTGTATCGAGCCAGCGCAACAATCGACACACTGGAAGCCGCCATGGCAGACAGCCTAGAAACAGACCTACGCTTGGGACACAGCCACATCGGACCCCATCGGGACGACATAGAACTACATATCCAAGAGCAATCCGCCCTGAACTTTGCCTCAGAAGGGCAGCAACGCAGCCTAGCCACCGCCATGCAACTGGCGCAGGCAAACCTACTGCGAGACGAGACAGCGCACGCGCCAATACTACTCATCGACGACATCTTTGGAGAACTGGATTTAGAGCGTCGCAGAGCCCTCTTAAAAGCCATACCTGTGGACTCTCAGGTACTCATCACCACCACACAGAGCAACTGGCTGGAGGAGGGCGAAAGCCTGACAGAAAGCTACCCCATCTTCCGCGTAGAAGGCGCACAAATCAAAGCCTAAATCAAAACCTAAACCCCTTATCCCTGCGCCATGCGTTCAACAGATTCCCAAGAGCACGCTCTTGGGGGCACACGCGGGGGCAATCCCGCGCGGGTCCGGGCAGAGCCCGGGAGAAAACCGAAGCGCGTCAGCGCGAGGAGGCGACAGCCCCTTAAAAGAAAACATGCCCGTTTTGAACACCCTGCATGGTGAGCCAGCCCAGCAACACTGTCGCCCCCTATAGACTCGCGCGATAGCGCGACACTTTCCTACCGTCGCCAACGCGATAGCGTATAGTCAGCCATCTCTCCACGCGATAGCGTGACGAAAAGTTTCTCTCCGCGCAAGGTGGCGACAGCCCCTTAAAGGAAAACATGCCCGCTTTGAACACCCTGCATGGTGAACCAGCCCAGCAACACTGTCGCCCCCCTATAGACTCGCCCGCAGCGCGACACTTTTCTACCGCCGCTCACGCCTAGCGTGAAGAAAAGCCAATCTCCCCACGCGATAGCGTAAAAAATTCTCCCCCATCTCTTGTTCCACGTGGAACACCCCATCTAACATCTTGCCAAACCCCACCACATCTGCTACAGTGATAGCACCATGCTAGAGCATATCATCCAGCCATCGCATTGCGCCTCCTGCCGCCTCTGCTGTCATTTCCAGACAGAGAGCGCATGGGAAATGCCCTACCTCAGCAAAACGAACAGGCTCGACTTGCAAGCAGAGGGTATAGCCTACTCCGTCCCGCGCCCTGAAGGCGGCTCTAGCTTCGACTTAGACTTCACCCTCTGCAAATGCGCAGAAGACAGCCTCAACTGCCCCTTACTCGACACCGAGACAGGATGCCGCTGGCCACGCGCAAAACGCCCTTGGGAGTGCCTTCTCTGGCCGCTACGCCTCATGAAGCAGGGCACAGGCCATGTCCTAGCCTACTACCGCAATTGCCCAGCCATGACAAAAACAGCCGTCCAACAACTACAAGAATTGCTTTCAGATGGCAGCATACAGTTGGAAAAAATCAAAATGTTTCACGTGGAACACCCCGAATCCGCACGAGAAATGAGAGAAAACTATGTCCTGCTGCGTACCCTGTGAGCAGGCATCAGTTAGTAACCTTTACCACCAACTGATGCAGTAGCATGCGTGGGTCAAGGCTGGTCGATACCAACTGCCTGTCCACCTGTGCGCAAGCCTTGAGCGCGCGCGTTGTCTGCGCTACGTTGAGATCCTTGTGCGCGGTTTTAGCTGCGTTGTAGAAGCCGTAGAAATTCACCGTGCCATCCTTTTTGAGAGGCAGTAGCTTTTGCGCCTGCTGTGGCAGGGCACTGATTTCCGATTCAAATTGCCCGTAGCTACCACCTGCGCGTATGGCATACTTTTCTCGCAAGAGAGCCACGCGGAAGAGGGAGCTAAAGGTGGGGATGAAGGTGGCGCGTATGATGGCTATCGCAGACTCTCCACGCTCTAGCTGCGCGTCAATGAGGGCTATGGCTGTACGTGCGTCACGCCGCTCTAGGGCGCGGGATATTTCAAAGATGATACCATCACGGGAGACCGGCACCATTTGCTCTATGTCTTGCAGCTCCAAGGGGCGTTGTTCTTCGCCTAGGTAGACGGCTAGCTTATCTAGCTCATTGCTAATTTGACGAGAGTTTTCATGCACGCGGTGGATAAAGAGGTGCATGGCATCAGCGGTGAAGCGTAGATTTTTCTCCCTTGCGAGTTGGGTGACTAGGTTGGAGAGCTCTCTCTCCCAGCCAGCTTTGCTTTGGTCAATTTTGGCGCATTCTTGGAGTTTGGCAATTTTTTGCAGACCCTTGAAGAAGACACGCCTCTTGTCCATATCCATGGCTTGGAGGATGAAGTAGGTCTCATCTGGTAGTTTGTTGAGTGTTTGGAGTAACTCATCAAGAGCCTTGACGATAGCTTCGCTTCTTGTTCCCTGTGGGGAGTCGCCCATGAAGGTCGCGCCCTTGAGCCAAATGACCTTTTGCCCGCCAAACATGTTAACCATTTGCAGCCCCGCTATACAGCGGTGGATGATGGATAGAGCGTCATCTACAGTGGCGGCTGCGCCGTCTATCATTTCGTCTCCCCAGCCGTCCTGACCGTCTGTGATGCGGGAGAAGGCGGCTTGGGCAGCGGCGGCGGCTTGTCCCTCATCGCTGCCAAAAAATACTAGTACTCGAGAACTGGGGGAAGGGGATGCCATGGTGATGGACTTATTAGAGCAAATTGCAGCAGATAATGCAATGAAAAAACAATGGCGAGAAAGCACTGCGAGAAATTCCTTACTTTGAAAATATCATCCGCGAAATGAGCTGTTAAGCCAATTTGCTTATTTTGAATGACGAGAATTTAGAAATCCTCTTAAAAATCGTCAATAGCAAGATTGATTACTAATTGACCAAGGAACTGCGCCTCTCAAGAATCTTTTGACGTACCGCATCGGCTGTATAACAATAGAGGCACTTTCACACCTTGTGAAAACGTTCAACTAAATCCGCAATAACATAAACCCAATAATACAAACCCCAAAACATAACCCCTAAAACATAAACCCCAAAACATAAACCCCAAAAAGAAAAAAACTATGAATAACCATACAAACAATACTAGCTCCTCCTACTCCTCTAGCTCTTACAGCAGCAGCTCCAGTTTCTCTGGTAGCTCCTCTGGTGGATCTTCTAGCGGTAGTTCGAGCAGCTCCACACCCACACCTCCCCTTCGTCCTC
>CAYJON010000118.1:0-7236 GCA_964371795.1 uncultured Akkermansia sp. | reverse complement strand
TCACTGGCCTGCATGGAAAACTCCACCTCATTCCCAAAGATAAAACAATTTTTGGCTCGTAGTTCAATAAGCATCGGATTGATATAAGGGGATTTCTAATTTCTCGCGAGGCGAGATTTTGAGATGACTTTCGAGATGGATTTTTCACGAATTGATGGCTCAGAGTGTCCGCTGAGACGAAAATTCGAGGCAAATCCAGCCGATAAGCACTCAAAAGATGCCTCGTGAGCTGATTTTTCACATTAGCTTATTTAGAGTGACGAGAATTTAGAAGTCCCCATAACACTCTATCGAATCGCGCCGCCCATTGCAAGCGAAAAGCGTTCTTCCCGCCAAGCTTCGACAGACTAACGAAAGAAGCTTGACTCCCCCTTAGTGTTTATGGTATGTTACAACACAGTATTGTTCTACCCCCTATTTTTGCATGTCCTTGTCTTTTCTTTCAGCTTCACGCTTGTTTGCCTGTTTTTCGCTTTGTTCTCCTATCCTTGCTGATATACCCTCTATTTATCCTACTCCCCAAGAGCAGCGCTTAGAGGATATTTTTATTCAGGCGACAAGCTTAGAGACCCTTGATGCATCTCAATCACCTATGCCGATTCCACAAGTGGAGGGGGCTTATGGCATCGTGATTGAGGGCGACAAGGTAAAAGTCTTCGCCCACGATGAGACGGGCTTCTTTTATGCTAAGCAAACGCTCATTCAACTGCTCCAAGATTACCCACAGGCTAGCTATGCGCAGCATGACCCCCTAGCGGATGTGACTATAGATGATGTCATTAAGCTAGGAAAACTCCCCCAAGGCACAATTATCGACTGGCCTGATGTGCCCTACCGTGGTACGGTGGAGGGCTTTTATGGTCGCCCTTGGGGCTATGAGGGGCGCAAATCTCAGATAGAGTTCTATGGTCGCAATAAAATGAATACCTATATCTGGGCTCCAAAAAATGACCCTTATCACCACGGTTTTGACTCCCGCAAGCCTTATCCGCCCGAGGCCGCCAAGGAGATTATCGATTTGCTAGAAGTGGCGAAAAAGAATCACGTGAAGTTTGTCTGGTCCATCCATCCCGCCAACACAGTGGATTGGAAAAAGGATGACGGCAAACCAGATATGGATCTTCTCGTCAAGAAGCTGGAGCTGATGTACGATATGGGGGTGCGCCACTTTGCCCTTGCAGTGGATGACTCTGGCGGGGAAATCAATGAGGCGAAGTATCAGGCAAAGTTGACCACTTACCTCACAGATCATTTTATTAAAAAGCATCCAGAGCTCGCCCCCTTTATTATGTGCCCCACGGGCTATCACAGGCGTGCCACATCGGCGGAATGGTTGCAAGAGCTGGGTTCCAACCTGCCTCCGGAGGTCAAGGTGATGTGGACGGGCGAGGCAATTATCGGTGATGTCACCTTGGAGGGGCAAGAGTGGTTCACAAAGAGCTTGGGGCGTCCTGCCTTTATTTGGTGGAACTGGCCTGTAACAGATGGCTTTATACGCTACATGGCTATGGGTCGCGCCTACAGCATTGACCAGTCACCGAAGATGAAGGAACTGTACTCTGGCTTTGTCTCCAACCCCATGCAGTGGAGCGAGGCGAGCAAATTGGGCATCTTCAGCGTGGGGAATTACACCTGGAATATAGAGGATTTCAACTCGGATAAAACATGGAAGGATGGCATCAAACGACTTTACCCCAGCTCTGCCGCAGCGATGCAGGTCTTCTGCAATCATAATTCTGCACTGGGTTTCACGCATTTTAAGGAGCAGCGTGAGGAGTCTCTCGATCTGATGGCTGATGCGCAGCAGATGATGAAGGATGTGCAGGAGGGCAAGATGCAAAGTCCCTCCATCACCCAGATGAAGAAGAAATATCAAGAGATTGCCGCCTCTGCTAAAAGCATTCAATCTGATGAACAACTGAGCACCCTACGCGAGGAAATTAGCGAGTGGGTCACTGTTTTGGGTCTTATTGGTCAGGCAGGCAAAGAAGCTATAGATGTTTTTGAAGGCGGTGAAGCCCAGATGGATGAGCTGGTGGAGATGCTAGCTACCTATGGCCGATTGGTTGATGCCAGAGAAAGCGGCATCAAGCCCTTGGTGGGCACGCAGTTTCTCACCCCTGCCACAGATGCCTTAGTTCAAGCGACTGCTGAAAGGTGCTACACTATTTTGCGTGCAGGAGATACGACAAAAGTGGCAACTGAGCCAAAGCCAATCTTCATCGCCTCCGCTGGTGATGCAAAGAAAGATACGCAAGCCCTCTTTGACAAGCGCGCCTACACATTCTGGGAGCACTCGGAACAAAAGGCGGGACAATGGTATGGTCTGGATTTAGGCAGGACTACCCCTATCAAGAATGTGGAGTTGCTGATGGGTGGTCCTCGTCCCGATGACTACATAGCCAAGGGTCAGATGGAATACTCTCTGGACGGCAACAACTGGATGCCCCTTGGCGCAGAGCAAGAGGGAGCGCATGTTCGTCTCGAACTCCAGAGCCCCAAGGAGGCGCGTTATGTGCGCTACCGCGTGACGGCTCCTCGCCCCAATTGGATTGCACTTTGTGAGTTTCATGTCAACAGCTCAAGCAGCACGAGGCAGGAGGCACAGTCCACTGTTGCAGAGTGGAAGGGCAAGGTACAAGCAGCGCGCTACCAAGACCATATTGGCATTTCACGCGTGCTAGAGCCCTACACCATGCTGGCACAAGACAGCGTCAGCCTCAGCATGAAGCAAGCTGTCAAAGCCACGGGGCTGCAAATTGACCTAGGCAATGACAAAATCC
This sequence comes from uncultured Akkermansia sp., assembly GCA_964371795.1. Classification (GTDB taxonomy): domain Bacteria; phylum Verrucomicrobiota; class Verrucomicrobiia; order Verrucomicrobiales; family Akkermansiaceae; genus Akkermansia. The sequence continues at coordinate 4,453 of CAYJON010000118.1, read as the reverse complement.
ATGAATGGGCGCAAGTAGAGCTCACTCTGGAGGGTGGCGAGAAGAAAATACTCAATTGCAAGCAGGAGGGAACGATGCTTGTAGCAGGTGCAGACATGCTGCCCGCACAGCCCATCAAGGCGCTTCGCCTGAGCAATATCAGCCCCTCAGCCCAAGAGGCGCGCCTCAACAGTTTCAAGCTTTTCTGCCCACAGGAGAACCCACAGAGTTATGAAGAAAACATGACAGACGGCAATCTCTTTACCGCATGGGACGCTGCCGCTCTGCCCAGCAAAAACATCCCTCTACCAAAGGGCACAAAGGAGGTCATCATCCTAGGCAGTCGCCTCGATGCGCTGCAAATAGCCAATCATCCCCATGCCAAGGCAGAAAAGGGACTGATACGCATCACGCCAAAAGCTGATGAAAACACCCTCACCCTGCATGTCAAAGACGACAGCGCAGCTATCCTCATCTACGAAATCATTTTACGATAATACAAATACCCCATGACTAAATCAAAACAAATAGCCAACATCAGTGGCATTATTGCCTCATTGTATCTTGGAGCTTCTGCTCTAGCAGACATTCCACGCATTTATCCCACCCCCCAAGAAGTGAAGCTGCAGGACAGCTACGCACAAGTAAAGGGCGTAGAAATCATCCTCTGTAAAAAGGGACAGCCCATCGCCAAGGGAGAAATAGAACTCCCCCCTGTAGAAGGTGCCTACGCCATCGACATTCAAGGAGGCAAGCTCAAGGTATACGCCTACGACCAGACAGGCGTCTACTATGCCAAGCAAACACTCATCCAGCTGCTCAAAGACTACAAGCAGGCTCTCTATGCCCAAAAAGACCCCCTTGCCGACAAGGGTATTGCTGAAATAGTGAAGCTAGGCAAGCTCCCCCAAGGCAGAATTATCGACTGGCCCGATGTGCCCTACCGTGGCACAATTGAGGGCTACTATGGTCTACCATGGGGCTTTGAGGGACGCAAATCCCAGATAGAGTTTTATGGTCGCAACAAGATGAATACCTACATCTGGGCACCAAAAGATGATCCTTACCACCACGGCTTTGACTCCCGCAAGCCCTATCCTGCCAAGGAGGCAGAGGAAATTAGAAAGCTGACCGAGATTGCGAAAAAGAATCACGTCAAATTCGTCTGGATGATTCACCCTGCCAACACGGTGGATTGGAAAAAGGATGACGGCAAGCCCGACATGGATCTTCTCGTCAAGAAGCTGGAAAACATGTACGCACTGGGTGTACGCCACTTTGCCGTCTCTGTGGATGACTCCAGCGGGGAAATTAACCAAGCAAAATACCAAGCCAAGCTCACCACCTACCTCACAGACCACTTTGTGAAGAAGCACCCAGATGTTGGTCCCTTCATCATGTGCCCCACAGGCTACTGCCGTGGCTTTGTCGGACCAGATTGGCTCAAGGAACTGGGTGACAATCTGCCCGCTGATGTCTCTGTCATGTGGACAGGCAATGGTGTTGTCTGCGGCATTGACCAAGAAGGTCAAGAATGGGTGAAGCAAGCCCTTGGTCGTCCTACCTTTATCTGGTGGAACTGGCCTTGCACGGACTTCTGCCGAGATCGCCTCGCCATGGGACGCATAGAAGGACTAGCCCAAAGTCCCGCCATGAAAACCCTCTACGCAGGCTTTGTTGCCAACCCCATGCAATGGAGCGAGGCAAGCAAGCTTGGTGTTTTTAGCGTGGGTGATTACTCTTGGAACATTGAGGATTTCAACTCCATGCAAAGCTGGAAAGATGGCATCAAACGCCTCTTCCCCAGCAGTGCCGCAGCCATGCAAAACTTCAGCAACCACAACTCCCGCCTCGCCGCCTATGAGTACTCCAAAAATCTGGAGGAATCAGCAGAGATTGAGGATTTTGTACTCGCGCTGAAGAGCGACCTACGCGAGGGCAAGAATCAATCGCCTGCCATCACCCGTCTGCACGAGGAGTACAAGAATGCAATTGGCCACAGCCAACAGCTTCTCAGTGACCCAAGCCTTGAAAGCCTAAGAAAGGAAATTGACGAATGGTTCACCCTCTACGGACACATTGGACGCGTCGGAGACAAGGCTGCTAGCATTCTGCAAGGCAGCAACTTTGATGAAGAGCAATTCCAGCAGCTCATGGAGCTCACCGCCCAGACCAAAGTATTACGCGAAAGCGGCAAGCGTCCCATCGTAGGTGACCTCCACTTTGCCCCAACGGCAGAACTACTCAGCAAGGCTGCGACCACGAGGATTTATGACTCTCTAGCCACCACGCCAGAGCTCTCCAATTCTCACAAGAGCAAAGCGAAAACCAGCATGCGCTTTATCAGCTCCTCTGGTAACCCCAACCAGAACAGTGAGGCCATTTTTGACGACAAAATCTACACCCTCTGGGATAACACCAGCCAGAAGGTAGGTGACTGGTACGGATTGGACCTCGGCAGTGAGCAAGAAATTAAGCGCATTGAACTCCTCATGGCTGGTCCTCGTGGTGAAGACTACATCGCCAAGGGACAAATGGAATACTCCCAAGATGCCCAAACTTGGACAAAGCTCCACGAAGAGCAGGAAGGCGCCACCGTACAACTAGACCTCAGCAAGGAGCCCGTCAAGGCACGCTACGTACGCTACCGCATCATTGAGCCAAGAGCACAATACTGGCTTGCCATTTGCGAATTCAGCGTCAACAAGGAAAGCGTATTACGTCAATACGCCCAATCCACCCTGCCAGAATGGTCAAAGATGCAAGTCACACGCAACAACCACTCCGTGGGCATCAACCGCGTGATGGAAGTCTCTCAAATGAAGCCTGGTGACAGCCTGAGCCTCCATCTACGTCAAGCCGCTCCTATCAGCGGATTGGAAATCAATTTGGAAAACCCCACACTCGCCCAATGGGCACAGGTGGAGCTTCTACTTGAAGATGGATCAAAGCTCATCATCCCCTGCAAGCAAGAAGGCAATAAAATCACCGCCTCCGCCGACAGCCTGCCCAAGCAAGGCGTCAACGCGATGGTGCTCACCAACAAGTCGCAAGGCAATCATGAAGTCAAAATAACGACATTCCAATTCAATTGCCCAGCAGAAAACCCCTTGAGCTATGAGCAAAACCTCAGCGACGGAGATCTCTTCACCGCGTGGGATGCAGCCGCCCTTAAGAGCAAGGATATCACCATCCCAGAGGGAGCAACGGAAGCCGTCATCATTGGCAAGGACCTCAGCGCGCTTTCCATCAAGGGAGGAAAGAGCGAATTGAGCCCTAAAAAGTCCTTTATGCTCATCAAGCTAGACAAGGGAGCGTCTACGCTGAGCCTGACACCCAAGGACGCAAGCAAGCCCATCCTCGTCTACGAAATTATCTTCCGTAGCGTGGATTAAAGAATATCCTCGAACAATCGCGTTGAATAATAGCGATCAGCAGAATCAGGAAGAATCACGAGAATGGTTTTTCCTGCATTCTGCTCTCGCTGCGCGACGAGAGTCGCTGCATGCAAAGCCGCACCAGAGGAAATCCCCATCAACAGCCCCTCGCGGCGTGCTAAATCACGCGCAGCGGCAAAGGCTTCATCATTGCTCACAGTCACTACCTCGTCATAGGCCGCTGTGTTGAGGCTATCAGGGATGAAACCCGCGCCTATGCCCTGAATCATGTGTGCGCCTGCGCGTCCCTCGCTAAGCATGGGAGAATCCGCTGGCTCTACAGCAATAATCTCTATATGAGGATTCTTTTGCTTCAACGCAAGGCTCACCCCACTAATTGTCCCACCTGTACCGACACCCGCGACGATGATGTCCACCTCGCCCGCTGTGTCCTGCCAGATTTCCTCGGCTGTGGTGGCTGCGTGCATGCGCGCATTGGCAGGGTTGCTAAATTGACTGGGTATCACAGCACCCTCTATGCTCTCGCGCAGTTCCTCCGCGCGTGCGATAGCTCCGCGCATCCCCTTCGCACCCTCGGTGAGAACCAGCTCTGCTCCGTAGGCGAGTAGCAGCTTGCGTCGCTCTACCGTCATGGTCTCGGGCATGGTGAGGATGAGGCGGTAGCCCCTTGCCGCGCAGATAGCAGCCAAGCCTATGCCTGTATTTCCGCTGGTAGGCTCAATGACAGTGCTGCCCTCTTTTAATAATCCACGCTGCTCGGCATCCTCGATGAGAGCCTTTGCCAGCCTGTCTTTGACGCTTCCGCTGGGGTTGAGGTACTCCAGCTTTGCTAGAAGGGTGGCAGAGAGCTGGTGCGCCCTTTCATACTGTTGTATATGCATTAAGGGCGTATGACCCACAAGATCAGTCAGAGAAGTGTAAATACGTTTTTTCATTGCGAGCAAGATTAGCATCCGCAGCAAAATAAATCAACGAATTATAGTGTATGTACTAATAATGCTGGTATTTGTCATAAAAATCAGTATAATTCACCCGCTATGACAGATAATACCCCCAATCAAAGTGCCCCAGGTTCT
>CAYJON010000117.1:0-7275 GCA_964371795.1 uncultured Akkermansia sp. | reverse complement strand
TCGCTAACGACATCTCCCTTCACCATTGACTCGCAAATGCATCTATTTTTTCAATATTCCTTGGCAATCATTGCCGTTATTTTTGGATTATTTTCCATTACTAGCATTATGTGCAACTGGAACATAATCTATTCATGAGCATTGTATAAATTGACGGGGAAAACTCGATACACAGCCTCTGGATCACCTCTTGTTATACTAGCGCCTATAATGGGTGCAGTCGCGCTGCTTATCTTTCCATTCAGGGATTTCTCGGCATATTGGTGGGTTCCTTTCATTCTTGATTTTTTAAGCTTTTATACCACGATAGAAATGATAAAAACTTTTCGAGAATCAAAGACATAGAAAAACCCCCAATCACAATGGATTGGGGGTCTTCTGTAAACGATTTTGTCGCTTTTCTCGCTATTAGCGAGAGTAAAGTTCAACGATGAGCTGAACGTTAACGATAGGAGCGATTTCTTCTACCGTTGGGATGCGGCTAACCTTTGCGGTAAGCTTGCTGTTGTCAACTTCCAACCAATCAGGAGTGATAGCGGATGTGTTGAGTTCCAAGAAGCGGTTAGCAAGAGCCTGTGAGCGTGCCTTACCAGCGATGCTGATGACGTCACCGGGCTTGCAGTTGTAGGAGGCGATGTTGACCTTCTTGCCATTGACGGTAACGTGACCGTGTGCTACTGTCTGACGAGCTGCTGCACGTGTGTTGGCGAAGTTGAGGCGATAGATGATGTTGTCGAGACGCAGCTCAAGAATCTGGAGGAGGATGTCACCTGTGATGCCACGGCGACGGCTTGCTTCCTCATAGTACTTGCGGAACTGACCTTCGAGTACACCGTACATGAAGCGCAGCTTCTGCTTTTCTGCAAGCATGATGCCGTAGTCGGACTTCTTCTTGCGACCTGCGCGTACACCGTGCTGACCGGGGGGGAAAGGACGACGGGCGAATGCCTTGCTAGCACCGAAGAGTTCTACTCCAAAGCGGCGGCTGATCTTTGCGGTTGGACCTGTATAACGAGCCATAATTCTGTGTTAATTCTATATAATAAAAGTTGCTAGGATGACATTATGCGTGACGAGCCTTGGGAGCGCGGCAACCATTGTGTGGGATGGGAGTAACGTCAACGATGGCGCTTACTTCAAGACCGATGGTCTGTACGGCACGCACTGCGGATTCACGGCCAGAGCCGGGTCCCTTGACGCGTACTTCTACTTCCTTGAGGCCGTGACCCATTGCCTGACGGCATGCGTCTTGGCATACAACTTGACCAGCGTATGCGGTGCTCTTGCGGCTGCCCTTGAAGTTGAGCTTGCCAGCGGAGGACCATGCAATCACGTTACCCTTGAGGTCAGTGATGCTAACAACTGTGTTGTTGAATGTGGAGGAGATGTGAACAACACCTGTGGTGACGTTCTTGCTGCCCTTTGCCTTGAGGATTTTGACCTTGTCGTCGTCGTCAGCAAGACCGAGTTCTGCGAAGATGTCGCGGCGTGCTTCGGGCTTCTTGGCTTCTGGTGCTGGAGCTGCTTCTGCTGCGGCAGGTGCTGCGGCAGGTGCTGTTTCTGCTACAGGAGCTGTTTCAACAACAGCTGCTTCGGGAGCTACAGTTTCTGTGATTTCTTCTTTGATGATTTCTTCAGACATTGTATGAATATTCTATTTAATGGTTATTCTTTAGCTCTCGATTACTTCTTAGCACCGACAGTCTTCTTCTTGCCCTTGCGTGTGCGGGCGTTTGTACGTGTACGTTGTCCACGGACTGGAAGACCACGGCGGTGGCGGTAGCCACGGACGCAGTTGATGCTGGTCAGACGCTTGAGGGCGAGCTGACGTTCACGGCGGAGGTCACCTTCAATCAGAATGCTGTTGCTGGTGATTGCCTGTACGATTTTGGTGAGTTGAGCGTCAGAAAGCGTGCCTGTACGGAGGTCAGGGGATACGCCTGCTTGCTCAAGCACCTTCTTCGCTGTCGAAGGTCCAATGCCATAAAGGTAGCAGAGGGAAGCTTCGATGCGCTTCTCATTAGGTATTTCTATACCGAAAAGACGTGCCATATGCTTGATGCTTGTAGTGTTTTATATTGGGTTCTCGCGTGTTTACGAAAAGTTACGGCAGCTAGATTACCCCATTTTTAACTTTATGCAAGTCAAATGTGATAAAAAATTACAACTTTGGGTAAATTTGGGATTTTTGCCATTCTCACATGGGGGGCAGACTACGCAGCGGGGGAGGATCACTAGGCTTATAGGCAGGGAGTTTGCTGGGGGTGTAGCTCTCCAACTTCGGCAGAGCCTCTAAATCAATATGCACGCTATCTGCCTCGATGTAGCGACTCTTTGCGTCGTACTTTGTCCAGAGGAGGGTGCGCCAAAAATTGGTCTCGGTGAAGAGGGTTTTCGTGGCGACGCTGTAGCCCTTCTTATTGGCGACAATAGAGAGGTCTTTTTGCTGATTCACCTCGGCACTGAGGGGTGTTTTGCCCTCAAGGAGGCGTCCATTCACGGCTATACTTGCGCCGCTAGGGCTGGAGGTAAAGCTAATCATCTTGGTGGACTGTGTGCAGGATGCCAAGAGGAGGATGAGAAGAGAAAAGGAAGTTTTCATCTATAGAAATAGAGGAGGGTACGCAAGGGCACCCTCCTCATAGGATTTGAAGTGATTAAAGACTCAACGCAAAGCCTTGCTTCGCGTCTATCGCGCTAGCAATTTTCTCGCAGAGTTCTGGGGTGACAGGTAGGCTGGTCTTGATAATGGCCAAGGAGCAACCTGTTTCCGCATCAAGGGGGGCAACAATGTTATCAATATTGATGCCCGCATCGGCGAGGTGCTGGGATATAATGGCAATCACACCCGGTCTATCCTCATAGTGCATCACAAGGGAGTTGCCCGCAAGTGCTGCGTAGAGGTGGGAGAAGTTATTGACGCGAGAAACCACGGGCTTCCCATCAACCAAGACACCGCGTACACTGGTCTTGTACTGCTCTCCGTTCTCTTCCATAAAGATGTCCAGAGTCAGCGCATCGTCGTACTGCTTGTCATCCATGGGCTCACGCGCCTTGAAGACAATACCATGCTCGCGGAAGGAGGCATCGGCAGCAGCGGGCATCAAGCCCCTCTCTGCACCGGGTACACAGCCTTCCAAAATCCATGGGGTGAACCACTTGCGCATCGCGCGCAGGTTGTTATAGAAGGTACACTCAATCTTGCGAATGGGCTTGCAACCACCAGCGAGGTAGCAAAGCTTGCCAAGCATGGCTGCAAGTTGCAGGTTGGCTGGGTTGAGGTCACTGGGCTTCTCCGCATTGACCACGCAGCTGACATCACCGTGGGCGATGTAGTTGTTCATCTGCTTCGCTGCGCGCATGGCAGCAAGGAGGTTAGCTTCCTTCGTATTAGCACCGAGGTGGGGCAGCATGATGTCGGCAATATCGGCACTGGGCTGCATGGCGGCTGTGTCCTTGGGGTGCACGTCTGTGCAGTAGGTGAACTTCTTGCCAGCGGCGCGGGCGGCGCGTAGGGCGTCTTCATCCACCACGCCATAGCGGGCGCAGTTAATCATCACCGCACCGTCCTTCATCTTGGCGATGAGCTCTGGACCTATCATGCCCTTGGTAGTAGGACCACCAGGTACGTGGATGGAGATGATGTCTGCCGTGGCAAAAATCTCTTCTATGGTCGCAGGCGTGGCACCGATATTGAGAGCACGTTGTTTGGAAAGGAAGTGGTCGTAGCCGAGAACGGTGCACTCAAAGCCCTCCAATCTCTTCACGAGAAGGCGGCCAATATTACCAAGACCCAGAATACCCACTGTCTTGTGCGTCAACTCACGTCCGAGGTAGTTTTTCTTGTTCCACTCCCCTGCACGTGTTGTGCTATCTGCTGGTATCACAAAGCGGTAAGCAGCCAGCACCATGGCTAGCACCTCCTCTGCGACAGCATTGGAGTTTGCACCGGGTGTGTTCATCACGTCAATATCCTTGCTGCGGGCATAGATGTAGTCGATGTTATCGTAGCCAGCACCTGCGCGGATGACACAACGCAACTGGGGCAGGCAGTCCATAATGGCGGGGGTGACTTTTTCGGAGCGCACCACGATACCAAAGGCATCTGGATGTGCCGCTGCAAGCTGTTCCAGCGGGGTGTCGGGCTCTTGGATAACCTCGTGACCTGCGGCAGTCAAAGCAGCACTAGCAGCGGAGTCAAGCTTGGTGGGGATGAGTATTTTCATATGTTTTTGTTTTGTTGGGGGGAGATGGGGTTAAGATTCGATTTCATGGACAAAGAGGCCAGAGCGCAGCTTGGGCTCAAACCAAGTGGACTTGGGCGGCATAATCTCGCCACTGTCTGCGACAAAGAAGAGGTCTTCCATGCTCACTGGATAGAGGGAGAAGGCCACAGCCATCTCTCCGCTATCAACGCGTGCTTGCAGAGCCTCCAAACCACGTATACCACCGACAAAGTCAATGCGTGGGCTGGTGCGTGGGTCTTCTATGCCCAATATGGGGGCTAGCAGGTTTTCTTGCAAGATGGAGCAATCGAGGCTCTCAATGGGATGTGCGGCATCAAAGGTACCATCCTTGGCCGTGAGGGCATACCAACGTCCTGCAAGGTACATGCCGAAGTGGTGCTTGCCAGCAGGTGCGCCAGAGCTAGCGGGCGCAAGGGTGAATTTCTCCTCCACAGCGGCGAGGAAGTCCTCCTCACTCTGCCCCTTGAGGTCACCTACAACGCGGTTGTAATCCATGATAAAAAGGTCTTCATCGCAGAAGGAAACCGCCATGAGGTAGTTGAACTCCTCCTCCCCTGTGTAGTCAGGGTGGGCTTCGCGACGCTTTGCAGACACAGCGGCACTGGATGCCGTGCGATGATGACCATCAGCAATGTAAAGGGCATCTGTCTCTTCAAAACCGAGGCGTATATCCTCTATCACAGCATCATCATCCACAGGCCACAGGAGGTGTACCACACCATCATCTGTTGTAAAATCGTATTCAGGCTTATGAAACTTGATCCACTCTCTAATCGCGGTGGAGATGCGCTCATTCTTGCGGTAGGCGAGGAAAACGGGCTCTGTCTGGGCAGAGCAGGCATCAAAGTGCATGATGCGATCCAGCTCCTTCTCCTTGCGGGTGAGCTCATGCTTCTTTATCGTACCGTTGAGGTACTCATCCACGCTAGCGCAGCCGACAATACCTGTTTGCACACGTCCCCACATCATCTGACGGTAGATGTAATAGCAGGGCTTGGCGTCGCGAAGTAGAAATCCCTTTTGGAGAAAATCGGCTAGATTCTGTGCGCTTTTTTCATAGCAGACATCATCATGTATGTGCAATTCACCTGTATCTATATCTGCACGGCAGATATGGAGAAAGGAAGAGGGATTCCCCGCAGCCATAGCGCAGGCCTCTTCGTGGTTCATAACATCATAAGGGAGGCTCGACACCTGCTCTACGCAGGAAATCGGCGGACGGAGTGCGGCAAAGGGTCTAATGGTAGCCATATGAACAGTCTATTCTTGTCCTAAGAATAGGGAGCGCATCCCGTCATGTCAAGCTATTTTGAAGAAAGTTTTTGGTTAGAAGAAGAGTTTCATTTCTCCCCGTGACAAGAATTTAAAAACTCATTCATACTTTACGCTTGCCAGATGAGATAAGGCAAGCTATTCTAACCCAAGTCCCGTCTGACCCGTTCTAGAATATTAACCATGGCTGATTCCCCACTTTCATCCCCCCTTGCCGCCGAAGAGTTTGCAACCGTAGAATCCATCTTTGTGCGCCATCGCAACTGCTTGCTACTGCGCGCTGATTTTTCACCCCTCTTTGTGGATTACTACCTGCATCTCATGCAGCAAGAGCAACGCCCAGATCCAGCGGATGACAGCCTATTCAAAGACCTTTTAGCCTACTTTACCCTGCACCTTGTCTCACGTCCTTGGGCAGAATATCATGCTTGGACGCTCAACCTCTGCACACCTAGACCGCTCAATATCTTTGCCTCTGGTTCTTCTATGACAGAGGACGTAGTAGGTCGCATTTTTGTAGATAATGTCAAGCTGCCAGAGCAAAACACCCTTTACGCGCAGAATATTCTGCGCTCTCGCGAGCCACAAAACTCCATCATCCACGTACACAGTGACCAAGTCACCACTTGGGTGGAGGACTACTACCGCAAGAGCGAGCAACGCCAAGCGCGCGCCTGCTACCTAGGCGGTGATGAGTACGTCCTTGTCACAGCAGAACCCGGTGCAGACCATGACTGGCTGGACTCACTGGATGCAGACTACCTCCGCGAGATGCTAGCTGGTCGCACAGCAGATGAAACCAAGCTGCTGGAGACACGCCGCTTCAAGTACCGCTGCGGCTGCACGCTAGAAAAAATCCTTCCCACACTGCGCTCCCTACAGGGACAGATTGAAGACCTCGTTGACGAAAAAGGAAATTTGGTCATCTCCTGCCCCCGCTGTGCCGCTGATTACATTATCAGCCCAGACAAGCTGCGCCAAGAAGAAAACGCCCAATAACACACAACAACTTAATCATATGATAAGAGACGAAAAAACCCTCATACTCCTCAAGCCCGACTGCGTCCGCAAGAACCTCTCTGGCGTCATCCTACAACGCTTCCTCGCAGAAGGCTTCCGCCTGCGCGGTCTCAAGATGATACAGCTCAACGATGAAATCCTCAAAGAACACTACGGACACATCCTTGACCTCATCGTGAATGATGAACCCCTCTACCCCAAGCTCAACTTCTTCATGCAGAGCAGCCCTGTCGTCGCTATGGTACTCTCGGGACCAGGTGTCATCCTGCGCACCCGCCGCATCATCGGTGTAACCGACTCCACCAAGGCTGACGCTGGCACCATTCGCGCAGAACACGGCACCAACAGCATGCTCAATATCTGCCACGCCTCCGACTCTCCCGAAAGCGCAGAAATCGAAATCAAGCGCTTCTTCCTCGACGAGGAAGTTTTCGATAACGTAGACTAATCGGTAGATTGATGCTACAAGGATACGTTCTCACTATTAGGCAGGCAACTCTGCGTGCTAGCAAAAAAAATAGAAAGGCAAATATCATATGAAAGCATTATCAATCATTTTAGCAGTAGCAGCTTTATCTCTACCTTCAGTTCACGCTCGCGGAGCTGTGGTCGTCAAGGGAAAACCTGCAGTCGTCGCGCACCATCCTAAAAAGGTCGTTGTTGTACCAGCCAAGCCCAAAGTCAAAGAGGTTATAGTCGTCGAGCGCCTCAAACCCAAAAAGGTTGTGGTCGTACA
>CAYJON010000116.1:0-7282 GCA_964371795.1 uncultured Akkermansia sp. | reverse complement strand
GGTTTCATTTGCAATGATACCTTTCAGGCCTCTCACGACTTCTGCTTGTTCTGATTTCTTTTCAGTCATATATTATTCAGTGTGTGGGGCTTCTCAGGCAAGCCTGAGATGGTTTGCTACAGTGGCACCATGCCACTGCATCGGTTATTGAGAGGATGCCTATTACCTTGAGTATGTTTAACAAGCAAAACTTGTCACTCACATCTCGCAGCCATAACCATCCTCTCTATCTCAATAGGGAAAGGGGTGGGGCGGAGAGAGTAGCTCTCCTTAGTACCAGAGGTCTTCGAGCTCTGAGAAGCTTTGGACTTCTACATCACTGCGAGCCTCTAACCAGGATTTGACAAACTGGCGCTGTTCTTCACTTGTCTCTGTAGGACGTGCTGCAGAGAGGATGAGGCGGCAGCCCTCCTCTGTCATGTAGCCATCACAGTCCAAGCCTTGAGCCTCGACACAGTTTTCAACAAACTCTTTTAAGAAGGCTTCGCACTCTGTAGAATTGACGTCACCCTTGTATTCAAAGGAAAAGTTGAAACACAGTTCTTGGAACTCACCGATACGATATTTTTTGCGAAGTCGTTTCTTCATACGCGGACACAATACACAATACAATCTAAGTTGTCAAGCCTGAAATTTACCTTGCCATTTGAGAAAAGCTATAGTAAGCTCTCCGAGCAATGTTTTACATCACAACAGCGATAGATTATACAAATGGAGCTCCCCACATCGGGCACGCATATGAGAAGGTGTTAGCAGACGTTATCGCCCGATGGAAGCGAATGTGTGGTGAGGAGGTCTACTTCCTCACTGGTGTAGATCAGCATGGTCAGAAGGTTCAGCAAAAAGCAGCAGAATGCGGCATGACACCGCAGGAGTACACAGACTCCTCCACCGCTCTGTTCAAAGCCCTTTGGGAAAAGCTAGACCTATCCTACGACGGCTGGGCAGAAACCACCGACGCCCGCCACAAACGCTGCGTGCAAAAAATCCTCTCCGATTTAAAGGAAAAGGGCTGCCTCTACAAAAAAGGCTACAAGGGCTTTTATTCCGTACGCCAAGAACAATTTCTCACCGAAAAGGAACGCAACGAAGACGGCAGCTTTGACGCCATATGGGGCGAAGTCGTAGAACTGGAAGAAGAAAACTGGTACTTCAACCTCAGCGCACATGCAGCATGGCTCAAGGACTTTGTCACCAACAGCCCCGATGTTGTACTACCCAGCTTCCGCAAGACAGAGCTACTCTCTGCCATAGAGCGCGCCTTTGATAACGATCTCTGCATCTCCCGCCCCATTGACAGACTTAGCTGGGGCATCCCCCTCCCCTTTGATGAGCAATTTGTGACCTACGTCTGGTTTGACGCGCTGGTTAACTACATCTCCTTTGCTGGCTATCTGGCAGAAGAAGGCGACAATTTGCCTGACTTCAACAAACTCTGGCCAGCAGCCTGCGAGGTCATAGGCAAGGACATCCTCGTCCCCGCACATGGTGTCTACTGGTTGGCCATGCTACATGCCATGGGCTTCACCGATGAGCAAATGCCCAAGCTACTCGTCCACGGCTGGCTTAATATCAAGGGAGAAAAAATGTCCAAGTCCACTGGCAACATCGTTGACCCCAATGAGGTATGCCATGTCTTTGGTGCAGAAGCACTGCGTTATTACCTCGTGCGCGACACACGCACAGGTTACGACAGCGACTACGACACAGACCGCCTCAAGATGGTTTACAATACAGAGCTAGCCAACGACATGGGCAACCTGCTCAACCGCTCCCTCAACATGTGCTCTCGCTATTGCGAAGGACGCATCCTCTGGGCAGAAGGCGATGATGAGCTCTCCGCCGCCCTGCGTGATAGCCTCGCCACCGCGCGAAAGCAATTTGCAGAATACATGGACGCCTACCAGTGCTCTGAAGCCCTCGCCTCACTCAATGCCCATGTGGGACAGTGCAATGCCTACATTGAGCAGACAAAGCCTTGGGCTCTCGCGAAGGATGAGACGCAGTATCCCCTGCTCTGCCGTGTGCTTGCCCACCTGCTGGAAAGCTGCGCCCACGTTGGATTCCTCCTCGGCTGCGTCCTACCACAGGCCTCAACACGCATCCTAGAGCAACTGCAACTCGACCTCAGCGGCAAGACTGCTTCTGACCTCAGCTGGGGACTCCTAGCAGAAGGACACAGCGTCCAGTCCCCCAGCCCCATCTTCCCCCGCATTCTCTCCGAAGAAGAAAAGGCAAAAATGGCAGCAAAGGCCGCCAAGGCTGCTAACAAGTAAGCAATGAGAAACCCCTTCCATAGCCCCGCCCTGCCGAAGAACTTCTCCGTCATGGCAAAGCCAGTAGGCAGTCAGTGCAATCTGCGCTGCGCCTACTGCTACTACTTGGACAAGGCTCTGCTTTATCCAACAGAGGATGGAAGCTTCAAACAGCAACTGATGAGCGACCGCGTGCTGCGCGACTTTATCGAGCAGTACATCTCCACCACAGAAAGCGAGGTCGTCACCTTTTGCTGGCATGGTGGAGAGCCCCTCATGGCTGGGATGGACTTTTATAAAAGAGTCATCAAGTATCAGAAAAAATACTCCGCTGGTCGTCAAATAGAAAACGCCCTACAGACCAACGGTCTGCTGCTCAACCAAGAGTGGTGCCGCTTTTTCCATGACAACAACTTTCTCATAGGTCTCTCCCTAGACGGTCCCGCGGAAATCCATGATAGCTACCGCAAGACACAAGGCGGTGGTCCCACCTTTTCCCGCGTCATGCGCGCCATAGAGAACATGACCAAGCTGCGTGTGGAGTTCAACACCCTCAGCGTCGTCAACCGACTTTGCGAGGGACGAGGGGCAGAGCTCTACCGCTTCTTCAAATCCATAGGCAGCCACTACATGCAGTTCATCCCCGCCGTTGACCTGCTGACAGAGGAAAACATCCCCCACCTCGGCAACCGCTCTCGCCTCACCGGCCCCCATGGTGCAGCCCAAGCCCAACTGGCAGAATGGAGTGTTAGCGCAGAAGGCTACGGCCGCTTCATGTGCGACATCTATGATGAGTGGGTCAAAAGCGACATAGGCAGCTACTACGTGCAGCTCTTTGATGCCACGCTAGCCAACACCGTAGGCGCGCAACCAGGTATATGCTCCATGGCTGAAATTTGTGGACACGCACCCACCTTGGAGCACAACGGAGACCTCTTCACCTGCGACCACTTCGTCTACCCAGAGTACATGCTAGGCAATATCAAAAGCCGTAGCCTAGCCGAGATGCAAAGCAGCCAGCAGCTCTTTGACTTTGGCGTAGCAAAGGCCACCCAACTCCCCAAACCCTGCCGCACATGCAGCTACTACAAACTCTGCACAGGAGGCTGCCCCAAACACCGATTTGTCGCAGCAGAGGGCGAGGACATCCCCCATAACTACCTCTGCGAAGGCTACAAAATCTTCTTTGAACACAGCAAGCCCACCATGGAGCAAATGGCAAGCCTTCTGCGCCGTGGCGAAGCCCCCGCCAACATCATGCCACAACCATGACCAGCGCACCGCCAAAGCTACTGCCTCAGATACTCATCCCCAGCATCAGGCTAGGATTCATCATCCTTTTGCTCGCTGGAGGCATAGCAGCCGTGGACTACTTTTTCCTCGCCCCGCGCCGCCTTCCTCCCTGTGATAGTGCCAGCCTACCAGCTGGTCATATCTGCATGGACGACCTCACCCAACAATGGGGAGAACGCATCATCTGGGTGGACACACGCAGCGATAATGAATACACCACCAACCACCTCATGTTCCCCGACAAGCGCGTCTTCCGCATCCAGTCAGGAAACAAGAGACAGCAGCAAGTGGACGCTGCCATCAGCCGCCTGAGCCAAGCACATGAAGAAAAGGCCTGCATCGTCGTCTTCTGCTCCGCCAGCTGCCAATCCTCAACGGAAATAGCGGATTACCTGCGCTCCCTACAATTCATTGAAGCGCCCATCTTCGTCCTCTCTGGTGGGTGGGATGCGCTACTTGAAGCTGGTATCGCTAAAGACTAAATCACTTAGCTGCAAAGCTACAAGAAAAATTGCATCCAATTAAAAAACTAATTGATTTTTTTGCTCTCTTCATATAGAATAACGCCCGATTTATGGCAAGACCTGCACTAGGAAAAGGATTAAGAGCCCTCATGATGAAAAAAGGAGATGATGAAGAATCATCCTCCCCCGAAAAGCGTGAAGACGTAGAAAATCAAGAAGAACGCATCCTCACCGTGGACATGGATGAGCTGCACACCAGCCCCTTCCAACCACGTCGCCACTTTGCCCCAGAGCAAATAGCAGAACTAGCAGCCTCCATCAAAGAACGTGGACTCCTCCAACCTCTCGTAGCACGCATCTCCGAAGGACGTTACGAAATCATCGCCGGTGAACGCCGTCTCCGTGCTGCACGCAGCATAGGGATGAAAAAAATCCGCATCATCCTACACGAGGCCACCGACCTAGAAGTAGCAGAACTCACCCTGATTGAAAACCTCCAACGCGAAGGCCTCACCCCTCTGGAAGAAGCCGAGCAATACCAAATGCTGCAAAAACGCTTTGGCTTGAAACAAGGAGAAATCGCCCGCCACGTCGGCAAAACCCGCTCCGTCATCGCCAACATGATACGCCTCTTGGATCTCGACGAAGACGTGCGCAACCTACTCAACGAGCAAAAAATCACCGTTGGCCATGCCAAAGTACTTTTGCAACTCAAAGACCCAGAGTTGCAAGTACGCGCAGCCAACCGCGTCGTCGACCGCGCCCTCACCGTGCGCATGACAGAACATCTGGTCAAAGAAATGACCAACCCCACCCCTCGCCTCCCCCGCATCGCCCCAGAACTACCCGAAGGCTATGCAGAAATACGCGAGAAACTCAGCAACGACCTCGGCACAGCTGTCCACTTCAACATCAAAAGCGAAAACAGAGGCAGCATAGAAATCCCCTACCTCAACAAAACAGAACTCACCCGTATTCTGCAAATTTTTGGCATCAGCAGTGACCTATGAAACCGAGCGCACGCCTACTCCCCCTCATAGCAGCACTACTACTCTGCCACTGCCAGCAAGAGGAACAAGGCAGCACACCGACCGCCCCTGCATCGGAAGCCCCCACAGAAGGTCAAGCACTAATCGACAGCCCCACCCCATCTGGAGAAAACGCCTACATCCACACACAGGCATTCTGCGACATGGGAGAACGCATCACAGGCAGCCCCGCCTATGAAAAACAGCTGCTCTACCTAGAAAAGCACCTCAGCGCACTAGGTTGGACCACCCAGCGACGAGAATTCACCGCAGCAGGTCACAAGATGGTCAACCTCTACGCCACCTACGGCAAAACGGGGAGCACAAAAAAATACCCCATCCTCCTCAGCTGCCACATAGACACCAAGATAGGCGTCTCAGAAAAATTTGTCGGTGCTAATGACGGAGCCAGCGGAGCCGCTGCCCTCATAGAAATAGCCCGCATACTCGCCAAAAGCCCCCAAGTAGCAGAAAAAATTGAAATCGCCTTCTTCGACGGCGAAGAATCCTTCGCTTGGAGCATGACAGAAGCAGACGGACTCTTTGGATCAAAATGGGACGCCGACCGTCGCGAAAAAGAAGGCACCCTACCCACATGGCAAATCAACCTCGACATGGTAGGCGGACACCGCATCCCCATCGCCATCCCCATGGTAGACACCTCCATCGCCATGTATAGAGAATACAGCAACGCTGTAGAAGCCCTAAAACTCTCCCCCACCCAGTGGAAAGTAGTCAACGCCAGCTACTTGGACGACCACATCCCCTTCTTGCGAAAAGGCGTCAAGAGCCTCAACCTCATTGGACAATTCACAGTCGGTGGCTGGTGGCACACCGAAAAGGACAACATGAGCATCATCTCCAAAAGCAAATTGGAAGAATCCTGCCGCATGACCCTACAGCTCATCAAGCAGCTACTAGAAAGCAGCAACAACTAGCCGCAACTAGCAAAAAGCTAGAAAAAGCCAAGCAATACGCTCTATCAGCGAATCGTTTCCACGATAAGCCAAGCCGTGTAGGCCACATAAATGGCCAACAGAAAAGTGCCCTCCTTACGATTGATACGCCCCTGCCCCGTCTTCTTAAAGCGGTAGCAAAGCAAGAACAGCAACAGCGTCAAACCAGCCATCACCGGCATATCGCGCCACAGCGTCTCCACAGGCGCATAAAAGGGAGAAATAGCCCCCGCAATACCCACAACCGCGAGAGTATTAAAGAGATTTGACCCCAGCACATTGCCCAGCGCAATATCATGCTCCCCCTTACGTGCAGCCATCACAGAGGCCGCAAGCTCTGGCAGAGAAGTCCCAATAGCCACAACCGTCAGGCCAATAATCATATCACTGATATTGAAGAACTGGGCAACCTCAATCGCCCCCCAGACAAGAATCTTGGAACTCACAATCAGTAGCACCAAGCCAATAATCATCCAAATGACAGAACGTCGCATGGGCATCTTGTGCTCCTCAATCTCCTTCTCCGTCTCCTCGCCAAAAGCATCCCCCTTACCACGCATACCACTATAGATAGACCAGCCCATAATAGCAGCAAAGACAGCTAGCAGAATGACAGCATCCATGCGAGAAATATCCAGATCCCACAGCAAGCCAACAGTCAGCAAAGTCACCGCCATAACAAGAGGCAACTCCTTTCGCAGAATAGAAGAAAGCACATGAATAGGACTAATCAAAGCCGTGATACCGAGGATGAGCGCAATATTAGCAATATTTGACCCATAAGCATTCCCCAAAGCAATACCAGGATTCCCCGCCAAAGCCGCTTGGGCAGACACAATCATCTCAGGCGCAGAAGTCCCAAAGCCCACAACAACCATCCCAATCAGCAAAGGAGGCATCCCTAGGTGAAAAGAACAAGAAGCAGCCCCCTCCACAAAACGATCAGCACTCCAAACAAGTAAAATCAATCCTGCAACAATCGCCAGTAACGCCAGTGTCATATGGAGAAGCATTATAGAGAAGAACCAGAAAAAGTAAAGCCACATCAGCGAGCAAACAATACAAAACACAGAAAAACCCCATAAAAATGCAGAAAGCGGCACAAATCTGCGTAAAAATTCGTAAAAATGCAGAAAAAACACAAAATCGCTCAAAAAAAGCTTGCCCTCCCCCTCCACACCTGCTAAACTACCCCCGCAAGCAGTAGCAAAACTACCGCAAGCAAACCTAAAAAACGGTGATCGTAGCTCAGTGGTAGAGCCCCTGATTGTGGTTCAGGTTGTCGT
>CAYJON010000115.1:0-7287 GCA_964371795.1 uncultured Akkermansia sp. | reverse complement strand
CCACGGTCAAAGCGTCCACCACGTTCGCCACGGTCATCGCCTTCTCTATCAGAGGGACGGGAAGGACGGCTGTAGCCATCGGGGTTTAGCTCTCTGTAGAAGTTCTTGATGGTGCCTAGGTCAGAAAAGTGTACTGTTTCTTCGGCAAAGATTTGATAATCCTCATGCCCCTTACCACAGACGACGACAACGTCACCGGGGCGACCCATTGTCAGTGCAGCATGGATGGCCTCCGCGCGATCGGTGATGCGCTGTTGCTTCTGGCTGGGAATACCTGGCATGATGTCATCAATGATGGCTTCGGGGTCTTCACTGCGGGGGTTATCGCTGGTAACAAGGCAGATATCACTGTAGCGCGCAGCGGCTTCACCCATGAGAGGACGCTTTGTCTTATCACGGTCGCCACCACAGCCAAAGACAGTGATGAGACGCCCTGCACGGCAAAGGTCACGCATGGTGGCGCAGACATTGTCCACAGCATCGGGCGTGTGGGCATAGTCAACAAAACACTGCACATTGTTGACACTGCTGACCAACTCCATACGACCTGGTACTTGGGGGGACTGGCTCAGGGCAGCAATGGCATCACGCAGCGGTATGCCCGCGGCCATCGTGCCTGCAATGGCAGCAATGCTATTGGAGATATTGAAGTGACCGATGAGAGGGGTGCGCACCAAGTAGCTCTTGCCCTGATAGGTCAGCTCGAACTGGCTGCCCTTGAGAGAAATAATGTTGGGGATGGCGCGCAAATCAGCATCAGCACTCAGGCCAAAGCTACGCACGCGCATCAGGGGGGAAAGCTCTGCATAGAGGCGGCGACCATAGCTATCATCAATATTGATGACGGCCGTTGCCTTCTTTGCCCCGTAGGCTATCATGTCCAAGAAGAGCTGCTTCTTCGCTTCATAGTAGCTCTCCATGTCCTTGTGGTAATCCAGATGATCCTGTGTCAGGTTGGTGAATATTCCCACATTGAACTGTGTACCCGCGCAACGCTTTTGATCCAGTGCGTGGGAAGAAACCTCCATGGAGACCGCGCGGCAGCCGTTGGTGAGCATGTTAGCAAAAAGTGATTGCAGCTCACTACTGCCGGGGGTGGTCTTTTGGGAGGGACGACGTCTCTCGCCATCATCAACCACGATAGTGCCAATGAGACCCGCGCGCTGCCAGTTGCTGCGCATGATATGGTTAGCAAGATAGCTGATGGTCGTCTTGCCATTAGTCCCCGTAACACCTAGGACAATGAGATCATGGCTGGGGTTGCCTTGCCACTGACTCATCAGCTGACCATTAGCCAGACGCGTGTCTGAGACCTTCACCCAGTAGATGCCCTTCTCTAGAGCCTCGGGGCTGGCTTCGCTTTCTGCGACGATGGCGCAGGCGCCAGCGGCAATGGCATCAGCTATGGCATTGTGACCATCAAAGCTGATCCCCTTGACAGCGACAAAGCAGGCACCCTCTGTCACCTGACGGCTGTCGTCGCAGAGCTGGCTGATGCTGGTAGGGGCGCTACCAGTGTAACTGGCATCGCTGAGGCAGGAAAATAGTGTATCGCTGTTCATATTAGTGATTGGAGGCTGTTAGGGTCTTTTGGCTTTTCTGTTCTTTTTGTTCTTCTAGATAAGCCGCGTAGGCTTCCGCATCATGAGGGGTCAGTCCACGCAGGGCGATGAGTCGCTCTGCCACCTTGCGAAAGATGGGCGCAGCAACAGTACCGCCAGCGGCCTTGACCTCCTCTGGTTTGGGGTCATCTATGACGACCAAGATAACGTACTCGGGCTTGTCAGCTGGAATCATACCAGCAAATGAGACAGTGTAAAGAGAATCGTGATACTGTCCATTAACTAATTTTTCTGCCGTGCCAGTCTTGCCTCCCACGCGGAAGCCCGGTATCGCAGCACGCATGGCTGTACCCTGTCCGTGCTCCCCGCCCTTTTCGGTGACAGTCTCCAAGGCTGCACGGAGACCACGCGCTGTGCGCTGGCTGAGCACGCGCCCTACTTCAACAGGTGGGTGGGGTTCAAAGCTTTCGCCCTTCTCATCGATGATATCCTTGATGATACGTGGCTTCATACGCATACCATCATTGGCAATTGCCGCATAAACCATGGCCATATGCAGAGGGGAAACCGCTATGGAGTAACCAAAGGCCATGCGCGAAAAATTCACGCTATTGCTGCCATCAGTCATGAGCACGCGTCCGCCGTTGGGCAAGTCCACATCAACGGGGTCAAGAATGCCAAACTGCTTCATGTAATGCTCATAGCGAGGCCACCCCAGAGCGCGCGCTGCGCGAACAGTACCAGGGTTGCTCGACTTCTTGAGCACAGCCCAAAGGGGGAGAATACTGTAGCTACGGCGGCCATCACTGACAGGAGCACCGCCCACCGTAAAGCGGCTGCAATCAATGGGGGTATCAAAGCTCATCAAGCCATCATTGACCGCACCAGCAGCTGCAATGACCTTGAAGGTTGAACCGGGCTCATACCTACCCTGCAAGGCGTAGTTGAACTCACCCGTCTCATCCTTGCCGAGACGTTTTTTCATTTCCTCCCTGCTGAAGGTACCCTCGGCCGTGACAACCTCCTTGCTATTGAGGTGGAAGGAAGGACGGCTAGCCATGCCAAGAATATCACCCGTCTTGGGGTCAACAACGATGACGCAACCCTGAGGCGCATTAAATTCCAATAGACCACGATCCAGCTCTTGCTCTGCTATCTGCTGAATATCCATATCAATAGTCAGCTGAATATTGAGCCCATGCTTGGGCGCAAGATAGCGATCATCTGCACTGGGTCTAACCTGCCCCTGCGGGTTAAAGCTGCGCTCGCGCAGGCCATGGGTGCCGCAGAGATAGCTTTCAAAAATACGCTCAATGCCATTCTTTCCCACATTCTCCGAGTTGACATAGCCCAAAATATGGGACAGGGACTCTGGTTGGACATAGTTGCGGCGCGCGTTGGATTCCACACTCACCCCGCGAATGCGGGCAAGTTGCAGCAAGCGGGAGATTTCCTCGCCCTGCTGGTGGGTGATATTCTTGCTTAGAATAATCTCCTGCTTAAATTTACGCGTGGGAAGACTCTTGCTCTCTGCCTCAGCATTGTGCTGCTGTATCTCCGTCTGGGCGATACTTTCAATGATATCCTCCTCAGTCAGGGGACGCTGTGTCTCTGTCCCATTGGCATCGCATTGGATTACGACTTCTTGCTGCAAGTAGGGGTAAAGCAGTCTGGCGACAAGCGCATCGTGCTGCTCTATATAGTGAGCCACCACCTCGGGCTTGTAGCTGGTTACCTTGATGGCCTTGCCTTCCTTGGCATTGCCCTCTGTGCGTTGGGCGCGACGCTCTTCTGCGGTCATCTCGCGTTGAGCAAGCTTGAGCAGACTTTTCTTCTTTCTGGCAATGAGCTTTTCGCGCTCCTCGGCAGAACTCTCTTCCCAAGCCTCATCATGACAAGCAAGGTTGTAACTGAGGCCATCAAGCACCACAGTGATGTCGCGCAAGTGGTAGCGATTTCCCACGATGCGAGCATTGCGTATATTATTAGTGAGGATTTTTTCCTCTCTGTCCATGATAAGCCCCCTATTCGCCAAAATGCGCTCTGTACTGCGCACTGGCTCGTAGTAGGGAACCACCTTATCCTCGTCCTTGGCAAAGAGATGCAGACTAAACAGCTGTACCATCGTCCACGCAGCGGCGGAGATGAACAAGGCGCTTAACAGGATGCTGCGCCATACTTGATTAGACTGATGCTTCATTAATCTTGTGCAGGAAGAGATGTACGTGGGCTATTCTGGGAGATTTGGCGTTCGCGGCCAGGGATGATAAGCTCTATTTGCTGAGGGGATATGACAGCTAGCTGGGAATTTTGCTGGCTGAGGCGGTCAAGAACCACCCAGCGCAGCATCTGCTGGTCTGTCTGCTCCTTGATCTCATGAATATTCATGACCACCTGAGACTTTTTGCTCTCGAGGCGGGAAAGTTCCTTTTGGATGGCTGTCTGCTCATTTTTGACCAAGGCATAGTTAATACCGCACATGGCGACAATCATCGCGATGGCCATAATCCATACCATGGTTGGCAGTTTGATGCTCTGACGCTTATTTCTGGGGGATTGAGACATGCTAAAAAAAGAATGGTTAATGGTTGAAAGTGGGTGATATAGGGGGCTTAGATTTTTTCGACGACGCGGAGTTTTGCGCTGCGGGAGCGGGGGTTAGCGGAGAGCTCCTCCTCGCTGGCGACAAGGGGCTTTCTGGTGATCAGGCGGGCGCAGAACTCGGGATTGGGGCGAGGGGCTGGCCACTCTGGGCGGTCCACCTCGGGACGCGTGATGCGCTCGAAGTAACGCTTCACCGCGCGATCTTCTAGGCTGTGGAAGGTGATAATGGCAAGGCGACCACCGCTGCGCAGCAGCTGCATGCTTTGCTCCAAAAGGGAATTGAGGGCACCCAGCTCATCATTGACTGCTATGCGCAGAGCTTGGAAACTGCGAGTCGCGGGATGCTGCTTGCCCTTGCGAGGAAGCACAGAGGCGATGATATCTGCCAGTTGACTGGTGCGGGTGATGGGGGAGTTGTCGCGCTCCCTGACGATGCGGCGAGCAATGGCGCGGCTGGCGCGCTCCTCACCATACTGCCAGAGTATGTCTGCGAGGGCGGCTTCGCTCTCTGTTGCGATGAGATCGGCCGCGCTGTAGGGAGACTCCAAATTCATGCGCATGTCCAGTGGTCCATCATGGAGGAAGGAAAAGCCCCTCTCCGCGCAGTCCACCTGAGGGGAGGAAATACCAATGTCCGCCAAGATGCCATCCACTGCCGTCAAGCCCTGCTGCTGCAAGAGGCTAGCAATATCGCGGAAGTTACCCGCCACCACATGGAGACGCTCTGCATGTGCCGCCAAACGCGTCGCCGCAGCCTGACGCGCCACGGGATCTTGGTCAATGCCCCAGACCTCTGCGCCAGCCTCCAGCAAACGCTGCGTGTGACCACCACCGCCAAGGGTGGCATCCACCAGCTGCTTGCCAGCACCAGCACACAGAGCCTCGCTCGCCTCCTTGGCAAGCACCGTCACATGAGAAAAGCTCTCCGCCATCTGCTGCCATTGGCTATTGACCGCGGTTTCGGATTGGCTTTCAGCATCTTTGCGCCACTCTTGCTGCAAGAGGAAGGCAGATTCTGCATCCATGGCCTCAATGAGGGGCTGGGTGCACCAAAGTGTACTTTCACCCAAAATCTCCTGACAGTCAGCAAGCAAAGCATCCAAGCCCCTGTCATCCTGCAAGTCCAGCAGCAGAATCAGAGCACCGCCTTGCAGCTGGTAGCCCAGCACGGCAGCCAGCCCTTGCAGCGCGTCGACGCGTGCGTTCACGCGCGTATAGAAGGGGGCGCAGGTGTCGCATGTAAGCAAGGGGCTCTCTATCAAAGAAAAAGACAGCTCACGCATCTCATCCTGCACGCCACGCAGCTTCGCACGAGCACCCTTGATGCCCGCCTCTTGCATACGCGTAAGCAGCTCTGCACGAGATGACAACCACTCATCCCATGCTTCTGGAGCTATGGCATCAGCCTGCCAGAGCAACACCCTGTAGCAGGTGACGCGCGGGAAAGCAGGCGAAGCCCATCTGTTGCATTGTAAGGTCATACGGGGAAAGCTTTTATGAGGGTTTCAGAAGCAGGCACAGGCCGCGTCACATAAACATCATAGTGTACCTTGCGCCATATCTCAAAGTACCCACCACAGCCGGCAATCATCAATTTTTCGTTATCTACGATACCCATCTCAGTGCAAAAATCGCTGGGTACTAGTAACTTGCCCTGTGTATTGATTTCTCCATCGCGGCTCATACGCATGCGACGCGATATCTCATTCAACAGGGAGGGACGGTCAATATTATTCAATTCTGCGAAGGCACGCATGAACTCCAAATCGGACATAAAGTACTCATTGGTATAGCCTTTAATGATTTCAAATTCATCACGTTGCGTCCTAATAAGCCAGAGCTTGCCCAGCTCTTTCTCACGCCACTTCGCGGGGACAGACACACGGTGTTTTCCGTCTATCTTGTGATCGTAGCTGCCTACGAAAGTTGTGTCTATTTGAATCATGTCCCCTTTTAGTGCACTTCGGCGTCCCTTTAGTACACCTTAATACACCTGACATGTCAATAGAAAAATCTAAATTATTTTCTTATTAGATAGTTTTTTGAAAGAAGTTGGCAATAATAGCGTATCAAACATTTGTTCTAAGTTCTTATATTGACGAAGGGAGCAGGGGAATTTCGTGCTGATCCCTCCGAGGAAAACAGCAAAGAGATTTCTAGCTCTTTGCTGGAAGGGGGAAGTATGTATCAAGCGTGTGCAACTGACCAATCAGCAGTTCTGACCACACGACAGCAGAAATCAGAGGCCAAACCGATCCTTTTTGAGAGGCAATGCCACGACGGCAATTATTCAAGTAGGCAAAATAAGACACAGCAGCGACATTCACCGCCTCGGCTAGCTCCTTCTTATTGGGCAGATCCGAAGCCAAGACAGCCTGTTCGCGCGCGGTCAAAGCCTCATTGAGCTTTTCTTGGTAATGCATAGCGATTTCGACAGACAACTCTTTCATCTCCACCATAGAGCCCTCAGCCCTCTTCTCGCCCTCTTTTTCCACATACTTGTACTTTTCCTCTGTAGCGGATACATCGCCCAGCTGATAATGATTAGAGATAGAAAGCAGGGTCTCTTCTGAAACACTAAACTCATAGCACTGCAAAATCTCTGTGACTCTCTGCTTATAGAGATAATCCGTCAGCGCATCCACCTGTTTGGCATCAAGCAAGCGAGCCCAATGCTGCATAGATGCGACATAAGCCAACCAGCTCGCCTGCGTATCCTTCATATGCTCAACCATGTGGGGATTTTCTTCATCCGTAGCATAGCGCTCAGAGAACTGAGTCAACAATTTCTCCACCATTTCGGGAGTCTCACATTTCTTCACGCACTCCTCCACAGCAATCCCCTCCACAAGAAAAACACCCTCTTCCGCAAAAGAAGGCAACGCAAACATCCCCAAAAGGACAACAGAGGATAAAATAGGTAAAAGAGCTTTCATAACAGAATCCAATATAGCACAAATGGTATAGTCTTCAAGAAAATTATACAAGATAGGCTTATTATGCCATTTTTATGTCCGTGCATAGCATATAGCGTTTTTATAGGGGACTTCTAATTTCTCACATTAGCTTATTTAGAATGACGAGAATTTAGAAGTCCCCTATAATATGTGCTTTATTTTCG
>CAYJON010000114.1:0-7343 GCA_964371795.1 uncultured Akkermansia sp. | reverse complement strand
AATGTGCTAAGCACAAATCCATGGTCAGATGCGTAAAAGTACTTTTTGCCCTTGAATTGTAGTGTCTCTCCCAGTCGCGCCATGAAGCTTTCGCTCTCCACGGCTCTGATTCCTTTGCCTTTGTAATAGATGTAGTCTATTCTATCCTGTCTCTCTGGCTTGTCCTCTGCGTTGGGGTTCATCCAGGTGGTGCCTATGTGGGTGACTGGGTCTGGGTTGACTTTGCGGTAGCTGTCGATGAAGCCTGCTTTCTCCATGAGCACAGAGACGGTCCAACGGACGACGGCTCCCCCGTGGTTGTATTTGTTCTTGGTGGCTTTTGTCCAGTCGAGGTGGGAGTGGGAGTTGAAGTCGCCTCCCATGATGATGGGGATGCTGTCGGCTTCTTTTATCATGGGGGCTATGGCTGCGAGGATGCGTTGCAGTTCTTCGTCGCGGCTGCCTGCGTCGTCCCATGCTAGGATTTCTTTTTCGCTTTTGTCTGTGGGTACGTCTCTTGTGTCTGGGAGATAGTGTAGCCAGACGTCAAAGAGGCGTACTTTCTGTCCGTTCATGTCTATCTCGACCCCTCCAAAGTTGAAGGTGGAGATGCTAGGGAAGGTGTAGACTGCTGTGATGGGGTAGCGGCTGTAGATGCTGAGGTTGCTGGAGAGGAGTCTGTGGTGATAGCCTAGGTGCTTTGCGACGCTATCGGAGGCACCGTAGGTTTCTATCATGAGGATGATGTCTGCCTCGCTGTCTTTGAGGATGTCTAGGGTGGCTTTACAGCCTTTTTCTGGGTATTTTTTGCTGTGCCCGCCATGCCAGATGTTCCATGCGAGGACGCGTAGGGTCTGTTCGCTAGCTTTTTCTTGGGCTTGTTGCTTTCCCTGTGTATGGGGGCTTGCGAGGAGTATGCAGGTGATGACTGCTATTAGGGTGATGAGGTGTCGTATCATGATTGCGTTGAGGGTATTGTTGGTCTCATTGCTTATGATAGCATCTTGCCAGCTGTTGTCAAGAGGGCTTTTTGGGGAGTTTTAGGAGGGATGTTACCACCCTGCTCTCTTTACGCTGTCGCGTTTGCTACGGTATGTGATGTGGCGCGCTGCACGCGCGTGTTATGAGGAGCGGCAAGAGGAGCGGCAGTTTCGGGCGGGGATGGGGATGCTGGGTTTGCCCAGCGGGCGCGCAGGAAGGGGGCTTTTTTTAGAAGCTGACGCGGCAAAGCGGGCTAGTGCCCGCTTTGCGTTGATTCTTAGCTCTCTCGCCTTGGCGGGCGTCTTAACAGACGGTCGCCAAGGCGCAGGAAGGCGGCGGTTGTGTGTGCGCTCGGCTGCGCTACTACGTGCTTCTATTGCTCGTAGTAGGTGTAGCCGTTGAGTCCTGTGCGGTAGGCATCGAGTGCTCCGCGTAGCTGGCGGGGGGTGATGCGGCCTTCTGCGACGGCTTCTTCTGCTAGGGAGCGGAATTTGCTGACGAGGTCTTTGATGTCGTATTTGACGTAGCCTAGTACGTCTGCTACGCAGTCGCCTTCTTCTTCTTGGGTGTAGACGGGGCGGCCGTTTTCTAGGTGAACGCTGACGACGTTGGTGTCGCCTAGTAGGTTGTGGATGTCACCCAGTGTTTCTTGGTAGGCGCCTACGAGGAAGATGGCGACGTAGTAGTTTTCATTGGGTTCTATCTCATGCAGTTCCAAGGAGGTGGAGACGTCTTCGCGGTCGATGAATTTATCAACCTTTCCGTCGCAGTCACAGGTGATGTCTACGAGTACGGATTTGCGCGTGGGGCGTTCTCCTAGTCTCTGTATGGGCATGACGGGGAATAGCTGGTCTATGGCCCAAGAGTCAGGGAGGCTTTGGAAGAGGGAGAAGTTGCCGTAGTAGAAGTCTACCATGTTGTCGGATACTTCCTTGAGGTCTTCTGGGATTTCGCTCATGTCAGCAATGCGACGTGAGATGATGTCCATGATGCGCCAGTAGATGGCCTCTCCTATGCCGCGTTCTCTGAGGGAGGTTTGCCCGTAGAAGAATTGCATGCGGAGTTGGTCGCGGTAGTAGTTGGCGTCGTTGTAGCACTCCTGAATGTTTTTCCTTGATATCATGCGCAGGGTCTCGTCAAGGGATTTGAGGATTTCGCTGGCATTGGGGGGCAGGATGGGGACTGCGGTTTCGTTACCGGGTGCGCTGGTGACGTCTAGGATGTTAAAGGCTAGTACGGCGTGGTAGGCGCTGACGGCGCGTCCTGATTCTGTGACGAGGGTGGGGTGCTCTATGCCATACTTGGTGCACATTTCTCCGACGATTTCTACGACGTCACGTGCGTATTCTGGTATGGTGTAGTTGCAGGAGGAGTGGAAGTTGGTCTGGGAGCCATCGTAGTCAACGGCTAGTCCACCGCCCATGTCCAGCGTGCCCATGGCGGCACCTTCTTTGACAAGGTCTATGTAGATGCGGCAGGCTTCTGTGAGGCCTTCGCGGATGACGGAGATGTTGGGGATTTGAGAGCCTTGATGGTAGTGTAGTACTTTGAGGCAGTGAAGTTTTTCCTCTTCTTTGAGCTTGTCCACAACCTCGATGACTTGGGCGGTGTTGAGTCCAAAGACGGACTTGTCGCCAGCGGATTCGCTCCAGTTACCTGATCCCTTTGCTGCAAGGCGGACGCGGACGCCTAGGTTGGGTTCTATGCCCAGCTTTTTGGCGCGCTCTAGGATGGCGGGCAGTTCATTGGGCATTTCTAGGATGAGGTAGATGTTCATGCCCATGCTTTGTGCCATGAGGGCTAGGTCGATGAATTCATCGTCCTTGTAACCATTGCACATGAGGAAGGCTTCGGGGTCTTTCATGTGGGCCATGGCGGCGATGAGCTCTGGCTTCGAGCCTGCTTCCAATCCGTAGTGGTAACGTTGGCCGTAGGAGACAACCTCTTCGACAATTTGGCGTTGTTGGTTGACCTTGATGGGGTAGACACCTCTGTATTCTCCCTTGTAGTGGGCTTCCTTGATGGCGGTGAGGAAGCTTTCGTTGAGTTCATCCATGCGGGCGCGCAGTAGGTCGGGGAAGCGCAGTAGGACGGGGGCGTTGGTGCCTCTGTCTACCAGTCCTTTCATGAGGGAGGGTAGGCGTATGTCCTTGTAACTGCCATCGCTGTCGCGCAGTCGTACGGTGGTTTCACCATTGCGGGATACGTCAAAGTAGCCGTTGCTCCAGTCAGCTACTCCATAGAGTTCTGAGGAATCGGCGGCTGTCCAGTTTTTAACCTTGCGACGGATGGGGGGTGATTTGCGTGCTGGCATATTATTAAAGGGTGGGATGAATGTTTGGGTTATAACTGATTTGACAAGGAAAGTCAATCAATACGCAGTTCTCTAAGGTAATCCATCAAAAAATCTTTCAAATGTTCAGCCGTTTTCTCGTGATCCTGCACGCTGTGGCTGCTGGGGACGATGTGTTCTGTGCCCCATGGGATGTGGCTGCTCCAGTAGGGGACGAGGCCGTCGCTGCTGTAGGGCGTGTCATTGTCTCCCTTGTCACCGATGATGGAATGGGTGGGGACTTTTTGTACTGTCAGGTTTTGCAGCCCCCTGATGGAGTCACTGGTTGGGGAGAGCTGGTCGGAGCTGAAGAACCATTCCTTGAGGCGCGAGGGCTCTAGCAGGATGATGTTGCGTTGCAGGGTGACCATTTTCAGGGATTCCTCAACGAGGCTTTGAGGCAGTTTGATAATTTTGTTGAGCAAGCCCGTGATGTAGTAACTGGCTGCGGGTGCTCCCTTATGCGGTGTGGCGAGGTAGACCACGCGTCCCGCCGTGACGGGGCGAAAGAAATAAACGCTGCGCATGGGCTCATAGTCCGCGATACGGAAGGGTTTTTCTATATACTCCTCATTGAGGTATTTTTCAGCAACGCTCTCTTCTATGAGACCATCAAGCAGCATCCACGGATTAGTTGTCTGGTTGAAGTGGTTGATGAGCCCGCCCATGGAGTGACCGACAAGAACCTTTTTGTCCCAATTCTTATTTTTCCTCTCTGGGTCCACCTCATCGCGCAAGCTATTAAGAGCCTTTCGGAACTCCGCAGCGCAGAGCACCCAAGAGAGTCCAGAAGGATAAGTGAAGTACCAGAACTGGTAATTGCGGCGTATGTAGGCATTGGTATAAAGGCGATTGACCAGCTGATTGAATGTCTGAGGCGTAGATGCCAGACCATGTGAAAGAATGACAGGAATACGGTCGGGGTCATAACGCTCTATGCAAGAGAGCCCCACAAAGTTAAGCAAACGTTGCGGACGCAGCAGCCCCAGCAGTCGCCACTGGGAGGCATCGGTGAGACGCCAGTACACCTCCAGCGAGGCACTAAAATCGGCTGCCAGATCGTATGTGTAGTGACCCAGCTTGTAGTGCTCCGTTGTATGACGCGGAAAAAGTCGCAGGTGTGGTTGCTCGCCAGAAAAATCCATCACCGCAGTGAGCGTGCGCGCTGTCCCCTTTGTACGTATCGCGTAAGAAACCCCAGCTGCCTCCTTTTTTGATGCAGGTATAACCCCTACAACAGGAACACCCAAGCCACGAATCACATAATGCTCATCCAATGACTTTATCTTGATATCCTCTGCGGGGACTAGATCATTGTAAATCTGTGTCAGATTTTGCAGATTATCCGTCGTGCCATCATGATTTATGACAAAACCGTGTGACCTGTATTCTTTTTTATATTCAATGGCTTCCGAGAGATTCCAGCGCAGACCGCGCATAAAGTCCAGCAAGTGTTTATTGTAAATCTTGAGGGCAGCTTGCCTCTCCTCGGCGCTGGCATCCTTGCTGCATAGGATATCCCACTGCTGCTTCCACTGCTCTAGCTCTGTAGATGCCTTGAGCTGCTGTTGGCTGGAGTAAATATCAGCCTTCTTAGGCGCAGACACCAAATTGCTTGTGCAGCTATTGAGCAGAACAATAACTAAAATTGATAAGTAAGAGCGAAAATGGCGAAGCATGGGCTTTTTATAGCAAATAATCACCAAAAGGTCAATTACAAGGGGCTGACAAATTGATTTTATCCTTGACGAAAAGGGGTGCTATATGTTAGATTAACAAGACAGTTTAGTACTGCTCCATTATCATATGAAAAAAATTTACAATGTTGCGCTCATCGGATGCGGTCGCATGGGACGCGCTCATATTCAAGAAATATACAGCAAAGATAATTTACGTTTCCGCTATGTTTGCGACAAGAATCTGACCCGCGCTGCGGAATTTCAGCAACTCTACAATGCTGATAAAATCACCGACAACTACATGGAATGCGTGACAGCATCCGACGTAGACATCGTGATAATAGCCACCCTGCCCGCGACCCATCTAGATATTCTCCAACTATGCATGGAGAACAACAAGCATGTACTCTGCGAAAAGCCCATTGGATGCAACAGAAACGATGCAGTCAGATACCAACAACTGCGCCGTGATTATCCCCATGTCAAGGTACTCATCGGACACATCCTGCGCCACAACGCAACCTACCAGCGCGTGGCAGAAATGATACAAGATGGAGCAATAGGCTCCCCCATCGCCTTCCGCATGATACAAAACCACCATGCAATGGATTGGAAGAGATTCCGCGGCCTGCTGCAAGACGTCTCCCCCCTCCTAGACTGTGGGGTACACTATGTTGACATCATTCGTTGGTTCACAGGTCAGGAGGTAGTCAGCATGAACGCCGTCGGAGCACGCATTGACGAGGACGTACCAGAGGGTCAATACAATCATGGAATCATCACCATGCAGCTATCAGATGGATCTGTGGGCTACTACGAAGCAGGCTTTAGCAAGACACTCTCCTCACGCAACCTCAAGGAATTTTCTGGTCCTAAGGGTAGAATCTCCCTCATTGCGGCAAAGGACAGATGCTGCCACCAAGAGGAAGGCGACCTCATCGAGTACTACAGCTACCCTGACAAGCAGTACCACATGATCAACATCCCAGCCAAGTGGAAATCCACGGACGTGCAATTCTCCCACCTCATCAAGATGATAGAAGAGAATGTACCAGGACTCCCCACTGAGGAAGATGCCATCTGCGCCTTCAATCACATGCTGGATGCTGATGAGATGGTGAGGAAGAGCATGGGCAACCTGTAATCAACTGACACCCCTGCCCTGCCCCCGCTCTTCACTGATGGCACAGAGGGGCGCACATCACACCTCCTCTTCACCGCCCTCCCCCCTTTTTACCATCCTCTTTTGTGGAAGGGAAAGGCAAAGCCTTTTCCACCACAAAAAGGATACCTGCCTACCAGCCGCAGCGGTAGCAACGCGGACACTGTGGCACGTGGCGCGGTGGATTTCGCGCTTAGCGTTAGCGACGGCAGGACAACGCTAGACCTTACCCAAAAGTATATCCCTCAGCTTCGGCAGCCCAGTAAGAGAATTCTCTTCTATATGCTTAATAGGACACGGTACCCCTGACACCGCTGGCGGATTAGGATCCACCATCCACACGGGTACATCACTACGCACATATCGCACAATATAAGCCGCTGGATAAACCGCCAAGGATGTTCCCACGATAATAAGTATATCCGCCTGCTTCGCGATATCCAAAGCCACCTCATACTGCGGCACATCTTCACCAAAGAACACAACAAAGGGACGCAGCAACGCCCCATCCTCCGCTCGCGCATCCATGCTCTGCTGCCATCCCTCTATGGGGACAATCAGTTCCGCATTCTCACTGCTCCGCAATTTTCGCAACTCCCCATGCAGATGAGTCACCTTGCTACTGCCAGCACGCTCATGCAGGTCATCTATATTCTGGGTGATGATATGCACATCGTACTGCTTCTCCAAATCCACTAGGGCATGATGCCCCGCGTTGGGTTCTGTACGCAGTAGCTCCCTACGCCTCATGTTATAGAAATCTATAACAACTTTTCTATTATGAAGCAGGGCCTCCGGAGTACAGACATCCTCTATGCGGTGCTGCGCCCAGAGCCCATCCTCATCACGAAAGGTAGATATACCGCTGTCCTTGCTGACCCCTGCGCCCGTGAATACTACTATTTTTTTCTTCATATCTAAAAGCAAATCAGCCGCTCACCCTTGAAAAAGAATGAACGGCCGATGATTGATTGTTAAGGAAGCTTTAGCCGAGGTGGGCGTTAAGCTTGTTCATGATGTCGATAGCGCACTCTGGAATGTTGGATCCAGGACCGTAGACGGCTACAGCACCATTTGCCAGCAAGAAGTCATAGTCCTGTGCAGGGATAACTCCGCCAGCAAATACCATGATGTCAGGGCGTCCAAGCTTTGTGAGCTCTTCGACTAGCTGAGGAAGCAGGGTCTTGTGACCAGCTGCAAGGGAGCTCAT
>CAYJON010000113.1:0-7365 GCA_964371795.1 uncultured Akkermansia sp. | reverse complement strand
TCGCCACGAGGACGGAAGCCGCCTTCTCTATCACCGCGGGGACGGAAGCCGCCTTCGCGATGATCGCGGGGGGCGCGACCGAATGGGCGTTGTGAGGGCTCGCGCTCTGGTTCAAAGGCTTCACCTTCTGCAAAGCGTGTTTCAGCACCGAAGTCGCTGCCTTCTTCTGCTTCAAAGTCTGCGGGGTTGAAGATGTATTCATCGTCATTGGCCTCAATATCATTCTCAACTTCTGCATCGGGTGCAGGTACAGGACGTGGCTTGAAGGCTTGCTTCGCGCCAATCATCTTGTTGCGTTGTTTTGGGTTGACGGATGCATCTGCAATTTGCTCTGCTGTAAGAAGAGCTGCTGCACCAGGCTCAAGATCGCCGCCCCAGAGGGAGCCGATGCGGACGCGGACTAGCTTTTTCACACGCAGTCCGAGGCAGGAGAACATCTGGCGTACTTGGCGCTTCAATCCTTGTTCCAACACGATGGCTGCGCGACGAGGGGAGAGGCGGGAGACGTATTTTGCCTTTGCCTGACCTTCTGGGAGACGCAGTCCCTTGAGCATTTGGATGAGAACGCTGTTGTCAAAATTCTGATCAACGGTGACCCAGTATTCCTTTTCAATACCACCGCTGGGGTGGGAAAGGTTTTGGCTGAGTTTTCCATTGTTTGTAAAGAGGAGGAGACCCTCACTGTCCGTGTCAAGACGGCCAACATATGCAAGGTGGCGGTACTTGGGGAGCAGGAGATCATAGACGGTACCCATGGCACCTTGTGCTTCTCTGCTGGTGACAAAGCCACGTGGCTTGTTGAGAAGGATGACCACCTCTTCTTTTGGGGTGGCGTGACGACCGTCTACCTTGACAAAGTCAGTAGGTAGAACACGTATACCGGGAGTATCAACGGTTTGACCATTGATTTCTACTCGCCCTTCGGCGATGATGCGATCTGCGGCGCGACGAGATTCGTAGCCACAGGAGGCTAAAAACTTGTTGAGGCGAACACTGCCCTCTGGAGGAGCAGGATAGGAGCTTTCTTCTGTCATATAATGTATTTATTTTGTTGGGTTGCGCATCACTGCGCAAGATGTTTTTTCTACTTTTTCAGTAGAACGAAAATCTCTCGGCGTTTGACCGAGAGACTTTCAAAGATGTTTTTTATTCTCTCAGATGAGAGAAGGCTAGCTGATTAGGCTTCGAACTTTGTCTTAGGAAGACCGATTGGGCTTTGCCCTTCTTTCCATTGACC
Organism: uncultured Akkermansia sp.; assembly: GCA_964371795.1. Classification (GTDB taxonomy): domain Bacteria; phylum Verrucomicrobiota; class Verrucomicrobiia; order Verrucomicrobiales; family Akkermansiaceae; genus Akkermansia. The sequence continues at coordinate 6,128 of CAYJON010000113.1, read as the reverse complement.
GCGGTCCTTGAGAACTTTTACGCGTTCGAAACGCTTGAGAACGGAACGCTTACCGCCTACGGTACCTGTAGCCTTGAGTGTTGAGTGCTTTGACATGTCTTGTGTTTTCTATAAAATTGATATCTTATCCCGTGCATTTCTACACATGGGGGTGAAGGTTTATAATCTTTTCTGGAGCATTTGGCAAGTCAAATTTGCAAATTTTCTTATTTTAATTACTTTTGCCCGCTTCGCGCTTGACTCTTAGAGGTGCGGGCGGGTACTATGGGGGCATGATACATTTGGCATGGATGACTTGGATGCTCTGCCTCGCATTGGCCGTGGGTGCCCTTGTGAATATCCAACTCGTACTGACGTCGCAGCAGGAGGCGATGAGTTGGCAGGAAAAGTATGTTCTAGCAATTGGTGCTGCTTGGCCTCTCTATATTGCCGTGGGTTTGGCTGTCTTGGCAGCGATGGGAGCAATCATGGATCTTGATTCCCAAATAGCATCACGTCCTGAAAAGAAGGAAGAAAAGCCCCAAAAAACACACTCTCCTCGCGAAAATTATAAGAGAGAGCAGGATAGCTTTATTTCGAGTATCTCAGCTTCAACACGATATAGAGAGAACGATGCGGAGGCAGACAAGGTGGTAGATCTCTACCCTCTCAAAGAAGATGAAGAGGAAGCGTCTGAATCCACGCCCAGTCATACTCCTTCCCAAAAAGCCCAAGCTTCCTTAGAGCGCAAGCCAGTCGAGAGAAAAGGTGAAAGCGAGGATGATGATTTACAATTTTTCCGCATGAGTTGAGGCAAGGTCATCATGAGTAATTTAACAGATGAGCTGCGAGCACGCGTCCTAACCCTGCTCCAAACAATTGGCGTCAAAGTCACCGATGATGAGAATATAGAGCTGATTGCGCAGGGTGCATCGGGTCGCTGGATCATGCGCGTGAGGGGTGTGATAGCCATCGTGTGGACAAATGACCGCGCGGACAACGCCTCTTTCATCCCCGCGGCATTGGGCTTGGCCGCCTCTGGCATAGCAGTACCCCGCCTGCTTGCGCAGTGGCAGGATGAGGTGGGTAATGGCGCATGCCTTGTCACTGATTTAGGCTCTCAAGATTTGCTGTCCTCCAAGGAGGCTAGCTGGGAGCAGAGAAGAGAGCTTTACCGCCTCGCCTTTGAAAGCCTGCTACCTCTCTATGCTCTTAGTCCAGACTGGGAGATGCAGCCGCCCTTTGATGCTTCTCTCTATGGCTGGGAGCAGCAGTACTTTGCAACGCATTACCTGCACCGACATCTCGGGAGGGCTGATTTAGCTGATGGCTTTGCACTGCAGCGTGTCTGTAGGGAATTGGTAGAAGACCTCTCCAGCCTCCCCCGCATGCCCATACACCGCGATTGCCAAAGCCAAAATATTATGATACAGGAGGGCAAAGCCTATCTTATCGACTTTCAAGGCATGCGTATGGGGCGTTATGAATACGATCTCGCCTCGCTGATTTTTGACCCCTATATGGATTTTAGCTGGGAAGAGCGGCTGGAACTCCTTTCCCTCTGGGAGGAGATGAGCGGGCTTCCCGTCGATAGGGCTTTGCTGGCCGCCTGCGGGATGCAACGACTCATGCAGGCTCTCGGTGCCTACGCTAATATAGGCTACAATCAAGGAAAGGATTGGTACCTCTCCATGATTCCCTCCGCGCAGCGCGCTATACACCAGCTGGCAGACATCGCCCCCGATGGATGCTTGGCAAAACAACTTTACACATGCCTTCTCGCCCACGATATTATCTAGTATTGCGTCGCTGCATCACGTGGCTTTTATGTTGGGGCATAGCCCTGCTGCTTCTCACGCTGGCATGGCAGTTGAGCTCGCGTCTCTTCTCCCACCTCAATGAGAGCCAGTACCAGCGCATCACGGAAAATGCCCTTGCGGGTAGAGAGTTGTTGCGTGCCGAGGCTGGTTCAACCCCTCCGACAAAGACTGTCTGCTACACCAGTAGCCATTGGTCAACAGTACCTGTGGGGACGCTGCGTATCAATCCTCTGTTAGTGCGTGATCAGTTAGATGATATGGAGCAGATGCAGGCTCAGGAGCTCGCTGTTCTGCTGCAACAACTACGCAGTGCGGAAGTGGAGGGACTTTTGCTTAGCACGCCATGGGAGTCTCTGCCAGAGGGGGAGAATATGGGGCAATACGCCCTAATGCTTGAGCTCACGCAATTTCCCCAGCATGTGTTGGGTATACGTGGTGCTCTCAAGGCATCGCCAGAAAATGTGCTGCCTAGCCTTGCGCCCTACCGTATTCCTGATGAAAACTGCCTAGGAGATATCAGTCAGCTTCCTGCTGCAAACGCACTTTTCCCGCATTTGGGTGAGTTGGGTATGGATTGCCCTGTCACCATAGACTGGGTACTGGAGGAGAGTCTTCTTGCCACCGTGGAGGACGGATTGAGTTTCCCTCTCTTCTTCCGTTGGCAGGGGGAGGTGTATCCCACGCTGCCTCTGTTTTATTATATGCGTTTGAAGCAGCTGCGTCCAGAGGATGTGAAAATCCAATTGGGAAAAAAACTGATTTTGGACGGCAAGGAGTGGCCTTTGGATGACAAGGGCCGTATCGCGCTGACGCATTCTGATGTGCGTGATTACTCTCTGTCGGATCTGATGAACACAGAAAAGCTGCGTTTGGAGGGGGTGCCTAGCCACTTTTTTGTGGAGCATGAGTTAGAGCACGCAGAAAAAGAGCCAGCGGTACTTGCCAACAAGGCGGCTACCCTTTCCCTGCTGCTGGGTTCTCATCAGCAAAAAGACGATGTTGTGGAGGTGCTGGATACGAAGTACTTTTTCCTCACCCATCTCAGTAGCGTCTACTACTCATCAGCCGCCTACGTGGCAGCCTTGCTCTTCCTCCTACTCTGGCGACTACTGCGCCGTCGCTCTATCTTGACTATAACGGCAGTAGGTATGATATTATTGCTTGGAGTAGAGGGCTTGGCGCGATGGCTGATGATGAGGGGGCATTTCTTTGATATTTCTACCGCAGGCGGGGTCATTGTCCTCTTTGTTCTGCTGTGCTGGGGGAGGAAAATTTTTACATCTTAGTGCTTGAAAAGTACCTGCGCTCTCGTTATACTTCACCCCAATGAAGGCTTTAGTTAAGACGCACGCAGGACCTGGCTTGGAGTTGATGGATATCCCCATGCCAGAGGTAGGCGAGAACGATGTTCTCATCCGTATTCAGAAAACAGCCATTTGTGGCACAGATGTTCATATCTGGAAGTGGGATGAATGGTCACAAAGGACCATACCCGTCGGCATGCAGGTCGGTCATGAGTACTGCGGTATTGTAGAGCGAGTCGGTGCTTCGGTAAAAAACTTTAAACCTGGTGACTACGTGACAGGTGAGGGGCATCTGGTATGCTACGCCTGCCGTAACTGTCAGCGCGGTTTGCTGCACCTCTGCCCCCATACAAAGGGCGTAGGCGTGAACCGCCCTGGTAGCTTTGCAGAGTACCTCAGCATCCCCGCTACCAATGTTATCAAGCTGCATCCCAGCATTGACCCCGACATTGCCTCCTTCTTTGATGCCTTTGGCAATGCAACACATACGGCACTGTCATGGGATTTGATTGGCGAGGACGTGCTTATCACAGGTGCTGGTCCTATCGGCATCATGGCTGCCGCCGTGTGCAAAAAAGTAGGCGCGCGCAGCGTTACCATTACTGATATTGTTGATTCCAAGCTGGAATTGGCACGCCGCATGGGTGCTGACGTTACCATTAACGTGAAGCATCAATCACTGGATGAGGCTATGGAAAAGCTGGGTCTGGTAGAGGGCTTTGATGTCAGCTTGGAAATGAGCGGCGTTCCCTCCAGCCTTGATAGCATCATCAAGTATTCCACATGTGGTGGTAAGGTCTCCCTGCTTGGTATCATGCCAAAGGGTGCTGCTATTGATTGGAACACTGTTATCATGAAAGGCATGTTCCTCAAGGGCATCTACGGTCGCGAAATGTTCTCCACATGGCAGAAAATGCAAGCCATGGTGCTTTCTGGTCTGGATATGAGTCCCATGATCACCCATCGCCTCCACTACACCGACTTCAAGAAGGGCTTTGAAGCCATGATTTCCGGTGATTCTGCCAAGGTTGTACTTGACTGGACTAGTTAGTCCAGTCAACACTTGCTGCGGCCAATGAGCTCGCGCATGTAGTCCCACAGGTTACCAAAGACAGTTTCCTGTGGCTGCATGGCGGGCGTGCTTGGCAGCACACAGACTTTTAGAGAGCGATTGGAGCGGGTGATGACGGCCTGCTCTCCGGGGTATATAGTACCCGCGTAGTCTCCGTCTAATTGGTAGGCAAACTTTTCATCGCTACTTATGGTACAGCTTTCTAGTTGACGTAGTTCTGTAAAATCGCTGACGTTGCTGGGGCGTGCTCCGCCCAATATCATAGAGCGCATCATCTCGAAGAAAACGCCTGACCACTGGTGGTCGATGACAGCCATGTCCAGTTTTTGATCATCAAGTTGGGCATGGGAGAAGAGTAGGGCTGCACCGCCGTATTTTTTTCCATTGCCGAGCAGTACTTGATTGCCCTCTAATTGCTCACCAGAAGGAAGAGTAACGGTGAGATGGGGGCAGTGCTCGCGTGTCACCTTGATGGCTGAAATAATGTGAGCAATTGGTGCGCCAAGCCATTTTTTCATGCGCGGAGTGACTCGCTTGACCACACGCGCGTCCAACCCAAAGCCTGCTAATTGAATGAAGGGCTGATTGTTGATTTTGAAAATATCAATCTGCTGCGTAAGGCCGCTGCGCATGGCTTCCAAGGCGCGGTCAAAGCGTCGCGAGCCTAGCCCTATTTCACGGGCAAAGACATTCATAGATCCCGAGGGAATCACTGCCATGGCGCAGTCGCTACCCATCAGACCATGCGCTGCCTGCATCAGTGTACCGTCACCACCTGCTACCGCGACAATGGCTTGACCCGACTGGGCGAGATCTGCTGCTGTCTCGCGTAGATGCTCTGGGCTCTTTGGGTAGATGAAGTCAAATTCTGCCTCATGCTGCGCCAGCCAATTTTTGAGGCCAGAGCTGGTGAAACTACCCGCTTCGGGGTTGAGCAAGAGAGGAATCTTCTCCATGTCGCCTATATAAAGATACTAACTGCAAGCAAGTATAGGGAAACAGTAAAGGCAGGGGAATCAATCAAATCAAAAATGCCACCTATACCTGGTAGTAGAGAACCACTATCCTTGACCATCAAACCGCGCTTTATCAGAGAGCCCGCCAAATCACCCATCACAGAGAAGAAGAAAATAAAGGGGTAGCCATAGATGAGGTAACCGAGATTGCAAGGTGCTAGTCCTATGAGGGCATCAGCGAGGAAAAAGCATGCTACCGCTGTCAGTATGAAAGAGCCAATGATACCCTCCCAAGACTTCTTGGGCGAAACCGTGGGGCTAAAGGGTCTTTTGATAAAACGTCTGCCCAGCAATACGCCAGAAACGTAGGCAAAAATATCGCTAAGCTTTGTCACCAAAATCAACAGTAAAAGCATCTTGATATCCGCATCTCCACCTAGCAAGAAGAGGTAAGCAAAGCAAAAGAGCCATACAGGGTAGATAAAGGCGAGCAGCATCTTGCTAATCTCTGAGACCGCCTGAGTGCCATTTTTCTGCGCATAGTCCATGCTGAGCACCTCCTTGACAAAGACAAGGATGCCATAGGCAACCAGTGAGCCTATTATCGTGTGGACAACGGGTGCGTGATTACCAGGGTTCTGGTAGCTCACCCATGCCAGAAGCCAAGGGTAGAGCAGACCCGCAAACAAGGCTATGAGGCGATTGCTAGGGCTCATCTGCTCCTTTTGCATATGATACCATTCATAGCTTGTCAGATTGCTCAAAATAGCAATAAGAATAGCATAGCCCCAAAATTGATTGAGCGCGACCGCACCACCAAGCAAGCCAAGAAGGATGACTGTACTAAACGTGCGTTTGAAAAAAGTTGAAGTTTTTGAATCCATGTAGCAGATGAACTATAGCATATTGAATACAATAAGACGAGCATTTTTTCAGAACCGGCTAGGGAAGTTCTCGCAATTCGTTTTCTGCTTGACTTAGCAAAGAATGCACTAGA
>CAYJON010000112.1:0-7370 GCA_964371795.1 uncultured Akkermansia sp. | reverse complement strand
ATGTTTTTTGCACCACCCTGACAAAAAGCAACCGAACCCACGCGCGAGGTTCACCGCGCGCGTGGGTTCAAATTGTCATCTATTGACTTCCCTTCAGCTCAGGGCTGCCTGTGCCGCAGCGATTCTCGCTGTTGGCACGCGGTAGGGTGAGCAGGAAACATAGTCCAGTCCCAAACGGTGACAGAATTTCACCGATTCAGGGTCACCACCATGTTCACCACAGATGCCCAGCTTCAGCTTGGGATCAGTTTCCCTACCCAGCTTGACAGCTATTTCCATGAGTTTGCCTACGCCGCCTTGGTCAATGGAGGAGAAGACGTTGCTCTTGATGATTTCCCTGTCCTGATAGGTGGGAAGGAAGCTTCCCGAGTCATCACGGCTCATGCCCAGACCCGTCTGGGTCAAGTCATTCGTACCGAAGGAGAAGAAGGCCGCGCTCTGCGCGATCTCATCAGCGGTGACACAGGCACGTGGGATTTCTATCATGGTGCCTACCTGATAGCTGATGCTGCGTCCCTTTTCCGCAAAGACCTTCTTGGCAACGCTGTCGATGATGGACTTCTGCAGGTCGAGTTCCTTCTTGAAGGCAACTAGAGGTACCATAATCTCTGCCTTCACCTCAATACCCTCTTCTTCGGATACTTCGATGGCAGCTTCAATGATGGCGCGTGCCTGCATGGCTGTGATTTCTGGGTAGGCTGTGCCCAGACGGCAACCACGGTGGCCGAGCATGGGGTTGGCTTCTTCCAGCTCATTCACACGGCGCATGATGACCTCTACAGGCACATCAATCTTGCCCGATAGGTCATTTTGCTGATCCTTGGAGTGGGGGAGGAATTCATGCAAAGGAGGGTCCAGCAGACGAATGGTGGCTGGTAGTCCTTGCAGTGCCTTGAAGATACCCTTGAAGTCGCCCTTTTGGAAGGGGAGAAGCTTTTCCAATGCCTTCTGTCGCTCTTCCTTGTCCTCAGAGAGAATCATCTGACGAACAAAGTCAATACGATTGCCGTTAAAGAACATGTGCTCTGTGCGGCAAAGACCAATACCTGTCGCGCCAAAGGCAATAGCGTTGACTGCCTGTGAGGGGGAGTCAGCGTTGGTGCGGACAGCAAGCTTTGTCGCCTGTTGGCACCAGTCCATGACCTTGGCAAAGTCCTGATAGACGCTGCTCTGCCCTGCTGGGAGGCTCTTGTCAATGAGTACTTGGATAATCTCGGAGGGGGAGGTGCCCACCTTGCCCGCGTATACCTTGCCCGATGTACCATCAATGGAGATGTATTCACCTTCCTTGTAGAGGACGCCATCCACACGCATGGTACGTGCGCTGTAGTTGATGTAGAGAGCTTCTGCACCGCAGACGCAGACCTTGCCCATCTGGCGGGCGACGAGAGCTGCGTGGCTGGATACACCACCGCGAGCGGTGAGGATACCATCAGAGGCAATCATACCGCGCAAGTCCTCTGGAGAAGTTTCAAGACGGACGAGAAGGACTTTTTCACCGCGCTTGGCGGCTTCTTCGCAACGGCTCGCGTTAAAGTAGATGCGCCCCGAGGCTGCACCTGGTCCAGCGGGTAGGCCTGTGGCGATGCAGTTGGCTGTCTTGATGGCTTCTGGGTTAAAGACGGGTGCAAGCAGCTGGTCTACCTGATCGGCTGGGATGCGCTTCACCGCTGTCTGCCAGTCGATGAGACCATTTTTTTCCATATCGCAGGCAATGCGGAAGGCTGCCATACCAGTGCGCTTGCCATTACGTGTTTGCAGCATGTAGACTTTTTTCTCTTCAATCGTGAACTCAAAGTCCTGCATATCATGGAAGTGACCTTCCAGTATGCCGCGGATTTTTTGCAGCTCATCATAGGCAGCAGGCATGACCTCTGCTAGCTGAGCCACGGGTGAGGGCGTACGAACACCTGCTACCACGTCTTCGCCCTGCGCGTTCATGAGGAATTCTCCGTAGAATTCATTCTCACCGCTAGCGGGGTTGCGGGTAAAGGCTACGCCAGATCCAGAGGCCTCGGAGGTATTACCAAAGACCATGGCTTGGACATTGACAGCTGTTCCCCATTCGCTAGGTATGCCGTACTTTTGACGGTAGACAATGGCGCGGTCGTTGTTCCATGAATTGAACACAGCGGCTATAGAGCCCTTCAACTGTTCCCATGGATCGGTGGGGAAGGTTTTTGCGGTCTTGCGGAGGACAATTTTCTTGAATCGTGCGACCAGCTCTTTGAGGTCGTCAACGGTGAGCTCGGAGTCGGCGATGTCGCCTTGGTAGCGTTCTTGCTTCAATTCGGAGATGATGGCTTCAAAGGGCTCATGGTCTTCGTTTTCATTCTTTTGCACACCCATGACCACGTCTCCGTACATCTGGACAAAGCGGCGGTAGCAGTCCCATGCAAAGCGTGGATTGTCTGTCGCGCGGGCAAGAGCCTCCACCGTCTCATCATTGAGACCGAGGTTGAGGATGGTGTCCATCATGCCGGGCATGGATTCGCGAGAGCCAGAGCGCACAGAGAGCAAGAGGGGCTTGGCATCAGTAGAGCCGAGACGGGCAGAAAGCTGCTTTTCCATCATAGCAACCCCTTCCTTTATCTGCTCATCAAGGCAGGAGGGGTAGCTGAGTTCATTTTCATAATAATAGGTGCAGACCTCTGTTGTTATTGTGAAGCCTGGAGGCACTGGCAGCCCGATGCGTGCCATTTCTGCAAGGTTTGCGCCCTTACCACCCAGTAGTGGTTTCATGCTTCCATCACCATCTACAGCAGCACTGCCGAAGTGATAAACGTACTTATCTTTTGTTTTTGTATTCATGTGTTTTTAGTGTATGAATTTGTATGGCAATTAGAAGTCGCCATCTATTTAAAAATCATCTAAAAGGCTACTCCTCCGAGCGAAAAATGTCAAGATTTTAACTGTGTTTTTTTTGTCACTTTTCTTGTCACAAAATAAGCCGTTCTTGACTTAGCCCTATATTCTGATATTCTGAGCTAGAAATGAAATTACTTTCTACAATATTAACTATTTCATCTAGCATTGCTGTCGCCACCGAAAGCTTTGAGAGTCAAACAAAAGGAGCTTTTCAAACCCTTGATAGCAGCTACGGAACAATCAATGCTGCCGCAGGTCATGCTGAAATCATCAACAAGGCACGCACTGGCAAGCAGGCTTTACGCCTCATAGGAGGTGCGGACAAGCAGGTGGCAATACAGCTTTCCCAGCCCCTGCAAAAGGAGGCACTGTTCCAACTGTGGACAGAGCGTTGGACATCCCGCGGCCCCTTTGAGGTGACCATTTATGCCGAAGATGCCACGGGCAAGCGCACGCAGATGGCCAAGGAAACCAATCAAGGTGTAGGCAGTTTTAACAAGCAGTACAGCTTGAAGCTACCCAAGGGGACAAGCAAGATTCTCTTTCACAGCAACACGGCAGAAGGCGGTGGTCTCATCATTGATGATGTGACGCTGCACATCGGCAAGATGACAATCAACAATATCTCCATCGAAGACCCCGGTGAGTATCCCATGATGAAGCGCGCCGAGGTCAACGCCGTCGTGCGTCTGAAGCTCGATACACAGGGCGCAGAGGGAGGTGCGATTAATAACCTGAAACTGCGCGTGAGCCCTGCCTCCGCCATTGAATCCGTGGCACTACGCAGCAGCAATGCACAGGGCTATGATTTCTACGGAGCAGCCCCCCTCGCAACGGCAAAACCCGATGCACAGGGCAATATCAGCTTCAACGATGGCATCCCCGTCACAGCTGGCGAAAACTTCCTCTGGCTGGATGCCCGCCTTTCCCCCAATGCCAAGGTAGGTGAGGAGGTGACCTTCTCGGATATCTCCTGCACTGCCCAAAAGCAATCTTTCAAGGCAAAAGCCCCCATCACCCAGAACGTAGGCTACCTCGTCGCCAGTGGCGGTGACAAGGTGAAGCAGCGCGATGGCAGTGTGAGAGCCAGCAAGTGCTTCCGCATCCCCGGTCTCATCACCACCAAAAAGGGCAATCTAGTAGGTACTTATGACGCACGCTACCACCACGCTGGTGACCTCTGTGCCGATATTGACGTGTCCGTTGTGCGCTCTGAAGACGGTGGTCTGACATGGACAGACAATGAAATCGTTCTCGACATAGGCCCTGGTACAGCCAATGGTGTGGGTGACCCCTGCATCCTCCAAGACCACAGTGGGCGCATCTGGATACAGGGCTTGGGGACACACTTTGCAGGTGGAGCCTCTCTCAATGTCTCCAAGGCGGGCAATGACCCCAAGACCACGGGGCAATGGTACATGACCTACAGCGACGATGAGGGCAAGACATGGACACGCGACTACGTGAACCCCACCAAGCAAATCAAGCGTGACGAGTGGACCTGCATCTTAGCAGGCCCTGGTAGTGGCATCACCCTCAAGGACGGCACTATCGTCTTCCCCGCGCAAATCTGGCAGAACGGAGCCCCCACCCGCTGCATGTCCACCATATGCTACTCCAAAGATGGAGGCAAGAACTGGGTCTACGGCACAGGTGTCCCCCGCGCCACCTCGGAAAGTCAAGTCGTTCAACTAGAAGACGGTAGCATCATGATTAACGCACGTGATGAGGCACGCAGCGGCAAGAGAGCCGTCTTTATCACCAAGGACCTAGGCAAGACATGGACAGCCCACGAGAGCAACCTCAAAGCCCTCCAAGAACCCGTATGCCAAGCCTCCCTCATCTCCATCAACACAAAGAAGTACGGTCGCGTCCTCCTCTTCTCCAACCCAAAATTTAACAGCCGCAAGAAGATGACCATACGCTACTCCACTGACGGAGGCAAGACATGGAGCGAAGGCTATGAATACGACAGCCGCGATGGTGCTGGCTACTCCAGCCTCGCCCTCATTGATGAGAACACCGTTGGCGTCTTCTATGAATCCTCCCAAAGCCACTCCGCACAGGGTCGCAACTTTGGCATATCCTTCATGCGCATCCCCTTGGATGATATCATGAAGGCAAAATAATCCCATCCACCCCCCCCCTATATCAACAATGAAAACATCATTAATCATCCTCAGCCTCAGTGCACTGGGCGCATCTGCTCAAATTGGCAACCTCCCCACCCTCGTGCAGGGCGGGGGCTCACTGAGCCAAATGCAGCTCAAAACCGCCATTGATGGAGAAAGATACGCCCTTCAATCCCTCTTGCAGGTCATAGAAGACATGCCAGAGCAACCCAGCCTTGATGACATCGCTATACTCGAAGACCGCATAGCAGAGCTCAATAAGGCCATGGAGCAAAAAGCCCGATGCAGCTCTGATGGAGAACCCGCCTCTGCTGCAATGGTTCGCGCTGCCCTCCCCGACATGCGAAGCATACTGGTGCGCATCAACGCCCTGCGCGGCAAACTAGGTCCACATAGCGCAAAGCTGGATACCATCTGCTTTGGCATACCCACAGAGGCAGATCGCCTCAAGCATCGCGACAAAATCGCCAAACTCGTCCAAGACCGCTTTAACGTCAACAAGCGCATCTATGAACTGCTCCACTCTGCCAAAGATGCAGAAAGCGCCAAGGCAGCAGCCGAGGGCGTCACCGAGCAAGAAAAACTGCGCAACCAGCTGGATGCCGAACTTGGCGCGCAGCGTGGTGGCTACCTGACACGCGAAGACATGCTCCACATCCAGACCCCCTTCCGCGAAGGCTGGGAGCCCCTGCGACTCAAAATACTAGCAGAGCGCGACCGCCTCAATGAGGCCAATGGATTTGGTGACAAAGGACTGCAAAAAATTCTCTCCACCCTGTGAGAAAATTTGTCCTCCATTTCATCGTCTTTTTTATCATCTGCTGGCTGGTTGAAGCCTGCGCAGCAGGTAGTCCCGCACAGACTTTGAGCGAGCTGTGGCGCAGAGCGTTTTCCTACCATCTGCGCGACAACCTCGTGGAGTACCCCTACATCGTCATCATTTCCCTTTTACTGGCACTACCAGCCATGGGGCGTTATGCGTGGATGGGGTGGAACATGCTCTTTGCCACCTTCTTTGTTATTTTCATCTTAATCATGGGTTCCCATGCGGGACTCATCGGCTACCTCGTATCCTACCCCGTTAGTCAGCAAGCCCACCTACAGCACCTCAAGGAATCCATCCACCTTTATGAATCAGCGCACTACCTAACCATAGCCCTGCTGATATTCTGTGGACTCTTTGCATATAAGAGAAGATTGACGCTGCTTATTGTCATCATCAACTACGCCCTATGGTTGGGACTCAGTAGAATTTGCTACCCACTCGTAGAACTACCTCTGGCGAAGAAGATACCCCTCCTTGCGCAATACCCAGAGGCACTTGGCTACGTCTTGGGATTATTTTTCATATTTAACTCCTATCTACTCATCTGCTTTTTCCCTATACGCCACAAGTGGAAGCTATACAGCCCAGAGGAACTGGAGTGGATAGAACATCAGAGAGAGCACCACAGGCAGAAAAAGTCCTTTCAGCCCATGGACATCCCTAGCGTGCCATTGCCAGCACCGCTGACACCACCGCTACCCGAGATAAAACGCACAGGAGAATAAAATGGAAAAAGCGTCAGAGAGAGATTAACTCCTGACGCTTTTTGATTAACAAGCTTGATTAACAAGCCCTCTCATTAAAATGGGATATCGTCATCATCCTCGGCGGGCATGGGACGGGGGGCTGGAGCAGAGGGTTGTTGGTAACCCTGATCGGGGGCTTGGGAATAATTACCGCCACCGTTGTTGTAACCACCGCCTTGGTTGTTATTATAACCGCCTCCGTTATTATTGTAGCCACCGCCTCCGTTATTATTATAGGAGGAATTATTTTGGCGATAGCCACCGCCACCGTTACCACCGCCGCCATTGGGGGCTGCGCCATCGCGAGAGCCTAGCAGCTGCATATTTTCTGCGATGATACGGATACGGCTGCGTTTTTGACCTGTTTGCTTATCTTCCCAGCTATCCATTTGGAGGCGGCCCTCGATGAAGACAGGGCGACCCTTTTGGAGGTAGGAAGCGGCAATCTCTCCGAGACGCCCCCAGCAGGTGACATCGAGGAAGGTAGTTTCTTCGCGACGTTCGCCCTCTTGACCGGTTGTGTGGCGGTTGACAGCGAGGCGTAGTTCTGTAACGGATGTGCCACGGGGGGTGTGGCGTAGTTCGGGGTCGGCAGTGAGGTTGCCTATCAGCATGACTTTATTTAAATTGGCCATATGTGTGTTATTCTATTCGTTCTTATGTGTTGTTAGTGCTGATGCGCAACGGGGGTCACGCTCTACATACCTTATCACTATAACGATTGGGGCGATTTATACAAGCTAAAAATGTGGGAAAGCGTTTTTTATGCAAGCAAGCGTCGCCCTGCGCTTGCGTTCA
>CAYJON010000111.1:0-7449 GCA_964371795.1 uncultured Akkermansia sp. | reverse complement strand
GCATGCTGCAACGCTTGATTTCTACATCAACATTTTTCTCATACTAATTTTGCAAGGTCCCCTCTACATAATCAAGGCGGGATTTTATACAAAAAATACAAATAGTAGTGCTTGACCCATTAAAACCCATACTGTATACTGTGATGAAGCTATGTCAAATCCGTTTTTATCACGCAGAGCCGCACTTCTTTCCCTTGCGTCTCTCCCACTTTTAGCAACTTCTTCGCTTGCTCAAGAGCTTTCTGATGACCCCTTCATCCGCGCTATGCAAAATGAAGAAAAATCAAGAGATGCCGCTATCATCGAAGCTCAAAAACTTGCCCAAGAGGAGGCTAAAAAAAAGGCAACTCAAACTCGCTTTGACCCCAGAATCTCTGACCCCGCACTGCGCTCTGACAACCAACTTAATGATGAGCTATCTGGTGATACAGGTATTCTTACCAATGAGATGGCCTACGAGGGTAAATCCATCAGCAATGTGCAGGTGCGCTACCTATCAAAAGCAAAAAATATCCCCATGGAGCGACTCTTGGATATTATCTCTACCAAAAAGGGTATGAAATACTCCGCTACCCGCGCCAATGAGGATATTGAGCGTCTAGTAGAAAAGGGGCTTGTTTCTCCCGATACGATTCTAGTAGTGACTCCCAACGGCGATAGTGTCAATGTTCTCTTTGAGGTGCGTTCTGCTGCTACTCTGGCGGGTATAGCTTTCCAAGGTAATACTTTCTTTGATAATTACGACCTCATGGAGGTGGTGACGGATGATACAAAGCATAGAACACCCATCCTCGCCTCTGGCAAGATGATTCATGACAGGGATCTTGCGGCTGCACGTGAGGCAATCTTAACGTACTACTATGAAGCACGCTTCCCCGATACCAAGGTAACTTGGACAGAACAACCATCGGCCGCAAAGGGCGGTTATCGCGATATTGTTTTCCATATTGAAGAAGGAAAGCGCGTGGAGTTAGTTGATGTAGAGTTTGTAGGTAACACGCAATTTGACTCCGCACAGCTGCAACAGGTGATGAAGACACAGGAAAAGGGTGCTTTCTTCTTCTGGACAGGTTCTGGTCGTATCAATCGTAATCAGATGGAGGATGACCTAACGGCCATTGTTGACCATTACCGCAACTTTGGTTACCTGCGTGCCCGCGTCACCAAGGTAGATCAGGCCAATTATGGTACTGAGGATCATCAAAAAATACGCCTTACAGTCCATATTGATGAGGGTCCCCGCTACCGCATCAATCAGGTGAGCTTTGATGGCAACAAGATTTTCACTCATGACGAGTTGGAGCCAGCTCTAAGCATGATTAAGGGTGATATCTACTCCCTGAAAAAGGTGGCAGATGATATTACTATGGTACGCGATTACTACGGCTCTAAGGGTCACGCCGATGCGATGATCCGTCCCGATATCACAGAGGTAGGCGTGGATGATGAGGGTGTACGCCTCATCAATATCAAGTACGCTATCACTGAGGGTGGTTCCTACCGCGTAGGACGTGTCAATATTCGTGGCAATACGACGACTCGTCACCACGTTATTCTTCGCGAAATCCCCATCAAGCCCGGTGAGCCTCTCAACTCTGTTGACTTGGAAACAGCCCGCGCCCGTCTGCGCAACCTCGGCTACTTCGACAATGTTCAACTAGCTCAAAGCGCGTCCTCAACAGCTGGTTACCGCGACGTGAATGTCACCCTGCGAGAGCGCCGCACAGGCGACCTGCGCTTTGGTGTGTCTTTCTCCACTTCCTCCAATCTGGCTTTCTTTGTCAATGTAACGCAGTCCAACTTTGATGTACGAGGCTTCCTCAATGGTGTCTTTGTCGGTGGTGGTCAACGTTTAACACTGGCAGCTAATATTGGTACAGACTACCAAACAGCCTCGATTTTCTTGCTAGAACCTTGGTTCTTGGATCGCAAGTTGGCCTTTGGTAATGAGGTCTATTTCAGCAGCTCTGACTACTTGAGTGATTACTACCAGCAAAAGAACTTTGGTTACTCTGTCTCCCTGCGCCACGCGCTGAGCCCCGCTTCCTCTATCAAGGCGGAATACCGCATAGAGCGTTACGATCTTGACCCATCGGGTAGTGCTCCTAGCTACTATCAAGAAAACACTGGCACCTTCAACCGCAGCCATCTGAGCCTATCCTACACCTACGACACGCGTGATGCCATCATCACACCGCGTTCTGGTGGACATTTCCGCGCAAACGTGGGCTACAGCGGCCCTGGTAGTACAGTGCAAACCGTCGCTGTTGGTGCAGAGGGTTCTTACTTCTATAATAGCTTCTGGGATACCATCTTTAGCGTAAAGTTCAACATGCAAACGGTTGATACTATTAATAGCGATGAGACTGTACCCATCTTTGAAAGCCTCTACCTCGGTGGCCCTCAAGATTTGCGTGGCTTCCGCTACAGGGACGTGGGTATTGTTGATCCTCTGATTGCTGGTGATGAGACCATTGGTGGTAAGAGTTCCTTCTTCATGCAGTTGGAAATGACCGTACCTATTGTTGAAACCATTCGCATGGCGGCCTTTATGGACTTTGGCTTTGTGCATGCTGGTAGCGGAGACTTCAAGCCAGAGCTCTGGGCAGCGGACATTGGTATAGGTGTTCGTATGAACCTACCCATGGGCCCGCTAGCGGCTGACATTGCCTTCCCCATTGAGACGAATAATGCCATTGACGAAGGGATGCAGTTCCAGTTCTACGCGGATTACGAATATTAATCTCCTTGAGCCCCCTGCGTGCTAGCACACAGGGGGCTTGCTTTGGCAGGCAGTTTTTGCTACAATAGAATCATGAGCAATCACATCACTCTAGGCACTCGCGGTAGTGAGTTAGCCCTACGACAGACCCAGCTAGTAGAGCAGGCCCTGCAAAAGCAGGATGCCTTTCTCAGCTGCTCGCGCTCTATCATCAAGACGGCTGGCGACCTACGCCAAGATATCCCCCTCTGTGAGGTCAATCGCGCCACGCAGACTCAGGATAAGGGGGTCTTCATCGCCGCCCTAGAGGACGCCCTCGCAGCGGGCGAGGTGGACGCAGCTGTCCACAGCCTCAAGGATATGCCTGGCACACTGGATGATCGCTTTGAAATAGCCGCTGTCCTGCCTCGCGAGGAAATATGTGATGTGCTCATCATCAAGGCAGGTGCCGACATGCAGCGTCTAGTCATCGGTACTAGCAGCACACGCCGTGTCGAGATGGCCAACTGCTACTGGGGAGGCACAGCACGCTGTGTCCCCATACGTGGTAATGTCAACACTCGTCTCAAAAAGCTAGCGGAAAGCGAAGAACTCTCTGCTATCATCCTCGCACGCGCGGGGCTCAACCGCCTCGGCCTCACGCAACCCATCATCAACATAGAGGGACAAAGCCTCATCTGCGTGAACCTCTCTATTAACTCCTTCATGCCCGCCCTAGGTCAGGGGGCTGTCGCCGTGGAAATACGCCGCGGTGATAAAAAAATCAAAAAGCTGCTCTCTGCCATCAACGACGCACGCACAGAGTTCTGTGTGCGTTGCGAACGCAGTTTCCTCGACCACCTAAAGGCAGACTGCTCTGTCCCTGTAGGTGGTTATGCAGAGCTGACAGGAAGCACCATGCTCTTCCGCGCCATTTATTTTACCAAGCAAGGCATCCCCGTACGTATCTCCCAACGTGGCTCCGCTGCTAACCCAGAAGCACTGGGCATGGCGGCCTATGAGCAACTGATGGAGCGACTCGCAGATTGATTTTATTACTTTTACTATTATTTTATTATGTTGTTTTCCCTTTTATCGGACAAGTTAGATGACACCTTTCGCAAGTTGCGCGGGGTGGGTAGGATTTCAGAGTCGAATATAGCCGAAGCCATGCGCGATATTCGCATGGCTCTGCTAGATGCGGATGTGGAGTACAGTGTGGCGCGTGAGTTCATCGCCCACGTCAAGGAAGAAGCCATGGGTGCCAAGGTGCTCAAGGCCGTTAAACCTGGGGAGCAGATAGTCAAGATATTCCAAGACAAGCTCACCGAGCTCTTGGGCGGAGAGGCGGAGGAACTAGACCTCAGCCCACCTGCACACATACTCATTGTCGGCCTCAACGGTGCTGGTAAGACAACAACCAGTGCAAAGCTAGCACGTCGCCTCAAAGCAGAAGGCAAGCAACCTCTGCTTGTCGCCTGTGACCTCATACGTCCCGCAGCCATTGACCAGCTAGCAACACTGGCAAAGCAAATAGATGTCCCCATCTACACACCCCATGCCTCGGAAAAGGACGTCATCACCGTGGCAAAGGATGCCCAACGCTGGGCAGCCACCCTGCCGCATGATGTCATCATCTTTGACACCGCAGGCCGTCAGGAAGTGGATAACGTGCTCATCAATGAGCTCAAAAAACTGGCCAAATTTGTCCAACCCAAGGAAGCCCTCCTCGTTGCTGACGCTGCTACTGGTCAACAGGCGGTGCGCGTTGCACAAAAATTCGATGAGGCAGTTGGCCTCACTGGCATCATTTTGACAAAGCTAGATGGTGATGCCCGCGGTGGTGCGGCACTCTCCATGCGTGCTGTCACCGGCAAGCCCATCAAGTTCATCGGCGAGGGCGAAAAGCTCGACATGCTCACCAACTTTGTTCCCCAGCGCATGGCAGACCGTATTCTCGGCATGGGTGACATCGTCGGTCTTGTAGAAAAGGCCGCTCAGAACATTGATGAAAAGTCCGCCATGAACGCCATGAACCGCATGATGAGCGGGGAATTCAACTTCAACGACTTTCTCAGCCAAATGCGCATGATGCAAAGCCTCGGCCCTCTCGAGGGTCTCTTAAAGCTACTCCCTGGCTTTGGCAAGCTGCGCAAGCAGATACCAGAAGGCGCCCTTGATGCCAAGAAAATGAAGCACATGGAGGCCATCATCCTCTCCATGACCCCCGCAGAGCGCAATAATGTCAAGCTCCTCATCCCCGCACGCCGCCGCCGCATATCCCGTGGCTCTGGCAGAAGCGAGGTAGAAGTCAACCGCCTCATCAAAAACTTCAAAGACATGAAATCTATGATGAGCGGCAAGGGCAAAATGGGCAACATGATGAAGGCCATGAAAAACATGGGCGGAGGCAAGGGTGGTGCAGCTGGCATGCCCGGTATGCCTGACATGTCCCAGATGCCCGAAGGCATGCCCGATCTCTCTGCCCTCATGGGCGGTGGCGGCAAGGGTATGCCCAAGTTACCCCCCGGTCTAGGCGGCGGTGGCAAGGGCGGCAAAGGCGGCGGCAAAAACCCCTTTAGCGGACTCTTTGGATCGCGTTAATCCATCCTCCTACCCATGTTCCGAGTCATTTCTAGCACCGTAGCGACACTGGTCACGCTCTCATTCTTTTCCTCCTGCGCCTACATGCAGGTACACAAGAATGTCGAACAGCTGGGCAACTACTACGAAGGCTTTGAGGTATCTGACCCCAAGCATGTCTACTACAGCAACGGCAAATGGTACCTCAAGGGGGAAAAATACCACCTGCGCCTCTCCTACCCCATCGTCTATGATACCGTCTTCTTGGACGCACAAGAGCCCACCCTCGTGCGCGTTGGGGAAAACCGTGGCACTGCCTACCTAGAGATATCCTACGGCACCGCCTTATCCCTACGTGATGCCAATGGCTACGCAGAGCCCCGCATTCTTGCAAAGGAAATGCAGCTCAATGACGCGCGTCCCCGTGATAGTATCTCCCGCTATGCCACTGCCTACCCCGTCAGAGCAGAAATCGTCACAGGAAAGGGCCCAGCACGTATCACCTTCAACGAAGTAAAGGGAAAAACCAGCATACCCACCAAGATACTGGCAGGCACTACCTTGGTCTTCGTCGATACACCTGGTACTGTCGTGTACAATGTCGCCATTCCTCTCATGGCACCCTTCTACTTTTTCTATAATACCTATAAGGATAGCCAAGTAAATCCCTTTGAATAAAAGTATTACAGACTTATTCACATCACATGGTGAATAAGTCGTGAATAAGTGTGAATGACTGTGTGCATAACTTTCTTATCCACATTTTTCATGACTTTCTCACATGACTATTCACAGAGCCGCTTTATCTATTATATTAGTATTAAGAATACTACAAGACTTACTCACTTATTCACATAGCATAAGAAGAAGAATTTATAAATATATATTATATAGTCTATTAAAAGGCTCTCACAAGTAGCTATGACTAGCAAAGCAAAGAATCAGGATTACATGGGGATGCAGCTTGCCTTGGAGCAAGCGCGTCTGGGGCTAGGGCTCACCAGTCCTAATCCACCTGTTGGTGCAGCTATCATGGCCATGCTGGATGGAAAAATGCAAATCATCGCAGCTAGCTATCATGAATGTGCAGGAGAGGCACATGCAGAGCGCCGCGCCATAGCAGCTGCTAAGGCAGCGGGACATGGTCACTTGCTCGCAGGTTCTTGCATCTACGTGACATTAGAGCCTTGCAGCAGTCATGGTAGAACCCCACCCTGCACCGATGCCATCATAGAAGAAGGCATCACCCGCGTTGTCTATGCCTGTGCTGACCCAGATTGCCGTCATCAAGGGCGTGCAAAGAGTCTTTTGGAGGCACAGGGCATAGAGGTAGTCTCAGGCGTCCTAGAGAGAGAATGTGAAGCCCTCTTGCGCCCTTGGGCCTATGCTCAGCGTATGAAGCGTCCTTGGGTGGTGGCAAAGCTAGCCACCAGCTTGGACGCACGTATGAGCAGACGTGACACACCGTGGCTCAGCGGAAAAGAGGCCTTACGCTATGCTCATCAACTCCGTGCAGAAAGCGATGCCATCCTCATTGGGGGCGAAACCCTCAGGAGGGACAACCCAGCATTGACTATTAGAGAGCCCCTTAGAGAAATCTCCACTAGGAAGAAATGCCCATGGCGCATCGTTGTCACGCGCGATAAGAAGACATTGGCGCAGGAAAGCCAGATTTTCTGCGATGAACAGCAGGAGAGAACCCTCGTATTTGAGAAAGTGGAAGACTGGCCAGCCTTCATGCGCCAGCTCTATGAGGACTATGGCATTGTGCAACTGATGCTGGAATGTGGTGGAAAGCTACTGCAAGAGCTGTTGAATAATAATTGCGTGCAGGAATGGGTGCAGGTGATGACACCCTACATCTGCGGAGGCCCGCATGAACTCGTGGCGGGACAGCAGTACCTGAATAGCGAATGCAGCTTTGCGGAATACAGCGTCGAGCAACTCGGACGCGACGTGATTATTAGAGGAATTATAGAGGGCTGAACATCAATGTATGTTCCTGTGTGATAGCAAATGTAGAGATAATAGCAAGCCTTTTTCTAAGTGAGAGCTGTAACTAGGCTAGGCAACGCGGCTGGGTGCCACAGGGGGAGCATGTATCTTATTTGATGGAGGTAAAGGCTTTGCCTTCACCTCCAATCAAATAATTACATGCCTACATA
>CAYJON010000110.1:1470-7462 GCA_964371795.1 uncultured Akkermansia sp. | reverse complement strand
GAGGAGTATGAGGATGTGTGAATGTTCTTGAAAAGGCCGTATTTTAACGCTAAGATACGGCTGTCTGTTGTACACATTATGTCAGAGAATAGAGTTATTACATTTTGCATGGCGCTTTTTTTGTTGCCTTTAATATTATTTCTTTCTTATTGGACAGAATGGTGGGTAGCTATACCTCTTGTTCTTGGCGCCTTATTCTCCTTGTGCCGATTGTCCTTGGTGGAAAAAAGCCAGCAGCTAGAATGGGGAAAGAGCGCATGGGCAAAACTGCTGCTCGCAGCTTTGGTTTTACTTTTTTACCAGTGGATGGTTGGTTATACGGGAGCTTTTCCTCAATTTTCGGACTTTTCTGCGAGAAATGCGCAGTATTCTTCTCTCTGTCGCGAAAGCTGGCCTATGGCCTCCAAGGAGGGTTATCCCTTTGTTTATTATTTTAGCTCTTGGTTGCCTTCCGCTTTGTTGACAAAGTTAACGTTCTTCGAGTGGCGTAACTATAATCAGATGTTCTTCAACTTCGCACTGATGCTCGCAGCCTATGTTGTTCTGTGCGTCAAATTGAGGAGAATATCGCTGCTCGCCTTGTTGGGTATCATTTGTCTGGCCGATTTGCCTTCATTGCTAGATGCTGTTGTTGCACCAGTAGCAGGTGAGGGTATGGGGTGGCGATTTTCGTCCATGTTTAATCTAAGAGCCGCTGCTCCTAGCCTTTTGACGCAGTGTAGTCATACAGCTAATCATGGACCTATTATAATGCTGGCGGTTGCACTGATGCTTCTTCGTTATAAAAGATTGAGCATATATTTGCTAATAGGATCATGTGCTCTGCTGTATTCTCCTTTGGGGGCTTTGGCTCTTTTTGTGTTGTTGCTGGTGCAGTGCTTGCGTAGAGGTGTTTTGTCATCCGTTTTCCAAATACTGAGACAGCCTCTCAGTTATATCTCCGTGGCCATTGTGGGAGTGGCTGTTATTTTTTATACCCAAAACAGCGGCAGTGCGACGCAGTTTGAGCTAGGCTTACGCAATGTGGAAGCCTCCGTGATGCATTACTTCTATATCTTTTGGGTGGGGCAATGCCTTTTCTTCTTCATTCTCTTTTATCCTCAGAACAGGAGAAGTCCCTTGTTCTGGGCTGCCTATCTTAGCTTTATCTGCCTTCCGTTCATATCTTACGGAACTAATTATAACGAGGTTATTTTCAAGGCATCGCTTGTGTTCTGGGTTTGCTCGGTTGTGTTTTTTGTCAGGATATTTAAGCCTATTAGAGAGGATGATAGGAAGCTTGTTTGGCGACGTCAAACTATACTGTTGTCAAAAATTTTGGCCTATGGTGTGATTTGTTGCTTTGTTATCAATACTTTAGTGCAAATGCCTCGTAAGTTTGCCCAATACAATCACCCTAGCAATGTTGTTGATCCCTATGACTCGGACTATTATTCGGAAAAAGCCCTCAAGGTAAGGCAGAGCAAGAGTCGCTATAGGGATTTTGGTGGTATGCGGGATGAAGAAGCTAATCCGTGGATTTCTGGCATACTGCGAAAGCCTTCAAAAGGCTGACTCTACAAAACATTGATTTTTCATTTGGAATGAGGGGATGAACATGCTATTATACCCTCATGAGAAGACGACTGATACCAGCTGTTGCTTGTTCGCTTGCCCTCGCAGCTTTGTCCGCTTGCGAGCCGCAGGAGAAAACGGCCGTGACGCCACAAGCCGAAGCAGAGTTGGAAGATATCGCCAGCAAGATGCAGAGGATAGTCAATACGGAAAATTTGTCCGATGAGGATAAAAAAGAGTATGAGGAGTTCCAAGACCTGCTCTCCCGCTATCGCGAAACAAGGGATGTCAATCTCACAACGAAGAGCGCGAAGTTCACCCTGCTGCACATCGCAGCTTTGTACAAGAAGCCAGAGCTGATGCGTTGTTTGCTCCAAGATGGGGCTGATCCCAATGTGCAGACAGTCTACATGGCAGAGGGGGAAGAGCAGTTAGGCGATACCGCTCTGTGCTGGCTGATGACGGATTTTTCCGAAGCGGGGGCTCCTGTAAGCCGTCAACTGCGCCGAGAGATGGTTGATATGCTGCTAGCCCATGGTGCTGACCCAGCAAAGAGAGGACCCTACAATCTGCTGCCTATTGATATAGCTGCGTTGCAAGCCGATGATAATGAGGAAATCATCCTCTACCTCATCGACAAAATACCCTCAGAAGAATTAGCACCACCTATTACAGAACAAAAACGCTGCGCTGTGCTTTACATGGCTCTTTCTCGCCATTACAATCAAATTGTCGAAAAGCTTCTTTCCTTTGGTCACAAGGCAGATTCTACCTACGGAGAGGAAAAGATACCCTTCATCGCTATTGCAAGTAAGCAATTAGGCGATTTTGAGAAGAAGAAAAGGACGATTGATTTGCTTTTATCTCAGGGTGCAAATATCAATGCTACAGATAGCCAAGGTCGTACGCCTCTCTTTGTTCTTCTCACTGAGGTTTTGGATCAGACACCCGATGAAAATGAGGAGATGAAGGCCATTCAGCATATCCTCTACCTCTTGGAAAAGGGAGCTCGCCTCGATATGATGTCAGGAGGGGAGGCAGAACGCTATCCCTATACCACCAGTTACGACTTGCTCTGCGAGCAACCACAGCTTTTGGAGCAGGTGAAGAAGGCGGGCTATGCCCAAGAAGCACCCATTGTCCAATTGGGAGACAGCGACAAGGAGTTGCTATTTGCCCTCTGCCATATACGTCAGAATCATGACGATTCTTCCCTGACTCGTTACGCGGAGGACTATGACCGTATTGCGGCTCTTCTGTGCTCTCCCAGTGAACAGGCACTCAAGGAGGAGATTTTTGCCGATGCGATACAGGCGGCCTTTTTCCTCCTCTCCAGTCTTGATGTGGAGAAGACAAAGACACTGATCCAATCCCTACCCAGCTGGGCTATGTCTGATAGCAATCAAGGGGAAAAGGAGACCCATCTCCTGCCCTTACTCGATGTGCTGATGGAGCATTCTGACTACAAAATTGATTCCGCTCAATTGCTTGAAGCTGCAAAACATGCCTCAGCAAAGAAGGAGGATAGACTGGCGGTGAAGCTCATCCAGCTGCTTTCCAATAATGAGGATTCGGAGAACTTCTTGCCTGCCCTCATGGAGCATGAGAACATCTTGCTGCGACAGGGGGCATGGTACGCCAGATTAGTAGAAAAAGGCTTGCCCCTGCCAGAGGCTAATGGCGTCCAGCACTGGTTGACGGAGCATGATAGGGAGGCAGATTCAGAGTTTTTACAATCAGCTGTTCTCTTGACTTCCTTGGGCTACTTTTGGAATAATGGCATGGAAGAGGAAGAAATGCAGCAGCTTATTACTGCGATAGAGCGTGTCGGTGCGCAGCGTGCCGCTGATTATTACCGACGCGCCCTGCCCATTATCTTAGATCCAGAGCAATCTGATGGAACCACCCTCACTGAGGAGGAGGTGTATCAGGTCAATCATGAAATCAAAGAGGCGACGGCACGCTACTTTTACGAGAACCGCGCGGCCTTTTTCCCGACAGCTCCATGATATTTCGTTCGACAGCCTTGTTGCTTTCCTCTTTGCTCGCCAGTCATTTTGTGTGCGCAACGGAGGCGCAATATCC
Source organism: uncultured Akkermansia sp. (assembly GCA_964371795.1). Taxonomy (GTDB): domain Bacteria; phylum Verrucomicrobiota; class Verrucomicrobiia; order Verrucomicrobiales; family Akkermansiaceae; genus Akkermansia. The sequence continues at coordinate 3,823 of CAYJON010000110.1, read as the reverse complement.
TAAAACTCCTCTCAGTGCAGAGGAATGGGATGAGCTAAAGCGCGACGCGATGCGAGAAGAGAAGGGCAAAACACCCACTCTTAACATACCAGCCCTGACCATTATCAGGCAGCTCAACTACATCCTAAGAGAGGATGACCCGCGTTGGGGCAGGGAGGAAATTGTGCTTTGCATGCGTTATCTTTATCGCTACAAGCGCTATCAGGCCTTGGCAGGTATCAATGGTTTGCATCTTTGGCAGCACAGTGAGCACTTTTTGGAGGCGCGTCCTGCGGCACTCTTGGATATTCTTTTGGAGCTGCGTTGGCATGTTAATAGTGCAAAACTGCGAATGGCCATTGCCAAGCTGGAGACTCTTTTGCCTTCTGATGGATCAGACATGATAGATAGCGCGGCTGGTAATCCTCTGGGCAAGCTGCTCATGCTGCTTGCAATTCATGAAGGAGAGGAGGCGCAGAACGATATTGCAAAGTATCTCAAATCCAGCGATCCCTATCTTTCCCATGCGGCACTCTGCGCGCAGCTGTATATTAAAAAGCTTCCCCAACCGACGAGGAAGGATCTGCTTCAAGAGCAGTGGAAAATATCCACTGTTGATGATTTGGAACGCCTTAGCCCAGAGCAACGCCTCCTAGCTGAAAGCATAGAGGCGGATGAGGGGGCAAGGAAAGCCAGCTTTGCGCCTTGGGTCAATGCGGCGATGATACAGCGCGTTATTGCGCATTGGAAGAGCGAAGAACTGGGTTTTCATCAGCATGCAGAGGGCTTGAAAGCCTACCTCAACGAGAGCGGTGATGGGCTGCGGACGCACCTGCATGACTTACAACGTGCGCGCCTCTTTTATCAATTTATAGAGAAAAAAGGTCCACGCGCCTATAACGCGCGGAAAATTCTCAATAACCCCCATCTTCTTGATTTGCCATGAGCCAAACGCGCGTTGCCATCTGGGCTTTTATCAGCTCTTCTTGGAAACCTCATGCCCTAGCGGTCTGTTGTTGTTTGCTTGCCTGCGCGCCCATGCTGTGGGAGGATATGCTGCCTGCCTCTTGGGGGATGCGCGACTTACTGGGTTATCTGCTAAGTGTGGCGGCACTGGGCTCTGCTTTGCTCTTGCTGCTTTCTTTGGTTTATTCTGCATTGAAGTTAAAGAATGTAGAGCTCATCCTGCGCCTGTTTAGCTGGCTGGGACTATGGGGAACTGGCTTTGGGATTTTTTGTCTGTTCTCCTACATTGCCAACGTGCCTTTGAGGGTGGTAGGTAGTGGTCATAGCGGCCCCGAGGAAGCCAAAATTCACGAGGCAAAGGATGTCTTGCTAGGGGAGGCTGCCTTTCACCTTTACTATGATGAGTGGGCGGCACCTAGCGATAAAATTGCCCTCACGCCTAATCTTAGCTTACTAGAAAAGCAGCATCCAGAAATCTTTTTGCGCTTTATCTCCCAATCCCCCCGATGGAGCGATACCCCCTCTGCTAACTTTTATGCCCAAGCTGGGCACCTTGTTCTCACCAGTGCCCATGATCCTGCTGGTCTGGAAAGCAGTGTTCATTTGAGCCTTTTGCACCTTGCTGAGGGTGAGAATATCCCCAAAGGTTATGTTCTCACTAGCCCAGGTGCGGCCTTTCCTGCACGTAGTGCCTTAGAGGGCTCTGGAAAGGAAAGTATACCTGATCTCGCATTGGAACTGGGTGGCGACCATATCCTGCTGATAGCATGGCGAGGCAATCCTAATACCAGTGAGGCAAAGCATGATATCAATGCTGCGCTAAGCACGGTGGACAAGCTTTTTGAGCAGTTGGCAAAAAATCCCACAGAGGGCTACATCGCTTACCAGCTCGATAAAAAGCAGAGCATGAAAGGTAGTGCGCCAGAGATTCTTCTCAACTCTCCCCCTGCGCAATATGGCTGCTATCAAGCGGAAATTTACGCCAATCCGCAGGAGGCTGGCTTTTTGACCCTCTTAGCAAAAAATGCCCAGAGCGGGGAGACTCTTCTCGCGCTCAATTGGCGCGCGCATTATTCTGCCGACAGAAATGAGCTCTTTCGCTACGAAATACCCAGTGGCTTGCCTCAGTGGATAACCCGAAAGGACTGGAGCCCCTACACAGGGTACATAGGGGACGGTTTAGAGATGTTTACCTTCCTTTCAGATGCCCAGCATCGCAACATACCCGTCCAGTTAGAGCTATGGTTCTCTCCGCAGGCCAATGCGCAGGAATCTGGTCGCCTGCTCTCAAAGCAATATATCATCCAAAGCTACACGCCTAACCCAGTAGAGGAGGAAGAGGCAGTCTTGGAGATCACAGAGAGCCCCGCAGCTCCCGCTGCTCCTGTAGCCCCAGCAGCTCCTGTAG
>CAYJON010000110.1:0-1370 GCA_964371795.1 uncultured Akkermansia sp. | reverse complement strand
GCCCGCTGCTCCAGCAGAGCCCGCAAGCCCTCCAGCCTCACCACCTTCACCACCTTCACCACCTTCACCATCCCCTGTCCCCAAACCCTCATCCCCGAACAGCAACACATGAACCCATCATCAATTATTGCGCTTCTCGCCCTGAGTAGTAGCGTCTTTTTAAGCCATGCTAATGAACAAAGCATGAACAAAGCCCTTAGTGCTTGGAATAAGGCAAATGCAGAGATTACTGCCGCGCTCAAGCAAACCACCGACCCAGAAGAACGCGCCATCCTCCAACGCTCTGCACCCAAGGCAGAGGTCACAGCTAAGGCGCTTTGGAACAGTATTTCCAAGCGATTGGGAACACGACTGGTGCAGTACACCAGCAATGGCAAAAAGATGGAAAAGCGCGTGCCCACTTTTGAATATGAAGAATTATGGGCTGCTCCAGCTGTCATTTGGCTGCTGCAACACTCTGATGCACTGGGACGCAGTCTTTCTTCATCTGCCTACAGTCATGCTCTCAAATCCCTTTTGGACAGCGTAGAACGTGTCCACTACATCCACCCAGATATGGCGCAGCTGAGCCATATTTTGGTGCGTACTCCCAGTGTGCGCAGCTACGAGATATTAGAAAAAGTCTTCATGAACAACTCCAGCCCCAGAGCGCAATCATGTGCTGCCTTGGCGATGAGTATCATGCTGCGCGATGAAAATGTCTACAGCATAGAGGGCAGTAAAGAGATGGCGCAGGCAAAGCGTCTTTTCTACATCCGTCATGCGCTGCGCACCGCGCCAGCTAATACGACATTTGGCGCATTGCGCATCGAGGAGGTGGCATTGGAAGAACTTTACCTCATTCAACAGCTTGAAGAAGGATCTATTCCTCCTCTCATTAGCGTGATCGATGAGAAAAACACAATAGAATTACCTGTAGCAGATCGTGTGCAGATTCTTTTCTTCTGGGAAAAGAATGACCCCGCCAGTCTGGCCGTGCTCAAGACCCTTACCAAGGTCAAGGAGAAGTACCCCTTTGCAGATTTCTACGCTATCACCACGGGTATAGATCGTAGTGAGCTCACCAACGCCATCCCCGAGGCTAGCCGTTCTGTCGTAAAAAGCTACCTTGACCCCAAAGCCGATGCCATCTACGCCTACCGCGTTCCCAAGGCATCCTATGCCGTCCTCATCAACGAAAAGGGACGTTTGCTCTACAGAGGGGAACCCAATTTGAAGCTAGAAGCCGCCTTGGCTCAGTATCAGGTAAATCAATCGGGGCGTAGCGAGAAAGATGGAAAGCCCGATCCCATTATCTCTCCCAGTGAACCAGAAGAATCAACAGGAGAAGCGCCCCCCCTGCGCCCCATCCCTGATTTTGATTAAATAGA
>CAYJON010000109.1:0-7508 GCA_964371795.1 uncultured Akkermansia sp. | reverse complement strand
TATGCGATAGAAAAATCACTGCTTTCTTCTTGCAAGATGGCGTGCAATCCTATACTATAGTCTCGTTAATTATGCAAAGTGCACAGGAAAGTGTAGGACCCGAAGCTCGAGATATAGGGATGCTGGAGCTCTTTTGGATGAGCTGTAAGAATCATCCGTTCATTGGGAATATGCGCGCGACGAGGCGAGAGTTTTGGAACTTCATCGCCATCCTCCTTTCTATTGCTCTGTTGCTGCTCGCGCAGGGGGAAGTTGCTTCTGGGGTTTTTGGCGCAGCCTTCGGGATGGTGCTCGTTGGCTTAATAGCCATCCACCCTTTTTTGCTGACTGGCATCACACTGGCACGTTTGTACGATATTGGGGGCAGGGGGTGGCACTTTGTGCTGTTGCTCTTGGGCACGGCCTTGTTCTCTCTGGCTTTTACAATAATGGTGGGCAATGGGGTAGTTTTCTTTTTCATGTGGATTCTACTCAATATCCTGTTTTGCCTCATCATAGGCTGTATTCCTAGTAGTTTGAAGCCCAATGCCTATCAGAATGCTCTGCCATTGCCCCCTATGCGCAAGAGATCCAGCTACCCTCCCACAGTCTATCCCCGAGGCAGTCACTTGCACGAAAGACTGGCCTATGGGATCTGCCATGCACTGCGTCGCCGAGGGCGATCTGACCGTGAGGAGTTCTGGCCATATTTTTTCATTATGGCGCTTTTGACCACAATTGCTGTAGAGGGATTTTATAGGGTGAGTGATGCTCTGGGCTATGATTTTTACTTAGCAGGGCAGGTCTATTTCATCATTCTCTACCTGCTGCTAGCGGGTGTATGCGTGCGTCGTTTTCGTGATGCTGGTGTGCCTGGGTGGCTGGCAGAGTTGATATGGAGCGCATTCTTGCTGCTCTTTTTATACCCAGCTGTTCTTAACTACCTGCCCTTTGTCGCGGTGTTGATTTTGCGCCTGTTACCACTGGCTAGCTTTCTCGTCTGTCTGCTGCCCAGCCGCCCTCGAAGCACTTCATAGATGCTTCTCTGCAAAATATTAACGGCACTCGGAGTAATGTCCCAAAAATTCTTATCCAAACTGCTGCCAAAATGCAAAGCTGCTAATTTTGCAAGCTTCCCTCTATCATAAAAAGTATGCCGCTCTTCCTCGAAAGGAAGAGCGGCATGATTAATTAAAAAAGAAGAGAATGCTTATTTTAGAACTTGTAGGAGCATTCAATACCAACAGTGACCTTGAAGTCATCTACGATATCATGACCGTAGGTGTAGGTTTTGATGTCATCTGCTGTATCTCCAGACCAAGCGGCTTGTACCCATGGTGCAATTGTGAAGTTAGCGTCGCGTCCGAATGTTCCGTTAAGGGAATAGGGAGCGAGTGTGGCGCGAAGGCGGAACGCGTCTACACCGCGTGCTTTACCGACCCAGTAGTTGTAAGAGAGGGCGAGACCTGCTTCTAGTTCTACATCAAAGCCTACATTTTTAACGGAGCAGACGCCTGTAAAGCGATAACCACCGCTCAAATCACCGTAAACACCGAGAAGACCTTGGAAACCGACGCCTACAAGAGCTTCACCGAAAACACCTTCTTTGCCTGTATCGTAGCGAGCAAAACCAACTACGTCTTGTGTCATTTGATGTGCACGATTGTTATAGTGCTTGGCCATATAGCCTTCGAGTCCGCCGTAGCGCAGCTGATAACCCCCACCCATTTGCAGATTAGGATAGACTTCCTTGGTCCACATGTAACGGAAGGTGGAAAGTGGTTCGGTACTAAGGCTATCACCAGCACCCCAAATAACACCCAAGTCAGCAGAAACTTCATGTTGAATATCCATGCCGAAGAGTTCGAATTCTGGCAATGCATAAGAAGCACCAATGGAGCTAAATCCATACGCGCTCATGTGGTCATTGACGCTCATACCGCGTACATTGTAACTGCTTGTGTAGACGTTAGCATTGATAACAACGCCCAGTGTGTTGCTCGTAGCTTCTGTCAAAGCAGGGGCTGCGGGTGTAACAGCAGCTTCCTGAACTTCAGGTGCTACTGTTGGAGTATACAATGCAGGAGACTTAGCCGATACGGACAGAGTCATCAATGTGATAATCGATATAATCTTCATAACTGCCCCATTATACTATAATATATTAGTAAGGCAAGCTTAAAAATACGGATTGTTAGAGAGTGTTTTTGTTAGTATTGTCTAACAATTAGCGATTAAGGGATATAACTAGAACGAATAACATAGCAGTGTGTTATGTGCGATTTTATTCTCATATATGTTCTTTTTCCTTGTCGCACGGCTCATTATGCTAGGATGTTAATAAAAAACGGTCTCCTTGATGAAGGAGACCGTTGTGATTGTGTTGATCAACCAGATAAATTATTGGAGAGCACCAACCAGCTTCATGACTGCTGCCTGAAGCACTTGATCAGAACCCTGGGCAGCTGCGCCCAAAGCTTCCATGGAGGGCTGCAAGCTAGCCAGAAGAGCCTTTCCTTCATCGCTCATCATAAATGCTTGCATCTCTTGGTTGATGGTATCATAGCTACCTTCAGCCTTGCTTTTTTCTTCCAGTTCAAGGATTTCCTTCTTGATGGCAAGAATCTTGCTTTCGACTTCGCCGATTTTTTCAGCAGCAGTAGCGGAAGGCATGGAGCCTTCGATAGCTTGCTTGCAGATATCACCTGCTTCTGCAACGAGCTTGAATGATGCTACAGTTTTTTCGATAACAACTTTAGCTTCTACAGCAAAAGCTGCAGGAGCAACAATAGCCGCGCAGGACGCGAGAATTAATGTGGTCTTCATAGGGGGCTAAGTATAACTAAAACTGTATGAATTGTCCATGCAAAGTATGATAGAGGCGAAAATATTGTGTCATAGCGTATCATAAAACTTCCCTTAAGTGTAACAAAGAGGGGGGTGAGAGGGGGTGAGTTAACTTTTGTATTGTAGATTATTTTCATTCTGCTAGAGTGAGAAGGAATCCCTCTTTTTTCTCTCATGAATATATACCACTTTTTGACAACTGGCATCGTTCTTACTCTTCCTGCCTTGACTGTGGAGATGACAGTCGAAGAGCAGTATTGGGAAGACGAGTATTTGCTCAATTTCTCCGTACCCATAACAGCCCCTAGTAATGTAGGTAAGGCCGTGGAAAAGAGTGCCATTAGTATCAGTCCCGCTATCTCCTACGAGGCGACGTGGTTTAGTCCGACGCAAATCAAGCTTAAACTCAATGAAAGCACCGCTTTTCGCGCCAAGCACACCCTGCGCGTAAAAACGCTCCTTGGCACAGCTGAAGCGCAGTTACATGATAGGAATACATGCATTTATGCGAATGTTATCGGTGAACACCAACGCTATGCACCAGTCCACATCATCTTGGAAAATTCAGGAAGCCTCGGAAATACTATTTTCAAGGAAAAGGACTGCCGCGATTTGCTCCAAAAGGCCTACTACGAGATATCTTACCCCCATGATGTCAAGCGCGAAAAGGAAAAAATCCCCGCCCTGCTTCGCCCCCTTAATGTTGGAGAGATACTTGAGCTAGGGGAAGATCCCGATACGCTAAAATATTTTCTTGGTATAATAGATGAGGAGTGGGCTGACTTTATCGCTTTGCCAAAAGACGCAGAAGTCCCCAATGTCTGGAAAGCTGCCGCCTGCCTCCCCGATGGGAAGGACGCAGCGCTGGCGGAAATAAAACTCATCCTTCCTGAGGCTTCTTATTATGATGCTGAAAAAAAGGCATATGGTGACATCACTTGTTACGTAGCAAAGAAAAGCGAGGAAAGTGACTATGATCTCAATCTGCGTCCTCTCTCTGAAGGCGGCTTCCTCGCAGAGATTGTCTTCCATCAGCCAGTGGAGGCTGTGGAAGACTGGGAGACTCTGCTTTCAAAGATTACATGGGAGCGCCGTTATGAAAATGACTCAAATTCCCGCTTCGAGAACATGGGCGGTGGGCATTATATTTCCAAAGTTGACAAGGAAGAGACTGATGCTCTGAAAGAAGTGTTGGAATCGCCTCGGGGCTTCCGCTCGACAAATGTCCATGGTGATATAGAGCTTATCTTTGATAAGGAGCGTAGTCTTGCTAGCTGTATTGATATGATGCTGAGTGGGGGGGAGACAAAGCGATTTGTCCGCAAGCTGGTTTTCCGAGTGAAAGGCGGTGATCATGAGGCTACTCTTGTTGCCAATGTAGACTGGCAAAGTGCCTTTGGTACGCAACTACTCCCAGTAGAAAAGGCGCATTGGGCGGTCTTTTACCCCATTTACCCCCAATTGTCCATGGATGTGGAGCTGGGGGTTATTCCCAGCACAGGAAAGCGAGAGTTCCGTATTGATCATGATAGGCATGATGCGGCACGCCTGCGTGTGCATCGCTACAAGAACTCTGGCGCAGAGGCTGTTCGTATCCTCGCTGGCTACATCAATTACTATCAACCAGATACCTACAATCGTATTTTGGGTTATCAGTCAGGGAAAAAACTACGCGAGTCGCCTAGCATCATGGAGCATCAGCGCGCTTATGAGGACAGGATGCTTTTCCCCTCTGATATTGCAATCTCCGAAGAATCCCGCACCCTTCCATTGGAGAAGAAAGGAGAGCAGGTCTTTTCCCTGAATGATGAGAGACTTTTCCCCGAGGGCGGCTCTGGCCTGTATCTGGTGGAGCTCTTGGCAGATGAGATGGATAGTAATGCGCCTTACTATTCGGATGAGGATGGTATTGGTATGGCCGTGATTCAAGGTATGGTGCAGCTTAGTGATTTAGGGCTTTTCTGGAAGACAGGTGGGACGGAGGATAGTCTGTTTGTTTACGGACATCGTCTTTCATCTGCGGAGATGCTGCAAAAGCCTCGACTCTCACTCTATGATGCCGCTGCAAAGCTGCTCTACGAGCAGGAAATTAGCCCCAAGGGTAGTTTGATTGACTTGGGGACTGCACTAGGCAAGAGGGTGAAAGACATCCAGTATATCCAAATCAGTGATGGGGAGGATAGCTGCACGCAACCCTTCTATACACCGAAAAGTGACAGATACTATTCGGAGAATGCCCTCCCGCCTTATCCTCGACTCTTGAGTAGCGTGATACGCGATAGACCCATTTATAGACCAGGGGAGAAGGCGTATGTGAAAGGCTATCTCCGTCAGCTAGATGACAATGAGTTATCCATCCCTTCGCGGGATTTTGTCGAGGCAATAGAGGTGAAGCTCATGAATTCAGATGTGCATATCAAGACCTTTGAAGTGGCGTTAGAAGAGGACGGCAGCTTTAGCTACGATGTTGATATCCCTTCTAATAATGTAGGGCGTTACGACTTAGTGATGCGTGTGATCAACAAGGCGGATGAGAAGTTTCAGAGCCCTGATATGCTAGCCTTGGGCGTGACGGAGAACTTTAGTCGCGACCTCGAGAATGCAGAAGAAATCAGTAAAGCTATTCGCGATAATCGTACCTTTCGTCACTCCTTACCCGTGGAAGAGTACAGGCGTCATGAATTTGAGATAGAGGGAGAATACAAGCTCTCTGATGATGAGAATCAAGTGCAGGTGAAGATTCAGGCACAGCGATTGAGCGGAGCTCCTCTCGCTGGGGCGCAGGTACGCATCCTGCTTGATGCACTTGGCTGTAATTTCTATCCCACTGGGCTGCGTGATTACCGCTTTGGTGATCACCGAAGAGGGGATGGGGGTTACTTGTTCTCTTATTTCTATGGCATGGATTCAATAGTATGTGAGACCGATAGTGAATTCAATCAACAGCTGGATGCTTCTGGTCAGTTGAATGTGAATATCAAGCGTCCACGCAATAAATTCCCCCTGCAAGAACAATTAACTTTAACTAGCATTGTGACCAGTGCTAATCAGCAGAGCTTGGTTAATGAATCAGAGACCTTCCTCATTCACCCAGCTGATTACTACGTGGGTATCAAGCAGCCAGAACGCTTTAGTGCCGCATCCTCCCAGCCCATGAAGCTGGAGTTCCAAGCGGTGGATACAGAAGGAAAACCCTGCGCTGTCCCATCTGATTTGACATTGAGCATCACGCATCGCTCAGCTAGTCCTTACAGGAAGGACGGTATCATGTATCTGATGCACCCCACCTCATCCGATGACGAAAGCACACAGAGCTATAAGATAGTGCTGGATGCCACAGGAAAGGGCAGCTTTGACATGCCACGTGAGAAGGTGGGCATCTACACCATCACGCTATCAGGCATTGATGGGGAAGGGCGCGCCTTCCGCTCTGCTATACAGCATCGCGTCTGGGGCAAGGGGGAGAAGCAGCAAAGCAATAGCTCCCGCTCTCTTTTGATGAAGCAAGACAAGGACATTTATCAGGCAGGGGACAAGGTCAGGCTACTCCTCGATTCACCTGTGGAGGGGGATGTGATTCTCACCGTAGAAAGGGAGGGAGTTATGCGCCATGTTCATCATAGCATCAGTGCAGAAAATCCCATCATAGAGCTAGAACTACTGCCAGAGGATGCCCCAACGGTCAGAGTCAAGGCGACGATGATTGAGCCGGGTGATAGGAGTGATACGGGGGCACCCCGCCTCATCGAAGCCGAGGTGAAAATCTATATAGAACCAGCTGAAAAAGCCCTTCAAGTGAAGCTCGACTTGCCAAAGGAGGCAATAGCGCCACAGGAAAGTTGCGAGATAGGCGGGCAGGTGCTTGATTATCAGGGAAAACCCCTTGCTGGCGCTTCTTTGTTGCTCTATGTTGTGGATGAGGGGGCATTACAGGTATTAGGCAATTATGAAATGCCTACGCTATTGCGCGATTTCCACGAATGGCGTCCTCATAGCATGAATTATTATGAATCCTATCCTTGGCTACTGCCTAATCTGTTGAATCAACGACGGATGAATAGTTTTGCTTACTATGCGGTAGGTGCTGCTTTTGGCGGTAAGATGGTTGGATCTCTGCGTGCAGTCTCTGGTGGAGGCGGCCTTTCTGATTGGGGTGTCGATGGTGGTACAAGATATCAGGTGCCATTACGGGAAAACTTCAACCCATGTCCTCTCTGGCTGGCAAACATCAAGACCGATGCAGAAGGCCGATTCACGGCCGAGGTGACAAACCCCGATGCGCTAACGCGCTACCGAGTCATTGCAGTGGCGAGCCATGGTGCCGATAGCTTTGGCGCTGGCTATGGCTTCTATGATGTGAATAAGCCCATCATGCTCGAAGTCGCAACTCCACTCAGTGCCTGCAAGGGTGATACGCTGGAGATACCCATCACCGTGAGCATGAAACCCGCTGATATACCCAAGGAGTGGCAACGCGATGGAGCAATCTCTTGGAAACTACAGCTGACAGGGAATGATGTCGTCCACATAAAAGAACCCGTGCAGACCATCACTCTACGGGGGGATGCACCTGTCACGACCAGCTTCACAGTCTCCATGAAGGAACTGGGCGAGGCTCGCTTTGAATGGCGCATCGTACCTGATGTGGATGGTGCTTCTGACCTGTCGCGTTATCAAGATGC
>CAYJON010000108.1:0-7662 GCA_964371795.1 uncultured Akkermansia sp. | reverse complement strand
AGCGATACTAGAAGAAGACTGTGCAGAAGTCAAGAAGAAAAAATGCCAGCTTCTCACTTCTCTTCCGACAGCACCAACTTCACGCGACCTTTCAGCTTGTTCGCCTCTGGCTCTATCGTCATATAAACTGCCTCTAGCCCATTGAACTTCATAGTATCAAATGGAGACAGATTCGTTGGCTTGTTAAAGAGCACCCCTGCGCGGAAGCCCGTGAAGCTAGCATGATTCTTCTTGCTCTCCATGTCGAGAAGCGTCAAATATTCTACACTATTCGAAATGAACACAAGGTCATCATGAATCAGGCAGGGCTTTGACCCCAGCAAATCATATTTCTTTCCATTTTCCTCTCTAGCCAATGCTTTGTACTCACTGCCCACGCCCTGCAAAAAGCGCGCCTTATCCACCAGCCCCAAATAACCCGTAACACTATCCCAATCATGAGTAGCGTAGATACCGCCAGAAAAACTCAGACTATGAGCCAGATCTATTGCCACTCGGCCCAGCCCAGAAATCGCCTGCACGTCCTTCTCATCCTTTCCATCACCCAAGGCCATCATAGCCCTATTCCCCTCCTCTATGTCTTTTTCATTCACATAGATGTGTGGAGGCGTGAGACCACTTATCTCAGCAAAGGCCACAGTAACAGGAGAGTCAATGAGGCTGTCGCCTATGACTTTCTTTCCCTCCACAAAGGACGGCAAGCTATCTCTTTCCACAGTAAAGCTCAGGTTAATATCTCCATCATACCATGCCTCCAACTCGTAATGTGCGGATAAGTCGGGTCTGATTTCCTCATACTGCTTCTCTAGCTTTTCCAAATAGCGAAGAAAGGTGAGAAACTCTGCCGCGTGTTCCTTGTCAGATTGGCTCAGCTCCGACAGAGCCTCCTTTGCCATGTGGATAGAGACATTTCGCGTTTTCTCGTCTTGCAGTATATCAGTATAATGAAGCGAGAGGAAGTGCCCCTTGCGACACAGGACGCTCTTCGTGTACTTTTTGACTTGCTCTTCATCCATGGTACGTAGCATGATAGAACCAATATCCGTGCTGCTCATGTAAGCGGTGATAATATTATCCTTTTGCGCGAGGGTGAGGTATAGCTTCTTGGCTTGACCATCGGCATCCCGCCACCCCAAGGGAAGAGATTCTGTCAATGCGTCCAAACGCCATGTCGTCATACCATTCCCTTGGCGTATAGGCTCTCCGAATTGGGGGAGTAGGGCGTGGTAATAATTGAGAAAGGGAGCATTCTCCTCCAGCCTGATTTGCAATATAATAGGCTGCAACTCCAGTTCTTTAAGCTTCTCTCCTAAATAGTTACGCTTCTTCTCCATCCACAGGTGGTAAAAGCGTGAATAGGGGCTATTCTCACTATACTCTGGACGAGCAAACAAAAAATCTGGAAAGCTCCAGAAAGGCACTAAAGAACTTAAAGTATAAAGCAGGTCATTATTGGATGATGAAATAAGGTGAATACTCTTCACCCCCAATGGTGGGAAGAGTTTTGACAAATCCGCAGATTTCCCCCATGTGGTCTTGGACAGTTGCTCCATCAAAAGCTCTGGCTCATGGATATCTAGTCGAAAATCATAGAGCGCGGTACTGAGAGCATCAGTGTAGCCGTGGACAAGGGGATGATCGAAAGGCATCAGCACCAGCTCCTCCTTTTCCGAACTAAGGGAGAGAAGCTGCTGAGAGGGCGCATCTGTCTCCGCTAACACAGGGCAGAGCAGGCAGGGAAGGAGCGAGAGAAATATGCGTTTTTTCATCTACCCTACTTGTACAACACTATCAGGAGAAAAGTCAAGCCCGTTTTACCACCCGTTTCACCAAACTCTAAAATAAACTTACTTTTGAAAAAGACGCAAATAAATGGAGAATTCTCTTGACTCTCTCATCCATGTGAGGTAATGTCTCCGCTCAACCCAAACAAAAACTCAATTTAACCTTATTCAATAGCACAATATGCGTTCTGTAATCTTACGTAAAGGCGAGCCCATCGATCGCGCTCTCAAGCGCCTCAAGACAAAACTTGACACCGAGGGCATCCTCGAAGAAATGCGCCGCCGTCGCAACCACGAAACCCCCATGGAGGAACGCCGTCGCAAGGCTCGCTCCGCCAGCAAGCGCAACAAAATCAAATGGCGCTTCACCAACAAGGAGGAAATTCCAGCAGCAGCTGTAACTCCTGAACAAGTTCAAGCTGACTAAAAAAACTTTTGGGTTGACAAATTTCCCCAAACAAAAAAGGCAAATCCATAGTGATTTGCCTTTTTTGTTTGCTTGTCTCCTTATAAATCGCTTGCCAACTGGAGAAATTTGGAGTAAAATCGCACGCGATACCATGGACAAGGAACAACTCGAATACCTCGACAAGAACTACGTGACCGATCCCAATGCGGATGGCGGCTTTTTCTTCACAACCCTAGAAGCAGCGATTAACTGGGTACACAAAAGCTCCCTATGGCCTATGCCCATGGGCACTTCTTGCTGCGCCATTGAGTTCATGGCAACAGCATGCTCACGCTATGACATCTCGCGCTTCGGTGCAGAGGTCAATCGCTTTGCCCCACGCCAAGCTGACGTTATGTTCATCTGCGGTACCATCACCTACAAGATGGCTCTCATGGTGCGCCGCATCTGGGATCAGATGGCAGAGCCCAAGTGGGCAATCGCGACAGGTGCTTGCGCCTGCACAGGTGGTATGTTCCGCTCCTACTCCGTCCTACAGGGTGTTGACCAGATTCTACCTGTTGATGTCTACATTTCTGGATGCCCTCCACGCCCCGAAGCCCTCATTGAAGGCCTCATGACCCTGCAAAAGAAAATTGCCACTACTGGCAAGCCTCTCGATGGCTTCTTCTCTCAGCATGAGCCCAAGGAAGCCAACTGCGCCGATAAAATCACGGCAAGCATGCCCCTAGACAGCATGGCAGAATAAGCCCCTCAACATCGACCTAACCCCCTTCCCCCCCCTAGCATCAATATGCCAGCCCCCACATTACAACAACTGCAACAGCAAGCCGCTGACAAAATCATCAAACGCTACCCCAGCATCACGCAAAATGAGTTCCGTGGTGACATCACCCTGACCATACCGATGGAGGTGTTTTATGCGGCAATGCAGCACCTCAAGGAGGGCTGCGGCTTTGACATGCTACTCTGCGTCTCCTCTGTAGACAGAGGACTGGATGCAGCGCCCCGCTTCGAGTCCAACTACACCCTGACACAGGCAGAGACAGGTGCTAACCTCCTTGTCCGTGTCCTCATCGCAGAGGAAAGCATGAAGGTACCCTCCGTCGTCTCCCTGTGGAAGTCCGCTAACTGGCTGGAAAGAGAGCAGTACGACCTCATGGGCATTATTTATGAAGATCATCCCGATTTGCGCCGCATCATGATGTGGGACGGCTACCCCTACCATCCATTGCAAAAGGATTTCCCCTTGGAAGGCAAGCCCACAGAGCTACCTGGTGTCGCATTCACCGAAAAAGCCCCCATGCGCGGTGCACCCTTCACCACACGCCCCGGTGCCACCTCCACAGATAGAGAACCGAGACAGCGCGGGTAAATTGCGCCAGAGAAGCTCTTAGAGCCTTTTTAAGATTATTTTTCGTCCCCCCCCCTACGGCAGCCATGGCGCAACTCCCTCCTGACCTAGACCCCAAGATACGTGCTCAGGCATGGGTAGGAGACGCCATTCTTGCTCTCTATGTCAGAGAGTGGATACTCAGCTTTAGAGGAGAAATAGACGGAAAACTTTTTATCGAATTCACCAGCAACCAGTTTTTGCGCCTCGTTGGCAATGCCACAGGCGTAGAAGCCCAAATTGGACGCATCTACAAGTCAGACGGCATGGAAGCCGCCTACGCGTGGATAGAACACCACCTGCGCCCCCGCATGGAAGAACGCCTCCGCGTCCTGCGCCGCCAACAACGCTAAGCCCCCCTCCCCCATTACCATGGCAACATACTACATGATAGCAGGCGAGAAAAGCGGCGACAAGCAAGGCGCGCTGCTCATGCAAGAACTGTTACGCAAAGACCCTGAACTCTGCTTCAAAGGACTAGGCGGCGACCACATGAGCGCGCTGAGCGGGGAGATAGAAAACTGGACAGAGCAGGCCGCCGTCATCGGCTTTGTCGACGTGATAAAAAACATACGCTACTTCAAGCGTCACCTCGACAGCATCACAGCAAAAATTGTTGCAGAGCAGCCAAAAGCCCTCATCCTCATCGACTACCCTGGTTTTAACCAACGCTTGGCGCAGCGCATCAATGAGCAATGCCCCGCTACCAAAATCATCTGGTTCATCGCCCCCATGGTCTGGGCATGGCACAAGGGACGCATCCCAAAGCTAGCGCGCATACTAGACCTCATGCTATGCACCTTCCCCTTTGAAAAGAAGCTTTTTGAGGATGCTGGACTAGCCACAGAATTTGTAGGACACCCCCTTGTCGATGACATCCTCGCCATGAGGGACAGCCAGCGTCGAGAAAAGCGTCTCATCGGCCTCTTCCCTGGTAGTCGCAAAAGAGAGATTGACCGCCACTTCCCCCTCTTCCTAGAGTTAGTTGTCGCCGCAAAGGAAAAACACCCTGACTGGCATTTTGAAACCTCCGCTAGCTCGGAACGCCTCGCACGCCGCATGGAGCGCATGAGAAAGGCAGCAGGAGTCCCCGCAGAACTCATCAACATCCAGCCTGGTAGCTATCATGACCTCATGGAGAGAGCCAGCGCAGCCCTCGTCACCAGTGGCACCGCAACACTAGAAGCCGCCCTGCATGAGCTACCCTTTGCCCTCGTCTACAGGGTGAGCCCCCTAACCTACCTCATGGCAAAGCTTCTCCTCAAGGTACGCTACATTGGCATGGTCAATATCCTAGTAGACCGCCCAGTCATCAAAGAGCTGATACAAAGCGAATTCAGCGTAGAAAACAGCCTATCAGAACTAGAAAGACTCATGCAACCTGAAACACGCGAGCTGGTCATGAAAGAAATGAAAGAATCCGTCTCATTATTGGGAGACGGAGGCGCGGCACATAAGGCCGCCGAGGCGGTGCAAAAGTGCTTTTCTGCCAACTAGGCCTCAAATTTGCGCAAAATGCGTGACCTTTTTGTCATGCTTTTGTCATACTTTGCCTTGCGCTTTCTCTTAAAAGCGCCATCTAACAGCTATAACATATTTAAGTCAAAATCGTTTTATAACAAATAACCGTTAGCTAATTCACGGCAATATAGTAGGATTATATTCTTGCATCACAATACTTGCTATTATATAATAACTTCACACCTGAAAGGGTGCATACAACCTAAACAAATAAACGATATGAAAACAATAACAACAGTAGTCAGTGTAATAGCACTCAGCGTCGGATTCGCAACAGTTAGCCTCGCAGATTCTTGCTCCAAATCCACAAAATCCTGCGGGACTTGTGAGAAAAGCGTGAAGAAATGCGATAAAGGCGGCTGCGAAAAAGGCTG
Organism: uncultured Akkermansia sp.; assembly: GCA_964371795.1. Classification (GTDB taxonomy): domain Bacteria; phylum Verrucomicrobiota; class Verrucomicrobiia; order Verrucomicrobiales; family Akkermansiaceae; genus Akkermansia. The sequence goes on along the minus strand of CAYJON010000108.1, from coordinate 2,181 downwards.
CTCTTGCCAAAAAGGCAAATCCTGTAAAAAGTAATTAACGCGAACAGCGCTATGTCAAATGTACCCCCGATGAGTGGAAACGCTCATCGGGGATTCTATTATCACGAGGTAACAGTATTTTCAAGTTCATCGAGCACAGCTTTGACACGCTCTTCTAAATCATCAGGCAAAAGCAAGGTCTTGCGCCTACTACTCTCCCCCGACTGAATAGAGAGCTGACCCTTTTTGATACCCAGCTGCTTTGCCATAAAGACAATGAGGCACTGATTTGCCTTCCCCTCCACAGGGGGTGCTGCCACCTTGACACGCAGAACACGCTGCTGCGTCAAGGCATCCCATTCGACACCAATCAAACGATTTTGCTTTGCTCCGGGGATAACTTTGATAGCTAGCTTCATGGGAATATGCCCGCAATATAGCAAATATAATTATTCAGGACAAGGATTTTTGTTCGACAAGACTGCACTATTAGTTTATATTAAAAAAGGTTTAAGTTCACCCCCTTTTTAGCGTCTCTCATGCTTTCACGCCCATACAAATCAGCGGAATTACACGTCTTTTCCTTTGCGCATCAGGCCCGTGCCCTGTCAGAGGAGATAGGTGATCCGACTTTTAATGAACTGCATGAAGAGCTGGATTTGGCGATGAGCAGCTGCAGGCGCGAGAGATCCATTCTCCTGCTGGGCGCAGCTGGTAGCGGAAAATCAGCACTGCTTGCCGCCTTGATTGATGAACCTGTCATCGCTAGTGCAGCGGACCTTTCTCCCTACTGCTGCTGGCACATGGCAGAGTCCACAGGAAAGGAAGATTCTGCCCGCCCAGAATGCCAACGCTACCTTGTCAAAGAGCAACTTTCTGGCCTCCAGTTTGTAGAAGGCGCAGATATAGAAGAGAGCGAAAACCGAGAACTCCTTCAAGAACTCGCCCCACAGGCAGACATCATCCTACTGGTACACAATGGGCAGATGGAAATAGGAGAGGGACTTTGGGCAACCATGCTCCATTTTCAGAAAAAAAATCTGCTGCCCAAATGCCAACTCATCATCACGCATACGGATGTGCTTGCAGCAGAGAAATCCATCATGCTCAAGGATAGCCTGCGCTCTAGCATGAAGGAAAAACTAGGCGGCGCACTGCCCTTCTACTTTATCCCCGCCTTCGCCAACACACAGGCCATAGACACCCTGCGACAGGTCACACAGCGTGGGCTAGAATCGGCAGGCGGTATTGACAAAGAGCTCAAAAAAATCACAGACATCTGCTCAAAGCTTTTCCAACGCCAAAGCCTCGTCCTCAACGCGAGAGAATCCGTACACCGCTCCGACAATGGATTCTTGGAAGGCATAGAAGAGGAAATCAACAACTTCCAGCTAAAGCAACTAGAAGGAGCGGCACAGCTATCAGAATTCTACGTGGGCGAAATCTACCTACTGCGAGACCAATTTATCAAGCAGATACGAGGCAGCTTCAGCTTCATCTTCCAGCCCTCCCACCTCATTGAGCTAGATCGCCTTTCCATGGGACTTGAAGCAGTCCTCTACCAAATGGTTAATGAGCAAGTCATCCAGCAGCAAGTGGAATCTGATGGGCACTTCATCATCGCCTGCGAGAGCCACTGGAACGACGTCAACCCGCGCATGCTCAATTACCTGCACTGCGATATCGGAGCCTTTCATCCCGAGGCCTTGCAAAAGGAGCTGGAAAAACTACGTCAACAACTTTCCCAAACCATATATGAAGTCTTCTTAAAGGAAAGACTGCGCCATCATTTTGCGCAACTCTTTCAACCCATCGTCAAGATGCTCTACCCATACTTTATCATATGCTGCCTCGTTATCGCCGCAGCAGGGATAATGGGGATAATGGGCATGACAGACTACGCCTTGGCCGCACTGATTGCGGGAGCAGCAATACTGCTACTAACCAGCATTAGGGAAAAGTTGGCTATACGTCGCGCCAGTCTGGAGGTGAACGTCCTCACCCTACAACTTTGCGAGCAATTGAAAGAGCCCATCAGCGCAACCCTCAGAGAGATTATCCTCTCTCGCATCTCTGCCTACAGACTGTATTATGTTGCGCCACGCGAGAAGCTGACCTACCAAGGAGAGATGCTTACCCCCTTGCGCGAAAAGCACGCACTGCTTTACAGACACTTTAGCGCAATGCTACATCATCTGTAAC
>CAYJON010000107.1:0-7702 GCA_964371795.1 uncultured Akkermansia sp. | reverse complement strand
AGAACTTCCCTCATGGGGCATATCTATCGTGACGAAAATCTTGAACTGGCTAAGAAGTTAAAGACCGCATTTGCGAAATGGTGGGATAATGGATATAGTGATTATAATGATATCAACACCATTATTCTACAAATAAAGCTTGCTGATGTGTTATTTTTCGACTTTGAAACGAGGCATGTTATAGATTTTGATTCCTTGGCTTAATGTGCTACGGTTTTGCTACCAAGGTGGCTGGTTTTTTCCTTGCCACGGTGGGGTTGCTTGTGGTAGAGTGTAATTTCGCCTTCCTTATATCGCTTTCGTAATGCCGCTAAAAGCTGTTATTTTTGACCTTGATGGTACTCTTGCCGATACGCTTCCCCTGTGTATCGAGTCGCATAGACGTATGGCCGAGGAGTTTCTCGGTCGCCGCCCCAGTGCAGCAGAGGTGACTAGCCACTTTGGTCTCTGTGATGTGGGTATCATGGCTGGGCTCTACAAGATTGCGCCCGATTCTCCCGAGATGCCTCAGGCTCGCTTGCTGGAGATTTACCAAGAGCTCATGCCCAGCATGGCTCCCTCTGCCCTGCCCGGTGTGCCTGAGATGCTAGCAGCTATTGCGGCCTTGGGGCTGCCCATGGCTCTGGTCTCTGGTCGTGCAGAGTTGTCTGGAGAGCTCTGCTTGCGCCATTACGGGATTGATGAGTATTTTTCGGTCAAGTGTTGGGGTAATCCTTATCGCTTTTCCAAGGCGGAGGCACTACTCCAAGTTCTTGACGCATGGCAGCTGCAAAAGAATGAGGTGATTTACCTAGGCGATGCGGCTATGGATATCACGGCCTGTCAGTCTGTGGGTGTGCCTATCATTAATGCGGCCTGGTCACCCACTTGCCATGATGACGAGGCTGCCTGTCTTGCTCTTCACCCCAATTATAGGCTCACCCAGATGGATGAGCTCCTCCCTCTTCTCCAATCCTTAATCTAATATATTATGAAAGTATCTTCTACGATCTTGTCTCTATTGGCTCTGAGTAGCAGCGTGTTTGCTGCCTTACCAGATGTGTTCCCCAAACCACAGCAATCCCAGCTCAGTGAAAATTATACTGAGGTGAAGAGTGTGGATTTCATCAAGCTTGACCCCAATAAGCCCGCGGAAAATCTCGATTTCACGCTGCCTGTCAAGGAGGGTGCTTATGCGCTGGTCATCACTGATGAAAAGCTGACGGTCTATGCCTATGATGAGACTGGTCGCTTTTACGCGAAGCAGACGATTAGCCAGCTGCTCCAAGGTGTGCCCAATAGCACCTATGCGCAGAAAGATCCCTTCCCCGACCAACATTTTGAGAGTGTCGCACGCATGGGCAAGCTGCCCAAGGGTACTATTGTTGACTGGCCTGATATGCCCCACCGTGGTGTGGTGGAGGGTTACTATGGCACTCCATGGACGATAGAAGATCGCATCCGTCAGATAGAGTTCTACGGACGCAACAAGATGAATACCTATATCTGGGCACCCAAGGATGACCCCTATCACCACGGCTACCAATGCCGCGACCCCTATCCCCCCGAGGTGGCAAAGCAGATTACAGAGCTTTGCAAGGTGGCAGAAAAGAATCATGTGAAGTTTGTCTGGTCCATCCACCCAGCCAATACGGTGAACTGGAAGAATGACAACGGCATTCCCGACATGAAGCTGCTGGTCAAAAAGCTAGAGCTCATGTATGACCTCGGCGTGCGCCATTTCGGCATTTTTGTGGATGACTCCAATGGTGAGATCAATCAGGCAAAGTACCAAGGTCAGCTCTGCAGCTACCTCAAAGAGAATTTCATGGACAAGAAGCCCGATGTGGGTCCTGTCATCATGTGCCCCACGGGCTACTCCCGCGCATGGACTCCTGCGCCTTGGCTGACAGAGCTAGGTGAGTACCTGCACCCAGATATCCGCGTGATGTGGACAGGTGATGGCGTGGCATGGAAGATTTTGCTTGAGGGGCAGGAATGGGCATACAAGGCACTAAAACGCCCCACCTTCATCTGGTGGAACTGGCCTTGCACAGACTACTGCCGCTCTCAGCTGGCCATGGGTCGTACTTATGACCTGTCCCAAGATCCCAGTATGAAGGAGCTAATCAACGGCTTTGTCTCCAATCCCATGGAGTGGCCGGAGGCGAGCAAGCTTGGCGTCTTTGGCGTGGGTGACTACGCGTGGAATATTGTCAACTTTGACTCCCACAAGAACTGGGCAGAGGGTATGAAGCGTCTCTTCCCCAGCAATCACGAGGCCATGCAGATTTTCTCCAATCACAATTCTGATTTGGGTAACAATGGTCACGGTTTTGGCCGTGAGGAATCTGTCGTACTCTCCCCCCTTATGAAGGGAATTGAGCGCGCTTTGGATGCAGGAGAGCCTCTCGACGTAACAGAGTTTGCTAAAATGCTTTTTGAGTACGCTTTCATGGTGGATGCTTCGGCAAAGCTGATGTCCGACAAAGAGTTGACACTCATCCAAAAGGAAATTGGTCCATGGATAGAGCTCTTTGGCAAGACAGGTGAGCTAGGCATATCTACTATGAAGGCTTTAGCTACATCTGACTATTCAGATCGAGGGCTCTGGCTGCAAAAGGTAATTAACACACACGAGGCAGCCGAGGCTCTGCGTCAAGGTGCGAAAAAGCCCTCTGTTGGCTACCAGCAGCTCACGCCCTTTACCTACCGTCTTGTGGATGAGCTGAGTGCCACGCTCAAGTCCCAATTCACAGGAGAGGCAAAGCAGTGGGCACGCCCACGCTTCTCCAGCTCTGCAAAGGTGAATGACAACAACATCCGCTTCATCACAGACACGGATGAGCAGACCACATGGACGCAGAACTTCCCCCAAAAGCCAGGTGACTGGTACATGCTGGACTACGGTGCGCCACAGGAAATCTACAATGTGCTTCTCATCATGGGTGGCAACAGACCAGAGGACTATGTAGGCAAGGGGCAGATGGAATACTCCCTTGATGGTCAGAAGTGGGAAAAACTGGGTGAACCCACCGAGGGCGCGCGCGTCTTCATCGACATGAAGGACACACCCCTCTCCGCTCGCTACCTGCGCTACACCACCATCACGCCCAAGGAAGGCAACAAGTGGCTCAACATCGCCACCTTTGACATCAACCGCAGTAATGAGCTCATGGGCGCTAGCACGGACATCCCCGCATGGAAGTCTGGCCGCGTTGTCATCAGCAAAAAGAACAATGGCTACGGTCTCGGTCGCATCATGGAGCCTGTCAGCATGCCAGCTGGCGCGACAATCAGCATGGACTTCCCCGCAGTTGCCAAGCCAGAAAAACTCCTCATCGACCTCGACATCCCCGACACCAGCTGGGGCACAGTAACCTACTTGGGCGATCGCACAGAGGTGACAACAGAGCTCAAGAAGGGTGACCAAGGTCCCCTTCCCCTCGGATTGCATCGCATCACCTTGACCAATGCCTCCGACAAGCCTGTTGAAATCAAGCTCAAAGAATGGGAGTTGACCTACCCTGCAAAGCCCCATAGCGATGTGGCATCGCTCTTTGATGGCAAAATCCTTACCGGCTTCGTCAGTGACAGTGCTGATGGTTCTAGTTCCGTCGAGATTGCCGACATTCCTGCTGGTACGCGCATCACCATGATTGCTGGCGAGGGCTTGCGGGTCTACTCTATAGGAGATGAGCCTCTCGCTCCTACAAAGCAAAGCGGCTACCTCTACGAATACGTCATGCCCGAAGGCGGCAAGTCACTTATCATCGATAGTAAAAATCCTGTTTACGAAATTTACTTCCAAGAAAAATAATAAACATTCCATGAAAACAACCCACTTATTAGCCCTCAGTCTCGGCCTTATCAGTCTGACACAGGCAGATGTTCCACGCATTTTTCCCACCCCGCAGGAGGAAAATCTGCGTGACCAGTACACAGGCATCACAGCCATAGAGCTCTACACCAAGCCCACACAGGGCAATCCCGAAATCTGGAAAAAGCTCCCCGATAAAGAAGGTGCGTACGCCCTCTCCATCAACCCCCAAAAGCTGGACATCTACGCCCATGACCCAACTGGCGCATTCTACGCCCGTCAGACTGTCATCCAGTTGCTCAGCGAAAAGGGAGGGGAGACCTATCTCCAAGCCCAAAAAGATCCCTTTGAGGGCAAGAAACTCAAGGACATCATTGGCTCTGGCATGCTGCCCCTCGGCACTATCATCGACTGGCCTGACATGCCCTACCGTGGCTCTGTAGAGGGCTATTACGGTGCGCCTTGGAGTCACGAGGCTCGTAAGAGCCAGTTTGAGTTCTACGGACGCAACAAGCTCAATACCTACATCTGGGCACCCAAAGACGACCCCTACCACCATGGTATCAAGAGCTACGAGCCCTATCCAGCAGAGGTGGCCAAGCAGATTAAAGAACTCTGCGATGTGGCAAAGAAAAACCACGTGAAGTTCGTCTGGGCAGTACACCCCGCCAACACCGTCAATTGGAATAAGGACGGCGGCAAATACGACCTCAACCGTCTTGTTGTCAAGCTGGAGCAGATGTATGACCTCGGCGTGCGCCACTTTGGCGTCTTCATTGACGACTCCAATGGAGAAATCAACAAGGCAGAGCGTCAGGTGGCTCTCTGTAACTACATCCAGAAAAACTTCATCGACAAGAAAACGGACGTAGGCCCCATCATCATGTGCCCCACAGGCTACAACAAGTCATGGGCAAACCAGAAGTACCTCAAGGATCTTGGCGCAGGATTGACCAAGGACCAGCACGTCATGTGGACAGGCAACACAGTCTGCCATGACATCACCCTAGAAGGTCAAAAATGGGTCAAAGAGACCCTCGGTCGCCCCACCTTCATCTGGTGGAACTGGCCTGTACATGACTACTGCACCGCCCACCTCCCCATGGGCCGCACCTATGGTTTGGAGCAGCATGAGGACATGAAGCAGCTCATGACTGGCTTTGTCTCCAACCCCATGGCACTGCCAGAGGCAAGCAAGACAGCCCTCTTTGGCGTAGGTGACTACAGCTGGAACATTATGGGCTTTGACTCCATGGGCAACTGGACAGAGGGTATGAAGCGTCTCTACCCCGAAAGCCACGCCGCCATGCAAAGCTTTGCCAACCACAGCTCTGACCTCGGCAACAACTTCCACGGCTACCGCCGCGAAGAGTCCGTCGCCATCAACCCTGTTGTAGAAAAACTGCGCGCCTCCATCAAGGCAGGACAGCTCGACAAAGAAGCCCTTGCTACAATCAAGGCAGAGTTCATCAAACTACGCGAAGCCGCCAAGACCATTGAGGCAGCTGGTGACACAAAACTAGTCGTCCCCGAAATCAAGCCTTGGCTAGCCCTCGCAGTGGAACTAGGCGACATGGGCGAGGCAGCCCACGATGCCATCACATCACCCAACATGGATACCCTTGCCCCTGTCCAAGACCTCTGGGACAAGTGGAATGAGGGAGCACCCAATCGCACCCAACACGCCCCCCGCGTGGTCGGCTGGCGCGTCTTGCGCCCCCTCATCATGGAGATGATTCGCGAGGCAGAACAGGTTGTCTACAAGCAACTGAGCGGTGGACGCCCCATACAAGTGCCCTCGCCCACCTTCATCGCCAGCAAGGGCAACCCCAAGGCCGATACGGAAAAGCTCTTTGACAACACAGACGCGAGCTTCTGGGAATGCGGTGCTGCACAGCAAGCAGGCGACTGGTACGGACTGGACTTTGGTTCTCCCAAGGAAATCAAGACCATCCACCTCAACACAGGTGGCAGCCGTCCGCAGGACTTCTTTGCTAATGGGCAGTTTGAATACTCTGCCGATGGTCAAACATGGCAGGCACTGGGTGACCCCATTGGCGGTGCTCAGATCTACGTAGACCTCACCCAAAAAGGCAAAGAGCCCCTCAAGACACGCTACCTGCGCTACCGTCTCACACAGGGCAAGGACAACTGGCTTGCCATCTGCACCTTTGATGTCAACCGCGCCAGTGCTCCCCATGTGAAGACAGACGTAGCTGGCTGGGAAGGACTCTCCGTTGCGCGTCAACAGAACAAGTTCTTCGGCATCGCCAAGAACTTTGAGGTAAAGAGCATGCAACCCGGTCAAAGCGTCTCCATGGTACTGCCCACCCCTGTATCCGCTACATGGATGGAAATCAACCTTGAGAACGGCAATCTGCCCCAATGGGCTGATGTCACCCTCACCTTGGAAGATGGCAGCAGCATGAAGCCACGCTTCAGCATGTCTGGCACCGTCATGGTGGCACAGGGACAGCAACTGCCCAAAAAGCGCGTGAGCAAGATGACCCTCACCAACAAGAGCCAGAGCCCACAGGAAGTCAAGATGAGCATGTTCAAGCTGGACTGCCCTCCCCTTGACCCCCGCGACTCCATGGAATCTGCTAGCGACCGCGACCTCATGAGCTACTTTGACGCCAGCCGCGGCGTCAACACAAGCGTCGAAGTACCCGCCAACGCAAAGCATGCCCTCATCGTCTGCAAGAACATGCAGATTAAGGGTGCTACACAGGTGAAACCCAATGTGCAAAAGCTAGACATCACCCCTGGTGCCAAGACCCTCCAACTGCAAAGCCCCGCGCAAGAGGGCGCACGCATCTTTGAGATCATCTTCACCGACAAATAACAATGTCTGACTACCAAGGAGAAGAAGTCCTCGTCGTCCCCCGCGAAGCATTCGATGCCATCGGCAGCTTCCAAGGGGTCACACGAGAGGTCGACAAGTACTTGGAAACATTTCTCCAAGCTGGCTGCGCGCGATTCATCGCGCGTGAGCTGGCGGAGGAATCACCAGAGTACAAGCAACTCATCGCCTACGCCCTCTTCAGGCACGAAGGACGCATCCTCGCCTACGCCCGCACCAAAAAGGGTGGAGAATCCCGCCTACACGACAAACTGTCTGTCGGTATAGGCGGACACATCAACCCCGTGGACGGCATCGCAGAAAGCCTCAGCACCTACCTCACAGGAGTGGAGCGCGAAATACGCGAAGAAGTCAACTTTGACGGCAACTGCCAGCAGCGCATCATCGCCCTCATCAACGACGACAGCAACGAAGTAGGCCGCGTGCATCTGGGCGTTGTCCACCTCTTCGACCTAGCTAGCCCCGAAGTTCTCCCCAACGAGGCAGCCTTAGCCGACATGGCCTTTTACAGCCTAGAAGAACTGCGAGGCGACCTCTACCCCCGCCTCGAAAGTTGGTCTCAAATCTGCGTCGACGCACTCTAAAAAAAATCACCCCACAGCCCCGCACCTCCTACGAGATGCGGGGCTGTTTCATTTTAAAAAACAAGGCTATTCTAATGCATTAAGCTCTTCTTCCAATTTCGCTAAAAGCTCTATTATTTCTTCCCAGGAAGGATAATTCCCATAAATCATGCTACGCATCTGAGCATAATCTCGCGCCAAGACATCAACACAGTGAGAGGGCGGCATCAAACGCAATGTTCCCACTGACGCATCTTCATACTTCGCCCATGAGCGAGAGTAGAACCGCATCTTGAAATTCGCAACCTCTTCAAGGAGTTCTATTTGACTGTGTGCACTCTGCTTAATATCGCTAGCTGCCATTTTGTATACATCATAATAATGACGTGAATACCTCGCTGGAGTAATACTGGTTTCAGGACGATGATGCTCACTATGCAAAATCGTAATTTTCTCCCAAAATGTTCTCTCAGCCTT
>CAYJON010000106.1:0-7780 GCA_964371795.1 uncultured Akkermansia sp. | reverse complement strand
CCTTGACCCGCCCAAGGAAATTTTCCTTGGGAATCCATCGAACGCAAGCGCGATACAAAGGCAATTACAATTTCACCTCTCCTCTACCCTCTACGAAAATGTATACTCGTTGTCACCAAGGCAGCAACGCTCTCTCCATCCCTCTTGGCAGGATGAAATGTCCAATGCCTCATCACCCAATTACGCGCCGTCTCATCCAACTCCCTATGCCCACTAGATTCCAAAAGCTCCACCTGCGTTACTCCCCCCTCCGCATTCACATAGATACGCACTCTCACGCTTCCCTCCACTCGCCTCGATCGCAATGCGGATGGATAGGGTGGCTTCGGTGCAGCTCTATACGCTACACTACGCGTTTCTCCCATCTTCTTGCTTGCAACTTGCGCCGCCCTAGGCTTTGATCTCACCCTCGATTCTCGCGTAGTTGGTGTTTCCGCCGCCTCTGTGCTTCCTATTCCCTCTATATTGATGTCTGCAAAGGGGCATGTGACCGTCTCTTCTACCTGCACCGCGATGTCTGCCTTGCCCACGATGGGCGGGATGAAGAGGACGGGTACGCTTTGCATGCTTGCCATGGGGGGATTAGGGGTGATGTGGCTTTGCAGGCGGCTTTCCTCTGCTGGCTTTTTCTCTCGCAGTTGCTGCTTGCTCTGGCTAGGCTGTGCGATGATGGCGCGTTCTCTCTCGCCTTCTGCGTCTCCACTCATGCTGCGCTCTACTGCTTTCCATAGGAAGGTGGCTGCACAACTGAGGGAGAAAAATAGGCACAGTGCTGGGAGGATGCGCCATGCGAGGCGTTCCTTGTGTCTTGCTTGTTCTATCTGTCTGCGTCGCAGCTTGTTGGGCATGAAAAGGTTTTGTTACCTGCTACTACCCGCAGGGCGAGTTGGCATGCCGCCACTGGGGCGTTTTCTGGCGGGGCGTAGTTTGCTGGCTTTTTCCAGTCTTTCGCGCAGCTGCCTGCTGTGCTTTGCGTTCTGGTCTTGCATGAATTTTCTCCACTCTTTCTCCAGTTCCGAGACGGCGGAGTCAGAGGGTCGCATGTTGAGTGCGGTAAGGAGGCTTTTCCTTGTTTCTGGTGTGATGTCAGAGCGACTAAGAAGGAGTTCTAGGACGCCTAGGGTGCGCTCATGCTCTAATTCGGCTGCAAGTTGATCTTCGGTTCTCGCTATCTCATTGACGTAATGTAGTCTTGTGCGGAGATAGAGGAGGATGTTCGTGCTGTCGCTGGGGTTGCTAGCAAGGAGGCTTTGGGCGTATTCTGCTGCTTTTTCTTTATCAAAAGGTTGGGGCTGCGGCACTTGGGGCTGCGTTCCTTGGGGTGTATTGTTGCCCGCTTCTCTAGGTCGGCGCAGGGAGAGGCGTATGTAGGCGGCTTTTGCTGCGCTGTCGTTGCTGTTCTTTTCCAGTATGGCGTTGATGATGCTCAGTGGGCTTTCTCCATTGGGGGCAAAGAGTTCTCTTTGCTTGGGGTTGTGCAGTTCACTGAGGAGGTAGGCCTGTGTGAGGAGGAGTCGTGCGTTGTCTGGCTCTTCTTTGAGTAGGCTGAATAGGAGTTTAGCACAAGATTGCAATAATTGCTGATGCTGTTCTCTTTGTGCGCTAGATTGCGCCCCACTCTGTGGACGAACGTGGAGAAGGTGGAAGGCGGTCTGGTAGCAGGTGAGGATTTCTAGCTTGCTGTCGGTGTCTTTCACTTTTTTCGCGCTGGCGAATACTTCTCTGATGAGCTTGAATGCCTCTCGTTGCGAGGCGGCAGTGCGCTGGGAGAGGAGTGCTGAGATACGCCCATTCTTTGCCCGCAGTTGCTTTGCACTATGGGGGCTGGTGAGTTCTATGGCGCGGGCAAACTCGCTGGCAGCCTCATGGAATTTCCCCGCGCGCATGGCAATGCTGCCTATGGAGTAGCTAGCATCGGCAATGTGCTCGTCGCTGCCAGCGCCCTGCTCAATGATTTCATTGTAGTAGGGGAGAAGTTCTTGTATGAGGCGTATGTCCGCCTTGCTGGGGACATCAAACTCCGACTCTTCGTCAAAGCTCTTGTTATCATCTGTTGTGATAGTGCCAATGATGCGAGTGATGGCGTCACCCGCTATTTCTGCATTGCGCTGGGCGCGGGTGCGCTCTTGCTCTGCATGCTGCAAGGAGTTGCTGACACGCAGGTAGGAGATGCCTATGGTGGTAAAGAGGGCAATGACGAGAAGCAGGGCAATATGTATCCAGATAGCTATGCCCAGCTGGCGACGCAGCCAGAGGGTGTAACGCCTCCAAAGCCCTATGCGTCGCGCGTGTATGGGCTCGCCCGCTAAGTAGCGCATGATGTCATCTATCATATCGGGCATGCTGGCGTAGCGTTCATCCGCCTCAAAGCGCACGCTCTTGTTGATGATAGCGCCTAAGTCACCATAACCTACTAAGGGGGTGATGGGACCTTGGCATATCCTGCGTATGAGGGTACCGGGCTCTACCTCGTAGAAGGCGGGCTTGCCCAGCAGGATTTCATAAAGTGTTAAGCCCAGTGCATACTGGTCGGTGGCGTAGCTGCTACAGCCCTTCATGAGACGTTCTGGCGCCATGTAGCGCAGAGTACCATCGTTGCTCTGGGTGACATGGGGGGCAGCCTCACCCGCGTTGAGCACGGTGGCAATGCCAAAGTCTGTGACGTGAACCAGCCCCTCTTTGTCTAGCATGAGGTTACCAGGCTTGATGTCGCGGTGCAGGATGTTATGCTGATGCGCGTAGGAGAGCGCCTTGGCAGCTTGGAGTGCTATTTGCGCAATGGCGCGAGGGAAGGGAGTGAGGGGGAAGACGCGACGTATGCCCTTGGGGGAGAGCACCTCACCATCCACTAAGCCCATGACATAGTAGCGGTAGCCCTGCTCATGCCCTGCGCCATATATTTCCACAATATTGGTATGGCGTAGCTGGGCGATGACGCGGGCTTCTTTTTCAAAGGCGGCGCAGTGCTGCTCATCATCATTCCATGAGGGGGCAAGGATTTTGATAGCCACCTCGCGCTGGAGGGATTCTTGGCGGGCACGGTAAACTGTGCCCATGCCACCGCGACCGATTTTTTCTATGAGGGTGTAGCCACCCAGTTGTTCTGGAAAGCTGTTTTCTTGAACAGGTATTTTGCCTCCGCCGCTGCGGCTGAGTTTTTCGACGGCTTCGACGGCAGAGAGCAGTTCTAGCAGCTCTTGCTCACAGGCGGGGTACTGCGCGGCAAAGCTAGAGATGGTCAGTCCCTGCTCTCCCGAGCGAGTCCGTTGCAGGTAGAGCTCGACGAGCTCTGCCACATCTTCCTCGCTCATTGCCTGCTCTACCTCTTCCGTCATGATTGAAACATACTAAATTGCATGATGAGCTCTTGAAAACGCTTCAAGGCGCGAACATAGCGTATACTGGCCGCCTTGCTTGTGATTTCTAGCTCTGCGGCGCATTCCGCGTTGCTCATGTCTTCAAAGTGACGCAACTCCAGTATCTGGCGGTCGCCGTCGCTGAGTTCTTCCATCACGCGGCGTGTCATGGCTTGGCGTTCTAGCTTCAGCATGCGCGTGAGGGGACTGGTCATGGTGTCAGCAAAACGCTCCCATGCATCCATATTCGCTTCATTACCGCTACCGTCAATCTGCACCTCCTTCATCGCATCGCGCTTTGCCGCGCCCAGATGGTGTCTCTCCATGTCTGTGAGCGTTTGCAGCGAAATGCGGCGGAATTTGACATAAATGGGTATATCGGGTTGGGCGATAATAAAATCCATGCGACGCCCACAGGCGAGGTAGCACTCTTGCAGCATATCTTCAACAGCTACACGCTGTTGCAATATGGGAGACATGCGGGATGAGAGCAGGCCATGAAGGCGTTTGCGATTTGCCATCCACTCCTCCGCAAGCCATAGCTTGCTTTGCTCTTCTGAGGGGTCTTCTGTCATAAAAAAATCTCCTTTTTGTTAGGAACGATATTGCATAGTAAAATCTACAGCCTAGTCGGTCACATTTTCCTCTCGCAGGCTGCGATTCATGAGGGCGCGCAGCGCATCACGAGCGGCCTTGCCTTCGTAAAGAATCTCATAAATCGCATCAACAATGGGCGTGCGCACCCCCAGCTTGCAGGCAAGTTGGTAGGTAGACAGCGTGTTGGGAATACCCTCAACCACCTGCTTGATAGAGGCAATACACTCCTCGCGGCTTTTGCCCTGAGCAAGGAGACGACCTGCGCGCAGATTGCGGCTGTGTTCAGAGTAGCAAGTGACAACCAAATCACCCATGCCAGAAAGCCCCATAAAGGTATCCATGCGACCCCCGTAGGCAATGCCCACGCGCGTCATCTCTGCCAATCCACGTGTAGCCAGAGCCGCACGTGCGTTATCACCCAGCCCTAGGCCTGCGCAGATACCACTGGCAAGGGCGTAGACATTTTTCATCGCACCGCCCAGCTGCATACTCACCACATCATCTGTCGTGTAGATACGGAAGAAAGGCGTGCTTAGCGCATCTTGAACAGCGCAGGCAATCTTGATATCCTCAAAGCCCACCAGCGTGAGGCTGGGGGACTCCAGCATAATATCCTCTGCATGATTGGGGCCAGAAAGCACACCAACGGGATATGGCAGCATCTCGGAGAGAATCTCTGTCATCAGGCGCATACTGCCCTGCTCTATACCCTTTGTGCAATTGAGAATGATAGCATCCTCTGGCAAATCGATATCGCGTATCTGCTCTGCCACGCGACGCATCACCACACTGGGCACAACAATGATGAGCATCTGAGAGCCAGCCACATCTGCCCAATCACTCGTCACCTTCACATTATCAGGCAAGGGGCGAGCACCCTCTACGGGCGCAAGGCTCATACGTGTTTCGCGGATAACGGCAGCCTCCTGCTCACTATTCGTCCAGAGCACCACATCGTGACCATGGTGACTCGCCGTCAAGGCCAGAGCAGAGCCCCATGCGCCTGCTCCAATCACAGCTATTTTATCAAAATTTGACTTCATTTTACTGATTCTTTCTTAGAAAATGCTTTTGGTTCTGTGCCCTGCAAGAGGCGCACAATATTAGACCTATGCTTCACAATGACAAGAAGGCATATAAGCCCAATCGCCACAATAAGAAGCATATCCGATGCCTGCACCTGACCATCGGGGATAATGAGCTGGCAGCTCACCGCAACAACCATCGCCACACCCGCTAACATACTTGAGAGCGACACATAGCGCGTCAGCAACATGCAGAGAATCCACACACCAATGGCAGAGCCCCCAATGATGGGAGAAAGCGCAAAGAGGCAACCGCCCGTGGTCGCCACCCCCTTACCACCTTTGAACTGGAGGTAGCAGGTAAAAGTATGACCTAGCACAAGGGCAAAAAGCACACCGAGCAACCAGCCCATATTAGCCACATCAAAGGACAGCAAATCACCGCCCAAGTGCCACCTCATCAGCAGCAAGGGAACAAAACCCTTTAAAAAATCAAGAATGAAGACAGGAATACCCCACGCCTTACCCAGAACGCGTATAGCATTAGTCGCACCTATATTGCAAGAACCATGCTCGCGCAAATCAATACCCCTGAGCTTGCCGGCAAGATAACCAAAAGGCACGGCACCGATGAGATAAGCAGCGATGATGTAAAGAGAATTTTCTAGCATGTGTAGACAGTGTACAACAAGACGGCAAAAAAGGCAATCATTATGTGACCCCGCGCAAAGCAGCAAGAAAAAAGCCTGATGCCACACATAGGGGCATCAGGCTGAAATCAATGAATGAAAGCGTGCTTACTGACCTGCTCCCATGCGAGCCTTGATTGCATCGCGTTGCTGCTTAGCACCGTCGAGAATCTGCTGGGCTTGAGAATCAATTTGATCAACAAAGGCCTTGATGCCATCAGCCTCATCAGGACGCTTTGCAGCAATGTCCATGAGGTGCTTCTTAATAGCAGCAATGTCCTCCATGTCCTCAGCGGTAATCATGAGGATTTGCAACTTGTATTCCAAGAGCTGATTTTCAAGTTCTGCGTGCAGATTGGGTTTAGCCAGCTCTGTATCAAGAATGCTCTTTGCCTTTTCAAAGTCAGCACCTGCTGCTTGCAGTTCCTGACCGATGCGTTGCATCTCTTGCATAGCGGCGGCCTCAGCGGCTTCTGCCTTCTTCAAACCCAACTTGTCCTCGGGGTCAAGTGCCTTAATCTCGTCGAGAAGCTTGCCACTGCTGGGGCGCACATCCTCGGAAAGGGATTGATAGAGCTTGTAGAGAGCCTCAGCCTTTGCTGCGCCTGTGGCTTCATTAGCCGCTGCGAGAGCAGCAGTAGCAGCACTTACATCAAGTGCCTTTTCGACATCTGCCTGACTACCGCGACCACCGACAAAACCACCAAGAACAATCTCCTCGGGGCTCAGTACCAGCATCGTGGGATAACCCTGAACGGCAAACTTCTCACCCAGGGCGCGATTCTTTTCAAGCAGACCTTCGGGAAGCTGCTTTTGGCGGGGGAAGTCCAGTTCTACAAGAACAAACTTGTCCTTCGCGTAAGCTTCAAACTCTGGCTTGGATAGGACATTGGACTTCAGCGAAATGCAAGGACCACACCAGTCAGAACCAGTGAAGAGTACCAATACATTTTTCTTTTGCTCTGCGGCTTGTTTGAGAGCTTGAGGAAGGTCAGTTCCCCACTCTGCTCCGACAGCGGGAGCAACGATGGCTGCCAGCGCGAATGCTGGGATAACGAATTGCTTCATGATTGGGACATTATGGAAGACCCAAAGCGTCATGACAAGAAAAAAATTGACCATCACCAAAAATAAGACACAAAAAATCGTGCTTGTATTCTTCCCCTCTTTCCATTAGAATACAATCACCATGACATACGAAGTATTTGAAACCCCTCAACTTGCTGCTAATAAACTAGCCGCAGAGGTAGCCGAACTCATCCGCACACGCACAGCTGCTGGTCAAACAACCGTTCTAGGTCTTGCAACAGGTGCGACCCCCCTGCCCTTCTACGCAGAACTCATCCGTCTTCACAAAGAAGAAGGACTCTCCTTTGCTAACGTGACATCCTTCAACCTTGATGAATACTGCGGTTTGGATCGCGACCATCCCGAGTCCTACTGGTACTTCATGCACCAAAACCTCTTCAACCACATCGACATCAAGCCAGAAAACGTCAACCTGCCCTCCGGCATGGTCAGCGGAGAAGCAGAAATTGCAGCACACTGCGCCGCCTACGAGCAAAAAATTGCTGACTGCGGTGGTCTTGACCTCCAAATCCTCGGCATTGGCCGCACAGGTCACATCGGCTTTAACGAGCCCGGTTCTGACGACACCACCCTCACACGCGAAGTACATCTTGATGAACTGACCATCAAGGACGCAGGCCCCGCCTTTGGTGGCGTTGACAACGTGCCTACGACAGCCATCACCATGGGTGTTGCCACCATCATGAACGCAAAGCAAGTCCGCATCATGGCATGGGGAGCAGCAAAGGCCTCCATCGTCAAAGAAGCCATCCAAGGCCCCGTCACCATAGACGTAGCAGCATCCTACCTGCAAAACCACGCTGACGCCAAGTACTTCTTGGATTCCGCAGCGGCGGCCGACCTGTAAAGAGCCGTTTCTATCATTCTTCAGCAGGGGCTTATTGACAGAGATAAGCCCCTGCTTTTTTTCCTGACCACCCACCCCCCGTCAACCTGCGCTTGCGTTCAATGGATTCCCAAGGCCAATGGCCTTGGGCAGGGTCAAGGGACAGGGTCCCTTGCGGGTTTGGGCAGAGCCCAAGGG
>CAYJON010000105.1:0-7971 GCA_964371795.1 uncultured Akkermansia sp. | reverse complement strand
CTCATCCAAACTGCTGCCAAAATTCAAAGCTGCTAATTTTGCAAGGTCCCCATAACATCATTTAGCAAGAGCCTAGTTCCTTTGTTTTAGGAACTAGGCTCTTGTCTTGGGGGTAATGATTCACTGCTTTGCCATCCATTCGCAAAAGCCTTTTGCCCATCGCAGAGAGATGCCCTCTAGCTGGGCTAGTTCTTCGGGGCTCTTGCTCTGTATGTTTTTTACGCTGCGGTAGTTTTTTAGCAAGAGCTCTTTTTTCTTCTGCGTCATGCTGGGGTAGCCATCAAGGGCACTTTCCTTGACGCGCTTTCGTACCAGTAGTTCGTTGTAGTTGTTGGCAAAGCGGTGCGCCTCGTCTCTCAGTCGTTGCAGCAGGCGTATGGCACCTGATTCTACGGGGACTTCCAGAGGCTGGCTCTGACCTGCTAGGTAGATTTCTTCATTGCGCTTTGCTAGGCCTATGATGGGGATACCACCTAGTCCCACCTCGCGGAGAACCTCGACGGCGACTCCTAGCTGTCCCTTGCCGCCATCAACGACAATGAGGTCGGGGACGATGATGGGGGCTTTGCCAGCCGCGCTCAATTGCTTTAGCCATGTGTAGGCATCGAGCTCTGCAGGTTTTTCATGCAGGGCGCTGCTCTCTCTGAGGATGCGCGTGTAGCGGCGGCGTATGACTTCTAGCATGGAGGCAAAGTCATTTTGACCATCGACACCCTTGATGCGGTAGCGGCGGTAGGCCTTGTTGTCGGGGCGTCCCTGTGAGAATCTCACCATGGAGGCGACAATGTGGTTGTCGCTGAGGTTGGAGATGTCAAAGCACTCCATGACGGCTGGGGGTGGCATGTTGAGGATGCTACCGAGCTCTGTTAGGTCTTCGTCGGGGCGCACTGTACCAGGGAGGTCTCCGCTTCTGCGGGTGAAGCGGCGGGTGGGCTCTAGGGTTTTTTGGATGTTTTCGCGTATGTCTCGCAGGCGGGCTGCGTGCTCAAACTCCAAGGCATCGGAGGCTGCCTCCATCTCTGCGGTGAGGGCATCAAGGTGCTCCTTGCGTCCGCGTGTGCCTTCTAGTAGCCCTAGGGCTGCGGCAAAATTTTCTCTGTAATCCTCTGGACTGATACGCCCTATGCAGGGGGCAGAGCATTGGCGGATGATGTCATCGTGGCAGTGCTTGTATTCTTTTTCCCCAGGTCTGCGTGCGGTGCAGCTGCGTAGTTTGAAGCGGTGGTTGAGCCACTCTACGGTGTCTTTGAGCGCGCCTCCGTGGACGAAGGGACCTATGTAGCGTGCGTTGTCTTCCTTTTTGAGTCGCACGAGGGAGAAGCGCGGTAGCTCATCCTCTACAGGGGCGCGCAGGAGGTAGAATCTCTTGTCGTCTCGTAGCTGGACATTGTAGTGGGGGCGGTAGTCCTTGATGAACTTTTGCTCCAGCATGAGGGCTTCTGCGTCGTTGCGTAGTTCATAGTAGTCAAAGTCTTCTATGGCGCGGATGAGGGCGCGAGTCTTGTGGTCGCTGAGGGTGACGCGGGAGGGGGAGAAGTAGTTGGCAAGGCGGCGTTTGAGGTTTTTTGCCTTGCCGACGTAGATGATGTGCCCGCCTGCTCCTTTCATGAGGTAGACACCTGGGCAGTGCGGGGTATTACGCCATTTTTCTTTGAGCTGAGCAGGGCTCATGTCAGCAGTTGGTAAAAGGTCTGCGCACTCTGTAGGCAGCTGCGGAGATAGTCTTTAAAGGATATAACATCAAAGGCACAGAGGATGAAGACAAGCATCATCATGTTGGCTGCGATGATGAAGACGGCAGAAAAAAGTAGTCCATTTTCCAAAAAATCAGGTTGCTCTCGGGGGATGACCCATATGGTCCAGTACACGTGGAAGAGCAACCATCCACCCAGCCCCGCGTAAAAGAGTTGCTCATAAAATGAAAAGGGGAAAATGAGGTTGATGAGCCAGATGCCCGTGCACCATAAAAGCAACCAAAGCGGGACAAAGTAGGGGGCGAGGGCGACGACGACATTGTCTTCATCCGTTTCTATATAACCTCCGTCCAGTCCCACCTTGAAGCTGCGTACGCGCTGTATGCAAAAGATTGCCGTGAGGGCATGTGTTGCCTCATGCCCCAGCACGTAGATGTACATGAGTGCTGTGCCAAAGAGGGGGGTTAGGCGCTGCAAGAAGTGGAGGCTGCCCATGATGACAGCCCCGAGTAGGGTATACCACACGGGGATGCTGGTCCAAAAGCTGCTATCCAGTATGATGCCCCTTGCTGCATGCAATTGCAAGAAGAGCGCATGCGCCATGATGAGGGAGATGGGCAGGAGGAAGATGAGGGAAAGCAGGATGCGTCTGACGCGCTTGTGCCCGCGTATGGGGTCGTACTCATCTTCATCAATCCAAGAGCCAGTGTGAGCCGCCTCGGAGCGGAGTAGATCCATGGGGTTGAGTCTATCGAGGTATTCCGCGCGCAGTTGTAGCTTTTTCCAGACACCCAGAGGAGGATTGACGAGGTGTTCTACTTCGTGGGGTTTGTCCACGAGACGTCGCCAGTCACCATGCTCTTGCGTGGGCTGCTGTCTTTGCGCTGCTTTTTGCTGCGCTTTGGCGTGGGAGAAAAGGTCTTTCATTCTGCTGGACGTATATCCTGTAGGACTAGGTTAACACTGACACGCCCTTTCCAGACATTACGGTCAATGGTGAAGGCTATATCCCATGGTGGGTCGGGGAGCTGTGTTTGCGAGCCATTGAAGAACATGACCTCACACTCTACCTCTTTTTGACGTAGGACGAGGCGCATGTGCCCCCCTGCAAGGCGGCGTGGGGCTTGGCTGAGCATGACGTTGCGGCTGAGGAAGATGGGCTGCGGGTTGGCGTTGCCAAAGGGTTCTAGCAGCTCATAGCTATCGAGAAGTTCGAGGTTGAGCTCGCTGAAATCCACCTCCGCATCAATGAGGAGTTGAGGCTGCTTTTTATCATTGCCCAGCTCCTTTTTGACAAAGTTGTTGAATGCCTCGCGAAAGCCTTCTAGTTGGGATTCCTGCATGACGATGCCTGCGGCCATCTCATGCCCACCACCTGATATCAGTGTGTCAGAACAGGCGTGTATGGCCTGCACCAGTGATATGCCAGGGACGGAGCGTCCAGATCCCTTTCCTAAACCGTCCTTGTCAAAGGAGATGATGAAGCAGGGCTTGTGATAACGACGCATCAGTAGTGAGGCGACAATGCCTACCACGCCGGGGTGCCAGCTGCGAGAGCCCAGTACAATGACTTCATCGCTTTCTGGGTGATAATGATGCTGCAACATGGCGATGGCTTCATCGCGGATTTTTTCTTCCTCTTGCTGGCGCAATTGGTTGAGGCTATCGAGGCGGCGGGCTAGGCGCACGGCATCTTTCCAGTCCTCTGCTAGCAGCAGTTGGAGGGCGTCAAGGGGGGAGTCCATGCGGCCCGCTGCATTGAGGCGCGGGCCGAGGCGAAAGGAAATTTGACTGGAGGTCAGGGGAAGTCGCGTCTTGACCATGCGGTTGAGGGCGACGAGCCCCAGATGCTGGCTTTGCTCCATGACTCGCAGTCCGTGGCGCGTCATGAGGCGGTTTTCCTCTACAAGGGGGACGATGTCTGCCACGGTGGCAATGGCGACCAAGTCCAAGAACTGGCGCAAATCCACCTGCGGGAGGCGGCGTAGCTTCATGAGTGCGTGGGCTAGTTTGAACACCACGCCTGCACTGCACAGGTAGGTGTAGGGGCTGTTGTCCTCTAGCTTGGCATTGACGACAGCAACGGCTGCGGGACGACCGCGCGTACCAGCCTCATGATGGTCTAGGATGATGACATCCACGCCGCGTTGGTTGAGTAAATTCACCTCATCGACAGAGGAGGTGCCACAGTCCACGCAGATGAATAGCTGGGGAGGGCGGGAGCATTGCTCTGTTGCGTGGCTGATGCCCACTTCGCTCAGGCCATAGCCTTCTATGGTGCGTACGGGGATAAAGTAGTTGGTGCTGGCATTATAGGCCTGAAGGATGCGGTAGAGTATCGTTACAGAGCTGACGCCATCGACATCGTAATCTCCGTAGATGCAAATCTGTTCATCCTTGTCTATGGCTTGAAAGATACGAGCCACAGCAGCGTCCATTTCTTTTAACTCGAAAGGGTCGCTCAAATTAGCCAGTTTTGGACGTAGGTATTTCTCTATTGCATCGGGATCAGAAATGCCACGCTGCGTCAGCAGGCGCCTCACTAACAAGGGTAAAGAATCACGTAACTCATCATTTGGGGCGACATCTCCGTCCGTTGGACGTATCGCCCAACTGAACTTTGTACTCATGAGTAAAAGAATATCACAGTGCAAGGGTATCAGTCAAGGATTGATTGCGTCTAATCAATAAAAGGAGGGTTTCGGAGGCCTGCTTTCTGACGGCTTCATCTTTGACCAAGGAACAGCTCCTGGTACACAAATAGTAGCCAAGGGGGATAGTCTTGTCTTATGCTCTCCCACATGAGCAGCAATGCCCCAGAATTAGCCAAACGATACTACCAGCACCATGGACGCGATTTTTCGAAGGATTGGGATTCCCTCGGTCGCAATCCTCGTGCAGTGTTGGTCTGGCTGCCTGATCTCGTTGTGCTCATGAAGCCTGTCCACCGACATGATGTTGCCCCTTGGTTTCATCTTTCCTCCAGCCCTCTTGATGCAGATGCTTGGTACGTCCACCTACTCGTTGGTAAGCTATCGCTTGCCTGTCAACTTGGGATGGGGCTAGAGCCCCTGCCCTACCTCTGCTTTCAACGCGGGATGAGGGATGAGAGGGTGCATGTCTGTCGGTGGCAGGTCTTTTTGTCTCGGGGCTGTTCCTTATCATCCCCATCTTTATCAAACACCAATATAGAAAGAATATCAACCATGGGCTTTATTATGCCAGATACATCCACAGCACCAGCTACTGTGACGCCACCTACTGTGACGATTACAGAGGCAGATGCTTCCAATACGATTAGTCAACAAAAGGCTTTGGCCGATAGGCGAAGGGGGCTTGTCTCGACGCTTAATTCCTCTCGGCAGGCCAGCGCGGCTTCGCCAAGTACTGTTGGTAGCAGCTCAACCCTAGGTTCGTGATGAGTGAGTCCCGCTCAATAAGCAGTATTTACAGTGCCCTCAAAAGCCAGAGAGCCCCATGGGAGAGCTGGTGGGAGGAGCTGCGCCATTACGTGCTGCCCAGCAGGTTGGAGCATGAGGGGCATATCCCTGATTCCTCCCACCGCCTTTATGATACAACAGCAGTAGAGGCTTGCCAAAAGCTGGCTAGTGCGCACATGAGCTACATCACGCCTAGTCATGAGATGTGGTTCCAGTGGAGTAGCCTTGACCCCGACATAGGGGATGAGGCAGAGTCGTGGTACCATCAGTGCTCAGAGATTGCTAACAGGGAGTTGGCGGTGAGTAACTTTTATACAGAACTGCATGAGTGCTTCCTCGACCGCGTGAGTCTGGGTACAGGGAGTCTCTTTTGCGGCCCACCCAAAAAGGGGAAGCTGCACTTCCGCCACATTCCCTGCGGGCACTTTGCCTGTAGCTACCAAGACGATGGCACTCTAGATACTTACGTGAGAGAGTTCTCATTAAGTGCGAAGCAGGCAGCCGCCATGTTTGGCGAAAAGGCATTGGGCAAGAAGGCGCAAAGCCTGCTAGCCCAGCCCGCTCGCGCCCTAGACAGCAGCCTGCGTTTCCTCCACCTTGTGCGTCTGCGCTCCCAGCGTATACGCGGTAGAGCAGGGGCGAAGAATATGCCCTATGAGAGCATCAGCTACTGCTTGGATGATGAATGCGTTGTTGAGGAGAGCGGTTACAATGAGTTCCCCTACATGGTCACGCGCTTTTTGAAGTGGGGGGAGGGGGCTTATGGCATTGCGCCAGCACGCCTAGTCTATCCTGACATCAAGCAGACGCAGTTCCTTAACCGCATTCTGGATATGCTAGGAGAGGTGGCTGCCTTTCCGCGTATTTTGGAATTAGCTAATCAGGTAGGAGAGGTGGACTTGCGCGCAGGCGGTCGCACCCTCATCAACACAGAGAGCGCAGCTCTGGGCTTTCCCCGAGAATGGGCAACCCAAGGGCGTTATGACGTGGGGATGGATAGGTTAAAGCAAAAGCAGGATGCCATCAACCGTGCCTTTTTCCTGCCCATGCTAGAGCTCTGGCAGCAGAACAAGCAGCAGATGACTGCCGCAGAGGTCTATGCGAGAGAGAATGAGCGCGTGATGCTCTTCTCCCCCTCTTTTACCCTCTTTACCACGGACTTTCAACCCATGATGGAGCGCATCTTTGCCACCCTCTTCAGGTTGGGACGCTTTCCCAAGCCACCCAGCACCTTGCTGAAAAATAATGCAAAGGGTGAGGCGGAGGTGGAGATGCCTCGCGCTGTCTATCAGGGGCGCATTGCCTCTGTTATGCGACGCATTCAATCAGAAGGCATGGAGCGCGCGCTCACCCGCTTGCAAGGCATGGTGGGCATGGATCCGCAGCTGGTGGATCATATTGACCTCGACCGCAGCTTCCGCTACGCCGCGCGTATGGATGGTGTGCCAGAGGAGATCCTGCGCCCAGAACGCGGGGTCACCCGCATGCGAAAGCAGAGGGAGCAGGCTGCAAAGGGTGCCACAGAGGCATCAGCTGCTGACCCTACAGCCTTGGCCGCATCAGCAATTAATTTCATCCCTGGCACCCCATCATGAGCTCTGATGAATCCCTCAACCAACGGCAGAAAGCACAACGACGCGCACTTGCAGAAGCGAGCCGCGAGCGTGCTCGCCTGCTACGCGTCTTTGAAAGCGAAGAAGCCCAACAGGTACTTCATGCGCTTGAAAAGCGATTTGAAACAGATTTCCCCGTCTTTCAGGGAAAGGCGGGGCAATATGACCCTCTCGACGCTATGCGTCGTGATGCCCATAGAGAAGTCTTTCTGGTTATTCGTCGTCAAATGGACTTGGCGCGACAGGAAGCAATACAAAACAACACGAACATAACACCATGAATAAAAACAAACAAGAATACGATAACGAGGCTAACGATCTACTTCCCACACAGAATGGGCAGATAGATAATAGCCCCACCGCCGCTCCCTATACGGAGCCAGTAGAACCAACAGCCGCAGCGGAACCGCATCCCAGTGATGCCATCATGACGGCAGAGGGCGAGTTCTCACCCAAGTGGTATGAGAGATTTGACTCCCTGAGGGAGTTTGCGCCCAGTCTCAACAAGTTCCGTCGCCCCGAGGCATTGGCAAAGAGTTACGCCAGTCTGGAGCGCATGAAAGGCTACCCCAGTGTAGAGGATGAGAAGCGCATGGGTGCTTTCCGCCTTGCCATGGGGCTACCAGAGAAAAGCGAGGACTACACCCTGTCCCGCCCAGAAAACACCCCAGATATGCTCTGGGATGAAAAGCTGGTTGGAAAGATGGCTGCCATAGCCCACCACTACGGCATCCCCGCACAGGCCATGCAGGCATTGGCCGATAATTACTGCACAGAAAGCGGTCATGCCCTACAGGAGTGGGAGCAGCAACGAGAGTTGCAGGTGCAACAATCTGACGCCCAGTTGCAACAGGATTGGGGGGTGGAGTATGAGCAAAATCAGCAGGCTGCGGATCAAGCTCTCATTACCCTAGGTGACCTCGCGGGCATTGATAGTGCAGCACTAGCTAATAACAGTGTTCTCAATAGCTCCCCCGAGTTCAAGAAAATCATGCTGGAGGCCGCACGTCTCTTGGGCGAAGCCCCTCACCACGAAGGAGGAAGCCCAGATAAGCAGCAAGAAGCCTACCGCATCGCGCATGACCCCACGCACCCTCTGCATGAGGCCTACATGCGCACCAGTCATCCCCAACATCGTTATGCTAATGAACAGTACGACAAGCTAGCCTTTGGGGGCAGATTGTCAAAATAGTTGAAGAATTGATGAGCTGAGAAGCTTATGGG
>CAYJON010000104.1:0-8008 GCA_964371795.1 uncultured Akkermansia sp. | reverse complement strand
GACATACCACGATGCAACAGGTCTGCAACTGAGCAAAACATTTGCAGATGGCACGTGTGTCGATAAGAACGGCAGCTGGTACTTTTGCCCCGCTCGACCTGCTACGCAGGCAAACCCTTCGGGAGTGCCCTCAGGGCTCGGGGTTGATTGCTCATCCTCAATCAATGGCTTAGACCTCAGCAAGAACGTGACGGAAAGCCCAATAAAGGCTATGAGGGGCGTATAATGGCGGAGTATTATGGTAAAGTTCATAATGATGACGTGGCGAAGATATTAAGATTTACAAAATGCCCATGCGATAAGCAGACAAAATAACATTTAACAAATAGGATTAAAATAATGATTATAAAAGTAATAACATGTTTTTTACTACTGATTTTTTCTTATATCAGCTCAGCTGAGATTAAGGGAATCAAGAAAGCTAATATTTACGAGTTCGAGAATTTTGCTGACATCTACTGCAATGAAAAGAAAATGGTTATCAGAATAATAAAAAGTTTTCAAAATCCTGAAAATAAAACAATTTCACCTAAGTTAGCAGAAGTGATTCATCTTCCTATAGGTGAAAAATATACTATTGAAAATATAGAAATTAATTCTTCTGCTAACGGTCTACATGTGAAAATAGGATCCTTTTGTGATTTTATTGATTATACAGAACCAGAGCATGATATGATTCAAGCGAAGTCCTTTATCTACTACATTACGCCTCAATTCAAATTTGAGAGAAAGGTTGCATCAAACATATATCCCTACTGGGAGCTTCGCCATCCGCCTAAAGAGGAAAGAGAGTATATAAGCAATATATTTAAAAATAAAAGGCAATATCTCGAAAAGAAATTTTTATTGAACAACGGCATAGCACATGATGTGATGCTCCGATCTATAACGGAAGGAATGAGACTCCACGTTTTAAGTGAATACAACAAGCCTGATTACAGAGAGAATCTCGGAATAATTGGTTTAACAGTAGATTATATACGCAATTTTAGCAAGCGCAAAATTCCTAGTAATAAAACATTATTACTGTCTGAAATCTTGACATATTGGGATATAAACACGCAATCTGACGCGATATGGGAAAAAGCATGGACTTGCTTTCAAGAAGAATTTGATGGTGATAAACATTATCTATACAAACTATGGGTGCTGTGGGCTTTAAACTCAGATTATATTACACCCGAAGAGTTTTCAAGAGTCGTTGATTACAATCAGGAAATTGTAAGAGATATGTTAAAAGAAAAAGAATGGAAGCAAAATTATACTGATCTCTATACCAAGCTTGAATTTTTTTATTAAATCAAAATAGCTAATAGAGAAATAGAGATCAGCAAAAAGATTTTGCATTAAGGGGAGTTGATCCCAAAAAAGCGTTTTCCGCATTCAAACCATAGTAAATAAAATATGACAATCAAAACAATATTCTTTGCAGTAGGAGGATTTATTCTTATGGGTTGCAATGACACCCCATCAAGTAACAATCCTTTGCTAAAGGGGGCCTTGCAAAATTAGTCTGTAAGCCTCCCTTATAAGAATTCAATTGAATTTTTGAGCTCTATTTTTTAATTTTCTACCTTTTGAGACAAATTTATCTCTTTTGTGGCTAAAAATCACTATATTCTGAGCCTTATTCATACTATTCTCACTTTATTTCAACGAGCAGGGCACAGTTGTCCCGTTCGGCATAAAAATCCAAATCGCTTCATGTTGTAGCATAGGCTCACGAGGTTAATGAATCTGCTGCATCTTTTGAGACCTATGCTTCGTACAAAATCTCCTCCCATTTGCTTGATACTTCCAAACACATGTTCAACGCGGCAGCGCACTGTAGCTACTTGGCGGTTGTACGCTTTATCCTTCTCACTAAGTTCCTTTTGTCCACGCCTGCGTTTCTTGACTGCATGCAGTTTAACCGATTTTTTCGCGAGTTGCTCTTCTTTTTCGCGGCTTAAATAGGCACTATCTGCTAGAATAAACTCCGTTGTATTTTCGTCTACGAGATCTACCAAAGGCACTATATCATTGACGTTTGCGGGTGTTGCCTTCTGGTTTGTAATCAACTTTGTGACAGCGTCTATGGTTATGTGATGCTTATAGCCAAAATGGGTCTCATTGCCTTTCTTTGTCCATCGGGCATCGACATCTTTTTGGCGTTTTTTCGCCGCACTCCAGTGCTCAGGAGCTTTGCTTGCTTCTTTTATGCCCGCGTTTTCTTCAGGTGTATTGCGTTGTTTGGGTGCATCCACAAAACTGGCATCTATAATGCTTCCACTTGAAAATTGAAGTCCTGCCTCTACCATTTGCTGCTCAAATATTTCAAATAATTCACGTGAGCCATCCTCGCCCAAACTTTCTTTAAAGCGCCATATCGTCGTGGCATCTGGGATATTATCGCACGCGCCTATACCGCAGAAGCGCATGAAGCTAATTCTATCGTGAAGTTGGAACTCCATTTCGTCATCGCTTAAATTATAAAGGGCTTGTAGTATGGTTATTTTGAGCATTTTAACAAGATCGTATGGTGGTCTGCCAGCTTTGCTTTCTTTATCACCTTGGCAGTGCTTGCTAAGTACTAAGCGAAAATGTTCAAAATCAATGTAACGAGCTAACTCTTCTATACCTCGATGTTTTGTTGGGTAGTTATCCTTGGTGCATTGGGGTGCGCGATATGAAAATAAGGGATTGCTCATATTGGGTTTATCTGCATTTAGAATAGCAAAAATCGCAAAACACAGCAAGATGAAAATTAGATAAAAAATTAAGAAGCATTGATTTAATTCCACGCTGCACAGCCCCATCATTTGGCGTCTGCTTGGACTATCAACCACCGCGAGGCAACTCCCTATCCCGATAGGGCGTTGCCTCGCAGCGGATGCTAGCCTCAAGCATCCATCCAAAGCATGGGGCTGCTAATTTTGCAAGACCCCCTAAATAAAGAATCTACTCAACCTAGTATAAGAGACTCACTCATTGATACTCTACATGCGATAGAAAAACTCAGTGCTGATGCGCCTATCATAGTCTATAGAGGGGGGAGAGAATATAAGCTTTTACCACTAGAGGCTAAAATGCTAAAAAATGGATTCATTAGGGCAATCAAAAACGCTCTGAATCAATCTCCTATTGTGACATTCGACGGCTTGCATTCGCCTGCGGGATATGCGACAGCTACGTGTTTTGACTCAATTATACATATTGGAAACATGCAATTTACCTATTATGACGTGAAAGGAACTGCCCCATTCATAATACATCGTGGTGCTATTCTTCAGCTAAGCTACGACTATTTTAATCCTAAAAAATTAAAATCTAGGGCGAAGGCTCCCACCCCTACCAGACGAGTACCGAAGCAATGTACATCTCATTGTAGGCTGTCAAAGTCGGGTGTGGGTGGGAGTCTCCCTCAGCGAAAATAACACTCATATTATCCACGCTGATGGTGGCTCGCTTATCACAAAAGTGTAGAGATTTCTACTAACAAAACTTGACTTGCATCTGGTTGTCATGTTTAAATATTATTATGCTCGGTGTCGGTATCCTTTCGGTTCTGAGTATATTCACCCACCACCAATCATATCATCACATGAAACTACTGCTTCATCCTCCATTTCGCAAGATTCTTCTTGCGTGCATAACCACCCTTACCAGCCTTTCTCTCACCCTTCCGACGCACGCGGCAGATGGTGACAACTTTGATACGCTCGAGCTACGAGATCAGGACTTTCGCGGAGAGAGCTTCGTGGGCTCCTCTTGGGAAAACGCCCAGGTTTATGACAGCACCTTTGAGGGGGTCGATCTGAGCGATTCTTCTTTTGTTGACGCGACCATTTCTCGGACTGACTTTAGCAATGCTAATCTCAGCAATGCTGATCTGTCTAACGCGATCCTTGCGTGGTCTATCTTCACGAATGCGAAGCTGGACAATGCCAACATCAGTGGTGCTGTCATCCATGGAGTGGGGCATGACGCAGATCGAGGCATGACACTCTCTCACGAGACCTTGAAAAGCACCTTTAACTACAAAGTGAGCAAGAGCTTTCAGTTTGTGGATTTTGTAAACAGCGACTTGAGTTCATTTGATTTCAGCGCATTCAATCTCCTTGGCCTTGATTTCCGAAATGTAGTCCTGAGTGGGGCGAGCTTTGCTTCTGCGAATCTCCAGGACGCTCTCTTCGAGAATGTGGATCTCTCTGGGGCAGACTTCACCGATAGTGATATCAGCTCTGCTAGTTTTGTCTTGGGTCCCTATATCGCCATACTGCCTGATGGTCCGCAAGCACTCAGCTACGATGCTCTCAAGTCGACGAAAAATTACAAATCCAAAAACCTCGGGTTTACTCACTGGGATGGCTATGATATGAAGGGTTACGATTTCAGCGGCTTCAACTTGAGGAACACTAGCTTTAAGAACGTCAGTTTGCAGGATGCAGATCTCTCTGGAGCAGACATGGAGAGGAGCTCACTCATAAACTGTGACTTGCGCGGAGCTGATCTCGATGGCGTCCTCAACTTTCCCTCTGGAGGGCACTACATTGATACGGATGGCCGTATCCATGCAGATAATCTGCTCAGCGGGAACATCTTTTTTGACGTGGGGCATCATGATACGATCTCTACCTATCTTGCGCATGATATGACGCTGCAGAATGGGGCGCAGTTGTATATAGATAGTGGTAGCTCCGTGACGGTCAAGGAAACGGGCTCACTCACGATCAATTCAAGTGGTCAACTTGTGCTGGGTGTGGATCTAGACCAGCAGCCCAGCTTCACAGGGATCAAGCTCGAGGGCGCAGCGCAGCTCACCGTCGGCACGTACGAAAATATAGAAATAATTCTTTCGAGTGCTCGCCCTGTTGATGATTTTCACGTCTCCTTCTTGCAGGGCGAGATGATTGATCCCATTGCGATGGAGGCATTGCTGAAGGAGCACTTGACGGTCAATTTCTACACCCTTGACTCTATAGGCTATGAGATCTACTGGGACGAGGCAAGCAGCAGCTTTGTCCTCACGGGCGACTACGTACCTGATGACACCGTGACGCCTCCCATGTACTCCTATGTGACGAAGAGCCAGAACTCACGCGCCGGCGAACAGCTCGCCAATAGCGTTGTGTCAAGTGGTCAAGGTGGCCCTGATATCCAGGCGGCCTTGTCAGCCCTCTCTCAGTATGTCAGCGTGGGTGATCTCGACGCTGCCGAGCGTCTCGCCGCCGCAGTCGCGGGCTCAGCCGTCACGAGCCTCGGCAGCGCTGCTATCGGTAGTGTCGAAGGCCGCCTGCAGGCGCTACGCAACCAGAGCACCCGTGGGCTCAAGAAGAGCGAGCGTGAGGTATGGATCTCGGCCGAGGGCAACTTTAGCGACCTGAGTGCCGATGGCACGATGGCAGGCTACCAGCTCGATACTTGGGGTGGCAGCGTCGGCGGCGCATGGGGGCTCAGCGATCAGATGCAGCTCACAGCAGCCGTTACCGCACTCTATGGTGATCTCGATGCACAGGGACCTGATGTCGCGAGCGGTGAGATGGATGGCTACTACGTCGCACTCGGTGCGAGCTACAAGCAGCAGTCGTGGAATCATCGCTTTGTCGCCACCATGGGTTGGCTGGACGCGAGCCTTGATCGTAGCGTCGCGGCGGGCTCTCATCTCTACCGTACCCAAGGCGATACGAAGGGCCATGCCCTTGGTCTCATGTATGAGATCGGCTACGAGATCGCGCTCGATGAGAGCCAGATCCTCGAGCCCATCATCAATCTCAGCTTCATCTCCACCCAGCTGGATGCCTACACCGAGACAGGCAGTGACGCTGCTCTGCGTGTCGCCAAGCAACAGAACACCTACATGAGTGTCGGTGTCGGTACACGCTACAGTCAGCAGATCAGCGCCTCACTCTCCTGCGCCGCCTACGCGCTCGTGCGCTTTGACGCAGGTGATAGGCAGGTCGATGCCGATGTGAGCATGGCTGGCTCTGAGTCTGTACGCATCAAGGGCAGCGACACTGGTGCTGTCGGCGTCGAATTCGGTCTGGGGACAAGCTACCAGCTCTCCGAGCAGAGCTCTCTCTATGCCAATGGCAATATCGAGATGCGAGGTGGAGACTACACGAATGTGAACGCCACGGTGGGCTACCGCATTAGCTTCTAGCCATCCTGAGTAAGCGAAGCAGATCTTGCACGATAGACAAGCGCTAGGGGGAGGTCTCCCTCTAGCGCTCTTGCCTGTACGTCAGACATGGCGTAGCTGCTGGGGTGAAAATCCCCAATGAGCCGCGATGAAGCACAATCTGTGGGAGAGGAAACCCGAGGCGAAACCCCGACCAGATGAACAAGAACCGCATATGAGGCTAGAAAAGTAGGGCAAGGTAGCAAGAAGTACTTAAAACCCAATACGGCATCAAGAGCAATCCTAGAGAAATAGGTGCCTATCAGTAGAGTGGCTTTTTTATGCCCATTCTCATCATTATGTAATCAGCGAATTCATTAGCAAAAATATGATAAACTCAATAAGTGAAAGAAGCTTGACCTCTACAGAGATCGTGACTTATACTGATAGTCTAATGGAACGCCTCGTCTCCAGCACTATCCCCACCAGCGACACCGTAGCCACCGCTACCGTGGTAGATGGCTTTACAATTGAGCAAAGCGACCACTTGGGCGGCAACTGGAGCTTCACACGCAACTACAACGCAACAGGCGCAATCGCCACAAGCTACATCTATAGCCCCTTTGGTGCAGTAGAAACCTCCGGAATCGAATCCACCCTCAATCTCCTCCTATGGAGCAGCGAAATAGCAGACGATGAAAGCCCGCGAAGGCTTTTTTTGCTTGGGGGGTTAGAGCAACCTGCGAAGCAGGGCTTGTCCGTAGGACGAACAGGCAATGGGGTGCCTGTGAGTCAACTCGCTCTCATCTACTACAACTACCGCCACTATAACCCAGCGGACGGACGCTGGATTAACCGTGACCCAATTGCGGAAGAAGGAGGCTTGAATCTTTATGGGTTTGTTGCAAATTCCATACATATGACAGATTCTAAAGGGAAAATGAGCGAGAAAGAATGTAATACTGTATTATCTAATGTATTGAAAAACCCGCGAGCACATTCTAAAAATGCACGTAAACTAATAGATATCCTTAAAAAGAAAAGTTGCATGCCAACAAGTATCTCTTGTAGATGCGCAACACAAGAGGAGTTGAACGACGGGATTATGGGTGGTTACAACCTTGATAATAGAAGCATAGAAATTATTGCAGACTCAATCACAACTGCCCAAGACCTTCTAGAGACTTTGGTACATGAGCTTATCCATGCAAAACAACATTGTGCGAAGAACTCCAATAATATACTTCCGGAACTGGGGCTGCGGCTAATGCTATCGAGATCTACTATACTGAAAATAATAAGTTAAAAAAAGAAGAACTCATTATATGTACAAACAAAATGGATCAATATGTATTGAAGAATTATATAATTTTTCATCAGAAATTGTGATTTATCCGTTCTGTAAGGGGCAATTAAAATTCAGTAAAAATCATCCTATTAGTTGCGCGAAATGGAGAGTGGACTTTATTCAACAGACATTCAGCCACCCTGTAGCTATTAAAGATACGTGGGTGGATATGCATTTTGCTGAACGTCTAATAGAAGCATTATCATCTTTTTTTGATGATAACAGTTGTAAAATAAAAGTGGAATCAGGAAGAGAGTATACTTTGCAAGAATATAAGAATATATTATGCGAAAAATTTGCAACATTAAAAGCCAAAGATGACTACGATAGAATAATAGAAGAATTTATTCCCACTGTTGTACATTTTTACTCTGAAACAATATACTTATACACTGAGTATTGCTATAGTGTAGCACCGTATTCCGACAGCATTTTATATAGTCTTTGTTTCCCCTCAGAGGGAATGGTTAACGAAACCTCTTTAATTCAATATATTTGTAGATATTTAAATAAATGGCGTTTTAGTATATGGTAGCTAAATCGTAAATTATGTCACGTGA
>CAYJON010000103.1:0-8085 GCA_964371795.1 uncultured Akkermansia sp. | reverse complement strand
CCTCGCGCTACGCGCTTCGGTCTTCTCTTGGGCTCTGCCCAAACCCGCAAGGGACGCTGTCCCTTGACCCTGCCCAAGGCATTGAATGCCTTGGGAATCCACATGAACGCTTCGCGCAGGTTTACCCTTGTTCTTACCCTTTTTCTTCTCCTTGCAGGTCTCGCATCAGTTCTTCGCGCCCCGCTGGTAGGTTCTCAAAATGCCGTTTCAAGGCCCCATGCGCAGAGTGCCCCTCCGCATATAGTCCATGCAGGCTCGCTAATCTCTTCTCAAAATGTGTCAGGATTCCCACTCTTACCGCATTCTCCTGCACGTAGTCCAATGCCCCAGAGATCAGTTTGTGCCACTCCGCTTGCGCATGATGCTCCTCCACTGTGTGTAACATGAGTCGCGCCATGTAACTAGCCAGTCGCAGTTTCAAGAGGTTTTGCCTCAATGATAATCTAGGTCGCAATATCTGCGTTGCTCCCAAGCTGTAGAGGTCGCCTCGCTTTGGTAGTGTCCAGTGATGCTCTCCTTCATAAAAGAGGTCCAACTTTCCATAAAAGTCGCTGCCTGCTTTTCTCGCTTGCCGCGCCGCGACTCTGATGATGCCATGTCTCGCGGTGCAGATGACGACGATGACTCCATACTCTCCCAAGGGGTAGAGTTTGAGTATTGTGCCTTCGTCCGATGTCATGGGACGATGCTATTTTTGCGTGATGCCTAGGTATTTCTCGCTGATGCCAGATAAACCAAAGGCCTGATTGTAGGCGCGTAAGAGGGGGTATCTGACGAAGACGCGGTTGGCGGAGTCAAATTCTCCCTTTGCTCCCACTTTGTCGCTGGCGATGATGTAGAGGGTGCCTTGTACCATGTAGTAGAGGGGTGTGTCGTCCATGGGGCGGGTGAAGCTGACGAGCTTTCGGGCTTCGTCTTCTTTGCCTTGCATGATGTAACAGAGGAATTGTCGGTAGATGAGTACGTGGCGTAGGTCGGCGTTTTTCCAGTCTCCTATGATGGCAAAGATGCTGTTGATCATGTCAATGCATTCTTGGTATTGTCTCTGCGCTAGGTAGATGGAGGAGAGGTTGAGCATGGCTACCTCGTCGTCTTGGGCGTATGCATGCGCTTTCTTGGCTAGCTCTAGGGCGTCAGCATAGTTTTTTTGCTCGATGTAGCAGCCTACTTTGAGGTTCCATACGTTGGGGTTTTCGTCGAAGAGGAGTTCGCAGTTGTTCAATAGGGTGAGGCATTTGACCCAGTTGCCTGTGCGGTAGGCTTCTTTTGCTTCTGTGAAGAGTTTGATGTACTCTACTCTCTTTTCGTTAGGGAGGTTGGAGAGTTTGATTACCCACAGGGGGAGGTCTTTGATGTCGTCTATGGCTTGGTCTTGCTCTCTGTGGGTGTCGCTGGTCTGGGCGAGGATGCTGCTGGGGCAAAGGGCTATGCTCAGGGCGGTGATGATGAGGTTTTTCATGCGAAGAGGGGGTGATTGAGGATGCGTTGTGTGATGCTTTGGGGGGTGAGCCCATGCTTTTCTCGCAGGATGCTCAGTGTTCCATGTTCGATAAAGTTATCTGGCCAGGCGATGATTTCTTGCTGTATGCTGATTTTTTGCTCTGCAAGGTGTTCTGCTACTGCCGATCCAAAGCCGCCCATGCAGGTGTGGTCTTCGAGGGTGACGAGGAGGCGAGCTTGCTTGGCGTAGCGCTGGATGCATTCGCTGTCAAGGGGTTTGATGAATCGCGCGTTGATGTGCGCGACGCTGTGCCCCGCGGCTTCTAGGTTTTCACGTACTTGGCTGGCTACGGAGTTCATGTTGCCAAGGGCTAGTAGGATGATGTCGCTGCCCTCTGCGAGGACTTCGGCTTTTCCTATGGGTAGGGGGGCTGGTTGGCTGGGTAGCAGGACGCCTTCGCCTTCTCCACGGGGGTAGCGTATGGAGCTGGGCTTGTCTTCTATGCTGTTCATGGTGGCCAGCATGTGGCAGAGTTCGGCTTCGTCCTTGGGCTGCATCATGATGAGGTCTGGTATGCAGCGTAGCATGGCGATGTCGTAGAGTCCATGGTGTGTGGGGCCGTCATCTGGGGAGAGTCCTGCTCTATCCATGCAAAAGCGTACTGGTAGTTTTTGCAGGGCGGCGTCATGGTGTATCATGTCCACGCAGCGTTGCATGAAGGTGGAGTAGATGGCGAGGTAGGGTTTGAGTCCTTCTGTTGCCAGTCCACAGGCAAAGATGGCGGCATGTTCTTCGGCTATGCCTGTGTCGTAAAAGCGTTTGGGGAATTGGTCGCGGAAGGTGCAGAGCTTTGTCCCACTGGGCATGGCGGCGGTGATGGCGACGATGTTTTCGTCTTCTTTTGCCATGTCGGTGAGGGTGCTTCCAAAGACTTCGGAATAGGTCAAACCTGCCTGTGCGGTTGCTCCATCTGCTTTGTTGTAGCAGCCCACGCCATGGAATTTTGTGGGGTTCTGGGTGGCGGGCTCATAGCCACGTCCTTTTTCGGTGATGACGTGGATGATGCAGGGCTTGTCCATTTTCTTGGCGATGTTCAAGACGCGTTCCATGCGCCCTATGTCATGCCCATCTAGGGGGCCAAAGTAGGTGAAGCCCAGTTGCTCAAAGAAGCTGAGGGGGGAGATGAGTCCACGCGCAGCGTGGACTAGCTGTGAGGCCTGATCGCGGGCTTCTGTGCCTGCGAGTTTTTCAATGAACTTGCGCGTGCTTGACCTCAACCAGCTGTATGTTTGTGTGGCTTGGAGGGAGGCAAAGTACTTGGAAAGTGAGCCGACGTTCTTGTCTATGCTCCACTTGTTGTCATTGAGTATGGTGATAAAGCTCTTTGTCGTGGTGGCAATGTTGTTGAGTGCCTCCAAGGAGGGACCACAGGCAAATGAGCCATCACCAATGACGGGGATGACTTGGTAGTCCTTGCCCAGTAGGTCACGTGCTGCGGCTATGCCTAGGGCGGCTGACATGGCTGTTCCCGCATGTCCTGCACCAAAGGCGTCATGGGGGGATTCGCTGCGCTTCATAAAGCCCGAAATCCCCTCATAGCAACGTATGGTGTGGAATCTGTCGGTGCGTCCTGTGAGCATTTTGTGGACGTAGCTCTGGTGGGAGACGTCAAAGAGGATTTTGTCCTCGGGGCTGTTAAAGACGCGATGCAGTGCGATGGTGAGTTCTACCACGCCGAGATTGGGCGCGAGGTGACCGCCTGTGTAGGACAGGGAGTCGATGAGCTTGTGCCGTATCTCATCTGCCAGTTGGGGAAGTTGCTTTGGGGAAAGCTTCTTGAGATCCGCTGGGCTCTCAATGAGGTCTAACAAGTTATTGTGTTCAGAGGAGAGAGAATTCATGGTTTGTGTCGTTTACCCCAGTGTTAGCAGAGGCATTTTGTTGCTTGCTGTTTTCTGAGTGGGTGGGGTTATCTAGCTGACGTATACGTAGTTCTGCTGCTTGTAGTGTTTGAAGGCAGCGTTTTTTTAGTGCGCTGCCTTCTTCTACTAGGGCAATCATTTGCTCTAGTGTGGTTTCGGGGCTGTCCATGAGTTCGATGATTTGCTCCAATCGTCGGGTAGCTTCATCAAAGTTCAGTGCCTTGTTGGTTGGGGTTGCTTTACTCATTTGGGACGCTTGATATCTTGGTTGGTGTAGTAGATGAAGTGGTAACCCAGCAGGGGTAGTCTCTGGTAGAAGTCACCGCGCGAGGAGATGAGTGAGCCTATGCCGTTGCTGGCTTCGCTGCCTGCAAAGATGTCTGCATACCACATGTTGCCATTGGGTGATTGGGCGCAGAGTAGGCCTTCTACTACGACGGGGAAGAAGTCGCCGCTATTGCGCATCACGCCGTTGAGTCCACCACTTGTCTTATCTGCACCATCGGTCATGACAAAGGATTCTGGGGTGACCAGCACGCCTTGTACCTCAACGCCGCTGCGTTGGATGATGGGGAGGAGTTTTTCGCGGTATTCTTTTACCTTGAGGGGGGTCCACATGCTCTTGCGGTTGGCATACCAAGCCACTGCCCAGGGTTGGTCAGAGAGGATGATATCCTTGTCATTGGTGATGTCGTGGAAGCTGGTGTTGAGGGTGGAGGGGTAGTAGGGGGGGAAGTGTGGGCGACCGGAGTGCATGATGCCCTGATAGATTTCTGTGGGCAGGTTGGCTAGGAAGCCCCCCGAGGAGATGAGCAGCAGGACAAAGACAGAAAAGTTTCTTGCCATCTCAAAGTGGTGCTGCAACTGCAAGCGGGAGATAGCCATGAAGACCAAGGAAAGTCCGTAGGCAACAAAGAAGGGGGTCAAAAGCACATAGAGCTGTGAGGATGAAACATCTTCAGAGTTACCAAAGAGGGACATGCCTACGCTGGCCGTTACCCAGATGAGGAGGATAGCCCACTTAAAGCTATTGGTGCTATTCTTTTTGTAGCGTGTAAAGAGGCTCAAGAAGAAGAAGGGTACAACAATGATGGTTCCCATCATGGAATAGAGGCTGTTGAGCTGCCCAAAGGTATTGCCCATGAGGCGCAGCCAGAAGCCCGAGGTATTGAGGGGCAAGTTGCCTATGTCCGCGAGACGCAGCACCATGTCACTGCCTCCCATCTGACTGATGTAGAGACTGTAGTACATGTTGCCAAATAAAGAACCTGTCACACTGGCATCACGGATAAGGGGGAAGACCAGCATGAGCAGCAGAACAATCATACCAGGTACCGCATAGACACCGTAGGGGCGGAAGTTAATGGCAGCAAATATCAGCATACCAATGGCTACCCATATACCCATCCAGCTAGTCAGGCAGAGCAGGCCGATGGCGATGAAGCAGAGCACGAGGAAGAGGGGACGCTTGAAGACCCCAGAATCATTGTAGCTTGCATTCATCGCAGAAAGCATGAAGTGAGCGGCAATCAGTAACAGCGTGAGCATCATGGGCTGCGGTAAGCCACTGGTTGCAAAGTTGAGCAGCGTATCACTCAAGCCCATGAGAGCAACTGTCACATAGGCTAGGTAATCATCAAAGAGTCGCCGCACCAGGGTGAAGGCCAAGATGAGTGAGGTGATGAAGAAGAAGGTACTCACCCCTGCAATAACGCGGTCAGGGGTATAGATGCTCATTTCCTTCTCATCCATGCGCGTGTCTTCAAAGCTATCTTGCCCCGTGATTTTTAGGGCAGCAGCAAGGACATAGGGGTAGAGTGGGGCGTAGTTTGTGTCGCGAAACTCATCGAGTTCCAGCTCTCCAGCCCCGCGTTTTTTGAGGGCATCTGCCGCATCAACCAACTCTATAGGACGTATGAACTGCGTGGTAAAGCCCTTTCCCTGTGCAATGTTACGCGCTATTTGCGCCTGATCCATTGCTTCCTGATGGAAGAGCCCTCGGAAAGTGAGTCCAAATTGGGTAAAGAGAATACCGATAACAAGCGTGAAGACAATGACACTCATTGCCACATGGCTTTTTTGTTTGATGGGGATGGCGTTTTCCATGCTGTATTTTATAGATAGTGTTGAAAGATGTCTGGATAGGATTGCAGCTGACGCTGCAAAGTGCGTCTACTTACGCCGAGGAGCTCTGCCGCTGTGCTGCGGTTTCCGTCGGCGTATTCAAGCGCGGCTAAAATGGTTCTTTGCTTGAGACATTCTAGGTTAAATTGGGGGTGCTTTTCAAGCTTATTCTCATAAAAAGAATTTGATGTCACGACTTCACCTACTTCATGATGCAAGAGGTATTCTGGCAGGTCTGCAAGCTGGATAAAACTCTGGTCACTCATGACGACAGCATGCTCCACCGCCGTGCGCAGTTGGCGCACATTACCTGGCCAGCTGAAATGACGAAATCTCTCCAGCACCTCGCGAGAAAAGTTCTTTTCCTCCTTGTGATTGAGGCTGCAAAACTCCCGCAAAAAAGCCTGTGCCATCAGGATGATATCCTCCCTCCTATCGCGCAGAGGGGGCAGGGTTATCTCTATAACATTGAGGCGTTGGTAGAGGTCAAGGCGAAAGCTGCCCTCCTGCACCATCTGCTCCAATCGGCGGTTCGTGGCAGCAATAACGCGCACATTGATGGGGATGGACTTGTTGCTACCCACGCGCTCTATGCAACGCTCTGAAAGCACGCGCAGCAACTTCACCTGCGTTGGCATATCAATCTCGCCAATCTCATCTAGGAAAATCGTGCCACCCTGTGCCTCCTCAAAGCGACCAATGCGCCTCTGCATCGCACCCGTGAAGGCACCGCGCTCATGGCCAAAGAGCTCACTCTCCATCAGTTGGCTGGACAGCGCAGCGCAATTGACCGCCACCCACTTGTCCTTTGCACGTCCTGAAAGATTATGAATAGCCCGCGCAACCAACTCCTTACCCGTACCGCTTTCCCCCTCAATGAGAATACTAGCCGTCGTCGGAGCCACCTGCTGAATGCGGCGAAAAATCCCCTGCATCGCGGGACTATCGCCCAGCAGGCGATCCAGCCCAGACACGGGCTCTAATCGGGTGATGAGCTGTTGATTCTCCTTCTCCAGATGACGCGTCTGAGCCGCGCGTTTCAGCAGCAACTCCACCTCATCCAGATTAAGAGGCTTATTGAGAAAATAGTATGCACCATGATTCTTCGCCTCAATGGCAGTATCCTCACTGCCATAAGCCGTCATCATGATAGAACAGGGCGGAGAAGGCAAGGCCTGCGCAAAGTCAATAATATCCATCCCACTCTCCCCGCCGAGGCGCAGATCAGTGAGAAGAACATCCACAGGCTCACTCTCCAGAATAGCCCGAGCCGCTGCCCCATTGCCTACCGCAAAAACCTCATAGTTATCCTCTAAGGAGAGACGCAGAGCATCGCGTGTTGCCTTTTCGTCATCAACAATGAGGAGCAGAGGAAGCATGGCAGACCAATCAAATAAGGAAAAGACCCTCCGTTTCTTCAAAACCGCAGAGCAGATTAAAGGCATGCACCGCCTGACCACCTGCGCCCTTGACCACATTATCCTCCGCACTCATCAGAATCAGGCGGTGAGTACGCGCATCATAAGCCCAGCCCACATCCAAGAAATTGGTACGCGTCACATTCTTCGTATCAGCTGGTTTATCCTTACCTAGTAGACGAACAAAGGGAGCGTGCTCGTAGGCATTTTTTAGGCATTGTGACACCGCATCTATGTCCACCCCCTCAGCGAGAGAAACAACAGTCGTCGTCAGGATACCCGTATTAACAGGCAGCAAATGAGGCGTGAAAGTAATAAACACATCCTGCCCAGCGGCGAGACTCAGTTCCTGCTCAATCTCCGAGAGATGGCGGTGGCGGGGAACACCGTAGGCGCGTACACTCTCATTACACTCACAGAAGAGCAGAGAGACATCCGCCTTGCGGCCTGCGCCAGATACACCACTTGCGCTATTAACCACAATCGTCTCTGGGCGCAAAAGGCCAGCGCGCAGCAGAGGGGCTAGAGGCAGAATAATACTAGTAGGATAGCAACCGGGAGAACCAATGAGGCGTGCGCGGCAAATCTCCTCGCGGTGCAACTCTGGCATGCCGTAGACAGACTCTGTTAGCAGAGGCAAATCGGGGTGAGGGTTACCGTAGAACTCCTCGTAGACAGCGGGGTTGGAGAGACGAAAATCGGCGGAAAGATCAATCACGCGTAGACCAGCGTCGACAAGACCGCGGGCGTAGTTGGCGGCAACACCGTGGGGGAGAGCGAGGAAAGCCACCTCTGCGCCGGTAGCGGCGATGGCGGAGCTATCGGAATCGGTGAAGCGCATATTGGCACCGGGGATGGAGGCAAAGCGGGGGAAGACATCGGATAACTGTTGACCAGCGTATTGGCGTGAGGTAGCGCAGACGAGATCCACGCCGGAGTGGCGTAAGAGAATGCGCAGCAACTCCTGCCCTGTGTAGCCACTGGCACCTACAACCGCTGTCTTGATTTTTTTCATAGCTGGGGATAGTTTAGCATAAAGGGGGGGAGGTGACAAGACTTAGGAGAGAGCAAAATGGTGTCAAAATACCGTCATCCTGCGCTTGCGTTCGACAGATTCCCAAGAGTGCGCTCTTGGGCGGGTGCAGGGCAGAGCCCTGCCAGGTCAAGGACAGAGTCCTTG
>CAYJON010000102.1:0-8187 GCA_964371795.1 uncultured Akkermansia sp. | reverse complement strand
GCCCCACTCATCATCATCCCAAAACTCGCCGTCACATGCGTCGCAGACCCCAATCCACTCGCACAGCCTATGCCTCCCAACTGCCCCTCTTCCTTCTTCTCCCCCACGCTGCCATCACACTGCGGGTATCGCACTTTCTCCGGAGAATACACACAGGGTATTCCTATCTCCTCACACTTGTCCTCCAAGGGTAGTTGATACTGCTTTCTCAGATTCTTCCTCAAGGCACTCAATAAATTATCCCCATGCGTGCGCGCTAAATCACTAACCCGTACCTGCGAGGCGTCTATCCGCCCACCTGCCCCTCCACAGGTGATGAGCCTCACCCCACGCTGGTAACAACTCGCTATCAGGTGCGCCTTGGCTTTCATGCTGTCTATTGCGTCCACGATGATGTCCGCTTCCAAGGAGAAGAGTTCCTCCTCCCTGCCTTCTTTGTAAAAACTACACAGTTCCGTGATTTCTATCTCGGGGTTGATCTGACGCAGTCGCGCCGCCATGGCTGCGGTCTTGAGTTGTCCATAGTTGCCATCCAATGCGTGTATCTGCCTATTGGTGTTGGTGATGCACAGGTCGTCCATGTCCATGAGGCTGATGCGTCCTACGCCTGTTCTCGCTAGGGCTTCTGCTACCCACGATCCTACGCCTCCTATGCCGACGATGGCGATGTGCGCAGAGGCGATGCGGGCGGCGTTTTCTGTGCCATAGAGGCGGATGATTCCTCCAAATCGTTGTTCGTTCATGCTTTTTGGTATTCTCTAGCAAAGGCTGTGATGCTGAGGGCAGATCCGCTTTCTGGGTCTGCGGTGATGGCGACGCCACAGACTTGGGCGGGCCAGCCTCCTACTGGTAGTTTGTTGGGTAGTCCGCTGATGAGGCCAGCTAGGACGGCGTCTTTGTCTCTGCCTATGACTCCATTGAGGGTGCCACACATGCCCGCATCTGTGATGTAGCCTGTGCCCTGCGGGAGGATGCGTGCATCACCTGTCTGGACGTGGGTGTGGGTGCCGATAACGGCGGTGACTTGCCCATCGAGTTGATGTCCCAAGGCGGTTTTCTCGCTGGTGGCCTCGGCGTGTATGTCGACGATGATGATTTTAGCGTCTTCTTCTTGGCGTATTCTCTGGCATTCTGGCAGGATTTTAATGAAGGGGTTTTCCGCACTGGGGCGCATGAAGGTGCGTCCCATGGCGACGATGACTGCTAATCTGCCCAGTGGGCTGTCGATGACGACGCTGCCATAGCCCGGTGTGCCTTCTTGTAGGTTGAAGGGGCGCAGGAGGCGGGGGTGCTGAGGCATCCAGCCTACGATGTCTTGCTGATCCCACGCATGGTCGCCCAGTGTGATGATGTCCACGCCAGAGCTGAAGAACTGATGCGCTATTTTTGGGGTGATGCCTCGCCCTCCCGCTGCGTTTTCTCCATTGACGATGACGGCAGCGGCCTGAAATTCTTCTATGAGTGCGGGGAGAGCAAGTAGGAGAGCCTTGCGTCCAGGCTCTCCTACTACATCTCCAAAAAATAGGATGCTTTTCATTCTTCTTCCAAATCACATGGCACGATGACCATGGGGATGCGTGTGTGTCGCATGAGTTTTTCTGGTGTGCTACCCAGTAGGATGGTGCTCAGTAGGCTGTGATGACGGTTGCCTACGACGAACATGTCTACATGGTGGCGGTCGCAGAAGTCGAGTATACTTTGCACGAGGTCAACGGATTCTTCTGCCTTTCCGTAGATGGGTATGTGCCATTGCTCGCTGATTTCCTTTGCTAGCGCCTTGGTGCGCTGGTCGGTGATGTGCAGTAGGCTATCATCTATGCGCAGGTTGTCGTAGTTGTTGATATGCGGCATATGCCCCACGCTGTCATCAGAGTACATGGAGCTAGTGGCTTCTAAAATCTGTGTCGGGAGCAAGTGTAGCAGGTACATCTTGCTCTGACACTGTTTGACTAGCTTTGCAGCAAAGTCCAACACAGGGCGGGAATCATCCGATAAGTCTGTAGTTGCTAATATTTTCATAACAATCACTTATAGCATGATAACCCGCCCTTTACAAGAAGTTTTTTCTAGCAATTAGCGCCCAATCCACTTGATGCTAATGATTCCCATGTCGGCGGAGGGCTTTTCGACGTGGATGACGACGGCGCACTCGTTGTTGGCCGTAGCATCTGCGGGGATGGTCCAGCTGTAGACGCAGCCATTAGCTGATGTTGCGCCGAGCTTCAAGGGGACTTTTTTGCCGTCCATGATGAAGTAGGCTTCGCTGAGCTTGATGGCGGTCTTGGCACTGATGCTGATTGCCTTGGCATTCTTGATTTGACCAATGGAGACGGCAAAGCGTTGTGGCTGGTTGTTCTTTGCCAGTTCTGCGCCTGTTGTGGTGGCGATGAGGTTGATGTCGGCTACGACGCCGCCACCTGTTACGCTGTCAGCATAGCTGATGAGCTTTTGCGCCATCTCTACAGGATTGCCCTTTGCCTTGCGGGCGGTGTAGGGGATCTGACCTGCTACCCAGCGACGTTCAAAGTCACCTATGTTGTGCTTTGCGCCCATGCGATTTTCTAGGTAGTAGACGGTGCGCTTGAGGTAGTAGTCGCTGATGAGTCCAGACCAGACGCGGGCGGAGTAGTCATTGATGGGAGGGCCCCATATGGTGACGA
The DNA here is from genome assembly GCA_964371795.1 of uncultured Akkermansia sp. Lineage (GTDB taxonomy): Bacteria > Verrucomicrobiota > Verrucomicrobiia > Verrucomicrobiales > Akkermansiaceae > Akkermansia. The sequence goes on along the minus strand of CAYJON010000102.1, from coordinate 5,527 downwards.
TGCGGCGGGCGTTGCTTTCATAGCTAGTGCCTTGCTTGGGGATTTTTTTGTCGTAGGCCTTGGCGTAGCCCAACCACTTGTCGAGGCGTAGGTTGGGGTGGTGCATCAGCAGGTCATCCGTGGCTGTCATGAGCTTCTTGAGCTGCTCTATCTTCTTCTTGGCATCATCATGCTTTCCAGCGGAGATGTCACCGTTGATTTGGTTGATGAGCTGTTGGGCTTTGCCACCAGCATAGAGGGCAACTAGCTCTACAAGGTCAGCGCGGTAGAGGGGGTTCTTTTGCAGAGCAGGACTTGCCTGTGCAAAGATTTTGATGGCCTTCTGGTAATCATCGCTGAAGTTGATGGTACCACCACCATGCTGCCAGTTGTAGCGTGGATGGTCGGTGAAGGTGCTGTACACAGATCCATGGGGGGATTGTGCGGACTTGGGCATGGTCATGTGCGCCCAGTAGCTATCCAAAGCTGGGATGTTAGTACCGTAGCGGTTGACATTGTAGTTAATCAACCATTCTTTGAGGTTGATGGGCTTTTCCTGCCAGCCAGCATCGGCGATGAGCTCATAGATGACCTCATTGTTCTCAATGCCCTCTGGTGCTGTACCAAAGCCAACAAGATTGCCCTTGTTGGGGGAGTTGAGGGCATCCCAGACGCCATTGGCGTAGAACTCCAACACGCCAGTCTGACCCACCTTGCCACCCATGTTGGGGACGGTGCTATAGACCCATTGCTTGTTGAAGAAGCCCGTGTAGCGTTCCCAGTTGTAGGCGCGCCCCCAGAAGTGTTTGTTGTAGTCTGCCGCGAGGTCGAGGATGAGAATCTTCTCATCGGGCACAAACTTCGTCAACATGGAAAGCGCGTGTGGTGTCCAGATATTGGGCTGATAACCCAGCATCCATCCCTGCATCACCCATGTTGCATCGGGGTTAGCGTCTTTGATGGATTCATAAATCACCTTGCCGTAGTCGTTGAGGAACTTGTCCTCGCCAGCCTCAAAGGGCTTGTCAATTTCATTAAAGCTATCAATGATGTAGTAATCATTCTTGCCGAACTCCTTTTCCCATTCTTGGATGAAGAGGGTGCCAATCTTGGCAAAGAGGGGGTTCTCTGGTGTCATCATGAAGCTGTGGAACGCGCCACTAGCCCATGTGAGCTTCTTGAGCTCTGTGTCGGGGTAAACAGATTTGATACCCTCTGGTACAAAGCCAGCAAAGCCAGGGCAAATGGGCTTCATCCCCAGTGCGCGCATTTTTTTGAGCACCTTGTGCTGGAGGGCAATTTGCTCCTTGTGCCATGCGTCGGTGAGGGGGCCATCTATGCCGAAAAGATTGCCCATGCGCATCCATGGTAGGTGGGCGGGGGCGGCAAAGTACTTTTTGATGTCCTCATCCTTGATGCCAATCTTCTTGAACACGCGGGTCATGATTGCCTCTTGGGCAACCAGTGCGAGGGGCATATCAAAGCCATGCAGAGCCATCCAGTCAATTTCCTCCGACCAGCGTTTCCAATCCCAGTAGGGCATGGTGTAGCCATAGGTGACCACGTTAAAGTAGTAATGATGCTTGAAGGGGGATTTCATGCTCTTGCTGTAACCAGCGGGCAGTTGCTCTGCCTTGCTCTTGTCAAAGCGGTTGCCCGTCCAGCTGGACATGCCCCATCCTTGGGATTTTGTAAAATCGTAGAAACCACGACAAATCGCAACACCAGATGAGCCCGTGATGTGCAGTTTGTTGTCAACCACCTTAACCTCGTACTGCTTGCCTGACTGTTGTTCAGGACTGATAGTTAATTCTAGAGGCCAAGGAGTCTCCTTGGTAAAGCGTTCTATAACCGCGCGAGCGGCTTCGGTGTCACTTCCCCACGCATTGAGGCTGCCCAAGAACGCGGAAAGTGCAATCAAAAAAGTACCTTTCTTCATATGAAAGTTATTATAGCAAAAGAGACCTACTTGTCAAGCTAGCGTACCATGCGCCTGCGCTCTATTGTTCTATCAATACCAGCTTTGATATTTGTATATTGGGACCTTTGTGCGCTTGAACTCTGATTGTTATCTTGCCGTCGTTTGAATCCTCACGCATGACGTGCATCTTGACCCATTTTCCCTTTCCATCATGTGATCCTAGCTTTAACTCACGCCCTTCAAGGGTGATTATGCCATCACGAGCATTTGAGTTCCAGTCATGGACAAAGAGATGCACATCACCAATGATGCCCGCAGGGCAAGATAACTCTATGCTATAGTCCTTTCCAAACCATGCCGTGGATACATCATCCTTGTATATGCCTGCTTGGGACACGGAGTAGTCACTGGAGCGCAGTAATTGCACCTTGTCATTTGCTTTGCGCCATACATCGCTGCCATGGCGCGTCAGTCCCTTGGCGCATTCAATGTAGATGAGGGCTTTTTCAAATGGCTTTAGGGCAATACATGTTGCAGGCTCAGCCTCTTTGAACAAGTAATCCAAAAATTGGGAATCCAGCTCTTGCTGGGGATTAAAGTCTGATGAGTTCATGTAGTTGACTATTGATGCGCGTAGATTTCTTGACACATTATTGGCGTTTAAATCAAATCCGCTTACAAGCAATTTTCCCTTCCCCACGCGTGTTTCAAAGAGGGCAGCCAAGCGATTATTGCGATGAAAATCATCAACAGGCTGTGCGATGAATGTCATATCCCTCGGTGCATTATTAAAAATAAAGCCTTGGGCATTTTCATAAATGGCCTGCCACTGCCAGTCGCTGAATTGCCCAGTCGGAAATTGCGCGAAAGCAGGGTGCTTATCATCCACCAGCATGCCTGTCGTGTTACATTTCTGACCTGGGAAAAAGGTGAATGACCAATAGAGGGGCGCGAAGGCGATGGGATTAACGGAATCTTCGCCCAATTGATGCGCCAAAAGAAGCACCTTTTTCCCGTCCTTCAACAAGCCTTTGCACTCCTCGTCATAGTTCTCGCGAATATACACATCGCCATCCTTCGCGCAGATGGGCTCATCCTTACGCGGGAATACCCATATCTTCCATTGATTCTTCGTGCCCAGAGTCTTTAAGCCGACCTCTAGCCTTAATTCAACGGCTTCTTCAAAGCGGCTTAAATCTAGGGAAAAGTCATGATAAATATCTCTGCTTGCGGGCTGTATGCTTATCTTGTTAGCTGTCTTTCCCGAGGCGACAACTCGACCTGACTTATCGCTCAACTTCCAGTACAATTGATCATTTAGCGTCGATAGGCCATCGTGGGCTATCTGTATTTTGGCGTTAAAAGTTTCAGTATTATCCCAGACAAATTTCGGCATGCGGGCTAATATCACCGTTGTATTGCAGTAGTCTCTGACTAGTTCTGCTGTTGTGATACCCTTGCTGTCATAGAATACATCCAGCCAGCCAATGAGAGCCTCTCCCTGTCCCTGATAGTCCTGCATGCTTAGCAGCTGCACCCCTGCACAGGAGGGAGTGCGTAAAAATGACTCCATTTCATGCTTATACATCAATTGATTGAGGTGGCCAGAGGCGGCTACAAAGGAGGCATTTTGGTGCTCGACGCGATTTTTCTTGGCACGCTCGTAAAACTCCTCAAAATTGCGGGCTTTAAGAACACCGCTATACTTTTTCACCTCATCCCAGCGGGGGTGTACTGGCCATTGCCCTATCTCATGGGCAATAGTCGGAACAGGTGATTGGGAATAGACCCTCTCATAATCCCAGTCAGTACCGGGGGAAAGAATACCGCGCGATGCGCCCACATTGGGTACATGATGCGTCACCATGTATTGATCCACAGGCATGATTTGACGGGCAGCGGAGACACTGTACAGACGGCGAGAATCACTTTTTTTGTAAGGCTCAATCCAGCTCTGCATGATATTAAAATCAGAATTACCCAGCTCATTACCTATGCACATCATCACAAAGGAAGCATGATTCCCGTAGTGATCAAGCATACGCCGCATTTCCTTCTGCACAAAGGCATCGGCAGAAGGATTTTTTCCCAAGCCCTGCGGATGTCCCTTTGTGTCCATTTCCTTTCGAGGATTAGGAGAGCTCATCCACCAGTCTATCCAAATTGTTTCTGCCTGAATGTAGATACCTAGCCTATCGGCAGCGACAAATGCCGCCCGAGGCGGGCACCAAGAATGGAAGCGAACGTGATTTAGCCCATAATCCTTGTAAATACGAAAAATTCTCTCCCAATCTTCAACATTGCAGGAGGGATAACCTGTCAATGGAAAATGAACGCAGTCCAAGTTACCGCGCAGCATGATGGCTTTCCCATTAAGCATTATTTTGTGCCTGCCCTGCTCTATCTCACGAAATCCCACCTCAAAGCTGTAGCTATCATAAGTAGCCTCATCATCGGATATGGTCACCGTCAAATTGTATAGGTTGGGCGTGATATCATTCCATAGGGCAATGGATGGGGGCATCTTTGCCTTGAATGAGTAGGCAGAGCTCCCCTCCGCGAGGAGAACTTCCTCTTTTTGTGACCATAATACAGTATCACTGCCTCGCTTTCTCAGCTCGCTCTTTATCTGATAGCTGCCCTCCTTTGATAAATTGTTAATATGATCAGAAAACTCCAGCTGCTGAGGGTGAACATGGCTTGTAATTTTCGGATTATTAAAGGACAGCTTGTTTATCTTTCTCAGCTCTATGTTTCCCACAATGCCGTTCCAAATGCTCTGCGTGTACTCCGAGTAGCTATGCCCCTTGTCTCCTATGTTGTGTATCATTTCATTGTCGACACAGATGCGTAGTTGATGCTTTCCTGCTTTGAGGACACCGAGCTGGTATACATGCTTTGAGTTGAGTGAATCGTAGCTACCAATTTTTTTGCCATCTATAGAGACGCTTGATTCCCATAGGACGCGCTCCAGTGTTAATTCTACGGGAGAACCCGCCCAAGACGCGGGAATGTCAATCTCCCGCTCATACCAAGCCTTTCCTACAAACTTATAAGCACGTGTTAAAATCCCAAAATCAGAACCTTTTGTCTTTTCCCCTAGTTTTGCCTCATCTGTTGTCCCTGGTAGGGAGATCGTGGCTCGCTGCCCATTTGATAGCTCCACATCCCATGTTCCCGATAGGTCAATGGTAGATTGGGCTATTACAAGTGGCAGATATAACTGAATGATGATTGCTATAATAGTTTTCATGCTTGTTTACAGACTTTTTAGTTGTTCTATGCTCAATTCTCCTTGGGGGTTAAAATCCGCTTTCATGTAGTTGAGCAGGGAGTGCAGCATTTGCTTTACTTCTGCCTTTTCGCTATGAATGAGATTTTTTCCGCAGTAGAGCAGCTTTCCCCTGCCGACGCGTGCTTCAAAGATAAGCCCCAGAGAGCGATTGCTAAACCAGTCATCAATGACACGAACGATGGGCTCAATAGGCGCATTGAGCTTTGTCAGATTGACAGCCGCAGCATTCGTGCAGAATTCATACCACTGATAATTAGAGTGATTTTGTGTGGGGAAATCCCTGAGAGCTGGATGCCTTGGATCACAATAGATGCCTAGTGTCAGAGGGGGCT
>CAYJON010000101.1:4191-8409 GCA_964371795.1 uncultured Akkermansia sp. | reverse complement strand
CCTACTAGGTCGTGGTAGACGATGACTTCTCCGTCACAGGTGCCTTTGCCGCTGCCTATGCCTATGGTGGGTACGGGGCAACGTTGGGTGATGGCGTGGGCTATGGGGGCGTGGGTGCATTCCATGACGAGGGAGTTGACGCCCGCTGCGACGATGGCTTGCATGTCGAGCATGAGATTTTCTGCTTCTTGCTCGCTCTTCCCATGGATGCGGTAGCCGCCGTCTTCGTGGATGCGCTGGGGGAGTAATCCTATGTGTCCCTGTATGGCGATGCCTGCCTCGACGATGGCGCGGATTTGCTCTTGCTTGTCGCGTCCTCCTTCTAGCTTTACAAGGTCTGCGCCTGCGCGGATGAGGGCTTGGGCGTTTTCCACGGCTTGGGCTGGGGTGTCGTAGCTGTGTATGGGCATGTCGCCTATGATGAGTGCATTTTTCGCGCCTCGGGCAACCATTTCTACGTGGTGCAGCATGTGCTGCATGGTGACATGTGTGGTGTCGGGAAAGCCCATCATGACCATGCCCAGCGAGTCGCCTACTAGGAGGAGGTCAAAGCCTGCCTCGTCTGCCAGTCGGGCTGTGGGGTAGTCGTAGGCGGTGATTTGTGCGATGGGGCTTTTGCCTTTCTTTGCTTGGAAGGCGGCGATTTTTTCGGCTGTGCTCAACATGTTTGTTGTTTGGGCTTAGGGTTAGTTTTGTTGGATTTGTTGGAGTAGCTGGGCTACGCTGAGGCTCTGTCGGGGTAGGATGAGCTGGGGCTCTATGTCGCTGAGGGGGCGTAGGACAAAGTCTCTCTCGTGCGCCCGTGGGTGGGGTAGTGTTAGTTCTGCGCTTTCGTAGCAACGCTGGGCGTAGTCGATGATGTCTATGTCGCAGAGGCGCGGTTCTCCGTAGATGCCGCTGCGGGTGCGACCACAGTTTTGCTCTATTTGCTGGCAGTGGTGTAGGACTTCTTGTGGGCTGTCGCTGGTATCAAAGGCTACGCAGGCGTTGAGAAAGGGGGGAGAGCCTGCTGGACAATTGACGGGCTCTGTCTCATAAAAGTTGGAGCAGGCTACACATCCATAGCGTTGCTCTAGGGCACGGCACACGCTGCGCAGTGTCTCATGCCTGTCGCCGAGATTAGCCCCGAGGGAGAGTACCACGCGCTGTGCCGCCGCCTTCATTGACCTATTAGTCGGTAAAGCCAAGCACGTCTTGCATGGAGTAGAGTCCCGCTTCTTTGCCCTGTATCCAGAGCGCGGCGCGTACTGCTCCTGTTGCAAAGGTCATGCGGCTGGATGCCTTGTGGGTGAGCTCGACTCGCTCTCCATCTGTGGCGTATATGACGGTGTGGTCACCAACAACGTCACCTCCGCGCAGGGAGTGCATGCCTACCTGTGCCTGTGGGCGCGCGCCGATGAGACCTTCGCGACCGTGCATGACGTCCTTGTCGTAGTCGAGGCAGAGCTCATCGCAGACGATTTCTGCGAGGGAGCGTGCTGTGCCACTGGGGGCATCTAGCTTGTGATGGTGGTGCATCTCGATGATTTCGACATCATAGCTTTTGAGGATGCGGGTGGCCTTGCGTGTCAGCCAGAAGAGGGTATTGACACCAACTGAGTAGTTGGAGGCAAAGACGATGGGGATATGCTGCGCTGCTTCTTGGATGAAGGCGCGCTCCTCATCGGTGTGACCCGTTGTGCCTATGATGACAGGTTTTTTCTGGTCTATGGCTGTCTCAAGAAGTTGGCGGGTGAAGCCATGGAAGGAGAAGTCAATGGTGACTTCTGCTGCCTGCATGGCCTCCGCTATGTCCTGACCCACATCATGGGTAGAGCCCAGTTGGCTGTCATTATTCTGGGCAACGGCCTCTTGCAAGGCCTGCCCCATGCGTCCAGAAATACCGGTCAAAAGGATGCTTGTCATCGCGCCAGTGGGTGATTTAGATTAAGCCGTAGGATGCTAGGAGGCTGTGAAGCTCTGGGAGCTTGCCTTTGTCCAGCGCGGCGAGGGGGAGGCGTACTTCATCGCCTATGAGTCCCATCATGCTGAGAGCTGCCTTGACTGGTACGGGATTGACATCAAGTCCCATGAGTCCTTGGAGGAGGGGGTAAAGCTGTTTTTGTAGGGCAAGTGCCTGCTTTCCATCACCAGAGAGTGCGACATCGACCAGCTGCTTCATCTGCGCAGGGATGACATTGGAGGCAACGGAGACAAGTCCCTGTGCGCCACAGGCGATGAAGGGGAGGGTGAGACCATCGTCACCGCTGAGGATGGCAAAGTCTTCTGGCAGTGCTTGATAGAGGCGGTTGACGCGATCTACCTGACCACCTGCTTCCTTGATAGCAATGATATTGGGGCAGTCCTTGGCTAGGGCTGCTACTGTGGGGACTGCTATTTCTATGCCGCTGCGCCCTGGGATGCTGTAGAGCATGATGGGCAGCTTGGTGTTTTCTGCAATGGCCTTGTAGTGGCGGTACACGCCTTCTTGGCTGGGTTTATTGTAGTAGGGGCACACTTGTAGAGAGCCAGTTGCGCCTAGCTTTTCAGCCTCTTGGGTGAGGGCGATTGCCTCATCCGTGCTGTTAGAGCCCGTGCCTGCGACCACTTGGCAGCGACCTGCTGCAAATTGGACAGTGAGGCGGATGACCTCAAGGTGCTCTTCGTTAGAAAGTGTTGGTGACTCACCCGTTGTGCCAACTGGCACGATGCCATCGACGCCGCCTTCTACCTGTTTTTCGATAAGGCGCTGGAAGGCATCAACATCAAGGACATTATCCCTAAAGGGGGTGACGATAGCTGTATAAAGACCGCGGTAATTCATAGATTCTACGCCTGTCATTATATCATGTATGCTTATCTTGTCACGCCTTATTTTAGAAATTAGCACCTCATTATTTGTCAAATTGAGCTTCTGCATGGATGAAGCTCGCGCGATGCTCCTTGGCCAGCCTGATGAGCTCTTTGATGATTTGAGGGTGCTTTGCTGCTACATTATGTTTTTCTTCGGGATCTTTGGCGAGGTTGTAGAGCTCTGGTTGTTTAAAGATCTTTTTGGGGGTGTTGCCATAGCCCGGTTTATAGGCGAAGAAGATTTTGAAATCCCCCTTTCTTAGTGCATAGAGCTCTTCGCCGCGATAATAATAAAAGGTGTCGCGTGCGCTGGCCGTCCCTTGACGTATGGTTTTGGCGAGGCTCACCCCATCATAGACTCTATCTTGGGGCATAGGGATGTTAGCCATCTCGCAGAAGGTGGGAAACAAGTCTAAGGTACTGCCCATCCCAGTGACATGGGCGGGCTTGACCATGCCTCCCCAGATGATGCAGGGGACGCGAAATCCTCCCTCGCAAATGGAGGCCTTTCCTTCTTTCAGAGGACCAGATGAGCCGCCTAATTCCTTGTAGGTGAGCCAAGGGCCGTTGTCTGATGTGAAGATGACGAGGGTGTTTTTATCCAAGCCATTCTTTTTGAGGCTTTTGATGATCTCATTCACGCTCCAATCAAGCTCTTCAATGCAGTCACCATAAAGCCCTCGATCCGATTTGCCTTGGAAGTCCTTTGAGGCAAAAACGGGATAATGGGGCATGGGGTGGGTCAAGTAGAGGAAAAAGGGCTTATCTTTATTCTCTTTGATAAAGGAGAGCGCTTTACGAGTCAGCTTTTGGGTTAAATCTGTCTGATCGGGGTTCAGTTCAATGACCTTTTCTTGGTCATAGAAGGGGAGGTCGTAGGCGTAATTGGTATGGAAGATTTTACTCATATCATTGGAGTAAGGTATCCCATAAAATACGTCAAATCCATGTTGTAGGGGCATGTGCTTTGCCTGATGCCCCAAGTGCCATTTACCCACACAGGCTGTCGCGTAGCCATGCGCCTTGAGATGTTCTGCCAGAGTGATTTCGCTTTGTGGCATGCCGCCCTTTGAGTAAGGATGGAGTACACGCGATTTCGCGCCATAAAGCCCACTGCGAGGACCATATCGTCCAGTGAGCAAGCCACCACGGCTGGGGGAGGAAACAGAGGCGGAAACCATAAAGCTGCTCCACTTTTGTCCCTCCTGCGCCATGCGGTCCAAGTGTGGAGTCTTGATGGTGGGATGGCCAAAGCAGCCTAAATCACCAAAGCCCAAATCATCGCAGAAAATCACGATAAAGTTGGGTCTGCTTTCCTGCTTTGCCAAAGTTGGCGCGAGACTGAGAGCGGCTGTGAGGGGCAGGGCGAAAAGGCTATTCATTAAA
>CAYJON010000101.1:0-4091 GCA_964371795.1 uncultured Akkermansia sp. | reverse complement strand
AAAAGGCTATTCATTAAATATAGGGAGTTCGGTTTTGCAAATACGTGAAATGTTAGTATAGTACAGAAGGCATACTCAATGCAAGGGTAAAATTGCCCGCAAGATAAAGCTTGCCATGGGGGCTCGCTTGGTGTAGGCTTTTTGTGATTATGTGGAAAGGCAGATTTTCTCAAGCAACGGCTGATTTAGTGCTTCAATATGGTGAGTCGGTATCCTACGACTGGAAGCTCTATCCCTATGATATAGCAGGTTCTATTGCGCATGCGCGCGCCCAACTCAATGCGGGCTTGCTTAATGACGAAGAGTTTCAGGCCATCGAGTCTGGCTTGCTAGCGATACGAGCAGATATAGAGGCAGGCAAATTCTCTTGGGACATTGCCCTAGAGGATGTTCACATGAATATTGAAAGTGAGCTCACACGCCGCATCGGTGCACCCGGTGCGAAGCTGCACACGGCCCGCTCTCGCAATGATCAGGTGGCTACAGACACGCGCCTCTACTGCCGCGCAGAGATTGATAGCACGCAGCTCTTGCTTGCCGATTTGCAACGCGCATTGGTGGGCAAGGCACAGGAGTACGCTACAGTGCTGATACCTGGTTACACGCACCTACAGCGCGCGCAGCCTGTTTCTGTGGCGCATCACCTGCTGGCCTACGTGGAGATGTTCTCCCGCGATGCAGAGCGTCTCTGGGATTGCCGCCGCCGACTCAATGTCTCCCCCCTTGGTTCTGGCGCAATAGCTGGATCAACAATCAATCTCAACCGCGAGGCTATCGCTGCAGAGCTGGGCTTTGATTCCGTGACCCAGAATTCCATGGATGCCATCGCTGACCGCGATTATATCATGGAGTGTCTTTTCTGCTTGGCGACCATTGGTACGCACCTTTCCCGCCTCAGTGAGGATTTGGTTCTCTGGAGCAGTGCGGAGTTTGCCTTCTGCACGCTTTCTGACGCACACACAACGGGCTCTAGCCTCATGCCACAGAAGAAGAATCCCGATGTGAGCGAAATCACGCGTGGCAAATCAGGTCGCCTCTTTGGTAATCTAATCTCCCTCATGGTGGCTGTGAAGGGCTTGCCCCTGACCTACAACCGTGACCTGCAGGAAGACAAAGAACCCCTCTTTGATTCCTTTGAGACTATTTCCTTGGCTCTGCGTGTGAACGCAGAGATGATAGCAGCAATGAGCATCAACGAAGAAGGCTGCGCAGCGGCTGTTGCTGACCCCCTTTTGTTGGCCACAGACTTGGCTGACTATCTGGTGCGACGCGGTGTACCCTTCCGCCATGCGCATGAGTTGGTGGGGCAAGCAGTTGCTCTCTCCGTGGGTAGCAAGATACCCCTGCATCTGCTGACAGTAGAGCAGTACCAAAACATATCCCCAGAGTACGGTACAGATGTGCATGAGGTATTCTCCCTGCAACGCGCCTTTGAGCTGCGTAGCAACGCGGGCTCTCCCGCCTTGGTGAATACCGCCAAGCGCATCGCCTACTGGACAGAACGTCTCAGCTAAGAGCGTATCGCGCAGAGGACAATGCCATGAATACGGCGGTCTCGACGCGCAAAATAAGTGATCCTAGACTGACTGGTGCATAGCCAGCAGCTAGGATTTCTGCGTATTCTGTGCTGGAAAAATCACCCTCTGGGCCAATGAGTAGGGTGAGCTGGCGAGAGCCCGTGCTGCGTAGGCTTTCTAAGCTTTCGCGTATGGGGCGTGCGCTCTCTACTAGGGCGCAGCAGACCTTGTTACCTTGTTGCTCTGCCTGTTGTAAGAATTGCTTGAGGGGCAGGGCGGCTGCGACGCGAGGCAGATGGGGGTTCTTGCATTGCTTGCAAGCTTCTAGGGCGATGCGTTGCCATTTTTCCTGCTTGGTAGGGATGTCTTTTTCCTTGAGCTTGACAACGCAGTGCTCGCTGAGGAGGGGTTGGATGTGGCTGATGCCCAGCTCCACCGCCTTTTGGATGATGAGCTCCATGTTGCCGCCCTTGGGGATGCTCAGTGCGAGGGTGAGCTCTGGCAGCGATTCGCTAGGGGAGGGCAGTGTTTCTTCTATTTCCAGCCAGCAGCTTTTGCTGCCGTTGGTGGAGATGATGCGCGCCTTGACCACGCTGCCGCGTCCGTTAAAGAGGGCGCAGCTGTCGCCCTCGCGCAGGCGCATGACCTTGAGGGCATGGTGCGCCTCCTCCCCCGAGAGCTCCCACTGAGCGGGACGTTCTTCTTCTTGCTGGGGGAGTTCTGGGAGGTAGCACCAGTGCATTTTATTAAAGGTAGGAGGATGCCTTCTTGTTGAAGTCTTCCACCGCGGGTTGATTGCTTTCCTTGAGCGTGGCGAGGAAGCTTTCGAGTTGCTTCTTCTGCTCCTTGCTGAGGTTCTGAGGGGTTTCTACCTCCAGTTCTACTAGCAAGTCGCCCTTCTTGCCACCGCGTAGGGCGGGCATGCCCTTGTCCTTGACGCGAAGGGTGGTTTGATTTTGTGTGCCAGCTGCTACCTTGAGCTTTGTTGCGCCTTCCAAGGTGGGGACGCTGAGGACGCCGCCTTCCAATGCTGTGCCAAGGGGGATGGGCATGGTGTAGTGCAGGTCACTGCCATCACGGTTGAATATGGCGTGGGGGACTATTTCTATAAAGACGTAGAGGTCGCCTGTCTGACCACCGCATACACCTGCGTCACCGTTGCCGCTGGAGCGTAGCTTGTTGCCGGTGTCAATGCCTGCTGGGATGTGTAGGGTGATGGGCACGTCCTTGTGGACGCGGCCTTCGCCATCACATGATTTGCAGGGATTGCTGACACTCATGCCCGCGCCTCGGCAGCTAGGACAGGTGCTCTGCTGGACAAAGAATCCGCTTTGGCGTGTGACCACGCCTTGACCCTGACAGGTGGGGCAGGTCTTGTAGCCAGCTTTGCCGTCATTAGAGCCTGTTGCATGGCAGGTGTCACAGGGGACGAGGCGTTCTATCTCTATGGTCTTGTCGCAGCCCTTGGCTGCTTCTTCCAGAGTGACATCTAGGTCGTAGCGCAGGTCGCTACCAGGGCGTTCTGGTGTGGTCGCACGACGTTGACGACCACCGCCGCCAAAGCCACTGAATCCACCCATGCCACCAAACATTTGAGCAAAGATGTCCATGGGGTCACTGAAGCCACCACCAAAGCCGCCTGCACCACCGCCAGCACTGCCCATGCCTCCGTTCTTGAAGGCATCATGACCCATGCGGTCATAGGCAGCGCGCTTGTCCTCATCGCTGAGTACTTCGTAGGCTTCGCCTATTTCCTTGAATTTGTCTTCGGCGCTTTTATCGTCAGGGTTGCGGTCTGGATGGTACTTCATCGCCAGCTTGCGGTAAGCCTTTTTGATGGTACCTGCATCTGAATCCTTGGATACACCGAGTAAGTCGTAGTAGTTTTGTGACATGATAAATTTTTAAAAAAAGGGATTATTGTTGCTCTTCTGTCTCTTCTTCAGCAGCTGCTGGGGCAGCGGTGATGACATTGACAGGGCGCAGGAGTCTATCGCGTAGGGTGTAGCCCCTGCGGATGATGCGTACGATACTGCCCTCTGGCATATCGCTCTCTTCGCTTTGAATAGCCTCGTGAATATTGTGGTCAAAGGCATCACCTACCTGCGTGGCAATGGGCTTGACGCCTTGACCATCGAGGAAGTCAGTGAGTTGCTTTTGTACCATGTTCATGCCAATATAAATCATGGACTGTGTTTCTTGCTGCGCCATGCTCATACCCATTTCAAAGTTATCGATGATGGGGAGCAGTTCTTCGAGCAAGCCGCGGTTAGCGTAGCGGGAGAATTCTTCGCGATCTTTGACGCTGCGTTTGCGGTAGTTGTCATACTCCGCAGCTGTGCGTAGGGCTGTGTCGCGCCACTTGAGCATTTCGTCAGTTGTGTCGGTGATTTCTTCACCTAACTCTTCTTCGATTTCTGATGATTCTGTCATCTCAGGAGACTCAGGGAGAGGCGTTTCTAGTGTTTCTTCCTGTTCTGCGGAGTTGGGTTCTTCATTTTGCATGGCGCGTATATTATCGCGTTTTGCTCCTTTCGTCAAGCACGGGCTTGGTAATACGCTTAGTTAAGGGGA
>CAYJON010000100.1:0-8422 GCA_964371795.1 uncultured Akkermansia sp. | reverse complement strand
TCCAGCTGCATCCGTCAGTGTAAAGTCAGGGGCTTTGTCGCCCACGCGTAGACCATACTGTCCCTCCTGCGCCTTCACAGAAAGACCAGCCAACACCGCGCCAGCTGCGCAGAACATCAATAATTTACTTAATAGCTTTTTCATTGTATTTGTTAGTTATGTTTAAAATATTGTTATACTTTAAATATAACGAAAAAGCAAATTAAATACGTGACATGTTAGAGGGCATCTGCAAAATTAGCAGCTTTGAATTTTGACAGCAGTTTGGATGAGAATTTGTGGCGTTTGGGCGCGCATAGCGAGCTATGTAAGCCCAAAAAGCTGCAAATTATCGCCAAAATGCGACAAAAGTCATGCTGTGATGAGTATTTTTTAACATCTCATCTTTTCGTAAACTAATTTTTCAGGTGCCCTAGATAGGAGGCTTTTCCTGTATACTCTTGCTCTGCACCGTACGTCGGGTCACAATGCTGACACCAATAATAATGAGACCGATGGCCGCCAGCTTGAAGAGAGAGAAGCTTTCCAGTCCCAGATAAATCCCTAATGCAAGGGCTACTACGGGCTGTACATAATTATAAATCACCACCACAGAGGGCGGTAGATACCTTTGCGCAGGAACAAGGAGCAAGTAGGCAATAAAGGTGCCAAAGAAGACAACATAGCTCAAAGAAAAAGCCGCGCTCATGTCAAAACTTTGCCACCCAGCCTGAAACATACTTGAGGTTACAAATGGGGAGGCAAGAATGGTCGCTATCAAGAAAAGCCAGCGCAGCAAAATCACAGGGTGATACTTCTTAAAAATAGGCACAAAGAAAACAAAGTAGCAGGTCGCAAAGCACTGCGACATCAGGCAGAGCGCGTCACCTAGCATGCTGCCGCCACCGCCCCCAACTGCTGAGGCGAGCACCAGACTGCTCACCCCTGCAAAGGCAATGAGAACCCCCGTGGCGCGTCGCCATCCTATGCTTTCCTTAAAAATAACACGTGCAATAATCAGCGCGGTGATGGGTGTCATGGAAGCCGCTAGTGTCGCATGAGAAGGCGCGGTATACTGCAAGCCAATGATAATGGGGTACTGGTTGAGCACCATGCCACACATTGCCATCAGGAAGAGGGAAAGGTAGTCGCTGCGCTCAATTTTTTGCTTGGGCAAAAAGAGGCTCAACAACCAAAAGAGGGCAGCAGCCCCCGCAAGGCGCGTCGTTGTCACCACCACACCTGATGCCTCTGTGTTTTCCAAAACATACTTGATGGCTGGACTCATGAGTCCAAAGAAAATAGCCGCCAAGAGGGCGCAAAAGTGGGCGTAACGTGACATATAGGTAGAACAAAAGGCGCAGGTGCTCAGACCTGCGCCTTTTGTGTTTGAAATATATTATTGCTTTTCGAGCAGACGCTCCAGCAGCTCTTGGGAATTACTGGCTAGCTTCGTAGGATCATCCAATAGACCAGCACTGAGCAAGGCCGTGTTGACGATATTACCTGCTAGTAGGGTGGCAAGCTCCTCATCGCTCTCTTGCAGCTCTGCTAACTTCATCACAACTGGGTGATGGGTGTTGAGCGCAATTTGAGGAGAAGATTCAGGCACAGTCTGTCCCATAGCTTGGAGGTAGGCCTTCACATCGGGGCTGAGTCCCGTTTCGCTTTGCAGGGCGATGGCGGGCACGCCCTTGGCGCGGCTGCTGGCGCTGACCTTTTCAAACTGGCCAGAGAAGGTATTTTCCATCCACTTGCTGAGTTTTTCTGCGGTGGCATCATCCAGCTTGGGGCTGTCGTCAGCAGAGTCTTCTAGCTCTGGCAGGTCGAGATTGGCACGGTCAATGGACTTGATCTGCTTGTCATCCACACGCATGAGGCTGTCGATGACAAACTGGTCACCACCTTCTGTGAAGAAGGCCACTTCAAAGCCATGTGCATTCAAGGCATCAAGGTAGGGGGAGTTTTCCAACTGGGCGCGGGACTGACCATAGAGCACGTAGATGTCCTTCTGGTTTTCCTTCATGCGGCTGATGTAGTCAACAAAGCTCGTTGTCTTGCCGCTTTCTGTCATGGTTGACTCAAAGCGCAGCAACTTGCCGAGGGCGTCCTTGTTTTCCCAATCGGTGACAACACCTTCTTTGATATAGCGGGAGAACTGGGTGTAGAATGTCTCATACTTCTCTGGCTTGTTCTTTGCCATCTCTTCCAGATGCTTGATAAAGCGACCTGTGATGATTTTAGAAATCTTTTTCATCAGCGTGTTGTCTTGCAACATCTCGCGGGAGATATTCAAGGGCAAATCTTCGCTGTCTACCACCCCTGCGAGGAAGCGCAGCCACTCTGGAAGCAGGCCTTCTGGCTTGCTGTCAATGAGAACCTTGTGGCAGTAAAGGGAAACCTGAGACTCTGTGCGACCAAAGCCCATGCTTTCGGGGTTTTCCTCGGGAATGAAGAGCACAGAAGCCAAGTCCACGGGAGCATCAGACCTGAAGTGCATGTAGCTGAGAGCATCTCTGTCTGTATGCGCCACAAAGTGGTAAAAGCTCTGGTAGTCCTCCTCGCTCACCTCATTCTTGTTCTTGAGCCAGATGGCCTGTACAGTATTGAGGTGCTCCCCGTTGAAGTCAATGGGGAAGCCGATGAAGTTGCTGTAGCGGTTGATAATATCGCGCACGTAGTCCGCCTTGGCAAAGAGATCTGCGTCTTCCTTGAGCTTGACCTTGATGCTAGTACCACGTGGGGTATCAGCAGGGGCATCACCTATACTGTAGCCTTCGCGGCCATCGCTCACCCAAGTGAGGGGGGCGGCATCGGGCTGCCAAGAGCGTGTCGTCACCTCCACCTCATCAGCCACCATAAAGACACTGTAGAAGCCTACACCAAATTGACCAATGAGGTCTTGCGTGCTGCTGCCTTGGCTCTCCTTCATGAGTTCCAAGTACTTCTTCGTGCCAGAGTGTGCAATCGTGCCCAGATACTCCACGCATTCTTCCTGCGTGAGACCAATACCGCTGTCGGCTATGGTGATGGTACGTGCCTCTTCATCTGTTGTGATGCTCAGGCGCAAATCGAGCTCGGGTTGATAAATATCATTGTTGGTGAGTTGCTTGAGGCGCAGCTTTTCCAGCGCATCAGAACCATTGGATACCAGCTCACGGATAAAGACTTCTCGGTCGCTATAAAAGGCGTGAATGACGATATCGAGGAGCTGACGTACTTCTGTTTGGAAGGGTTGTGATTGATTCATGAGTCTATTTGTAGATGGGTGTTATTCTAGCGTAGAAAATGCAGAGGTCAAGATGATAGTTAAAAATACGCTAGATAATTCACTTGAATATGTAGCTCAATACATGTATAAAACCCCCATGACAACATCCAGCGTACGCACACGATTTGCCCCCTCACCCACTGGCTACCTCCATATTGGTGGTGCTCGCACAGCTCTTTTCAATTATCTCTTTGCCAAAAAGCTGGGAGGTACTTTTGTTCTTCGCATAGAAGACACCGACCAGATGCGCCACAATGAGGAGGCCATGTCTGCCATATTCAGCGGCATGCAGTGGCTGGGACTTCCTTGGGATGAAGGCGAAGGAGTGGGCGGCGACTACGCCCCCTACTACCAAAGCCAGCGTCAAGATATCTATGACCGCTACTTTGAGCAACTGCGTGCCTCTGGCCATGTCTATGAATGCCCTGCCCCCAACAAGCGCGATAAAGAAGGCAATGAAATCCCTGACACCAGCGAAGGCACAGTCTGGCGTTTCCGCTTCAAGCGCGATGGAGTCATCACCCTCAACGACCTCGTCTGCGGTGATATATCTGTTGACTACAGTCAGGAAGAAAACACCCCCGACATGGTTGTCAAGCGCACAGACGGCAGCTACATCTTCCACCTCGTCAATGTGGTGGACGACATTGAGATGCGCATCACACACGTCATCCGTGGCGAAGACCATGTGATGAACACCTTCAAGCACCTGCAACTTTTTGATGCCCTTGGCGTCCCTGCTCCACAGTACGCGCACATCCCCCTCATCCAAAACCCCGATGGGTCAAAGATGAGCAAGCGCGACGTAGGCGCACAGCTAGGCAACTACCCAGAGGATGGCTTCCTGCCCGAAGCCGTAGTCAACTTCATCGCCCTGCTCGGCTGGAACCCCAAGAACGACGAAGAAATCTTCTCCCCAGAAGAACTCATCTCCCTTTTCAGCTTGGAAAATGTCAACCGCAATGCCGCAAAATTTGACATCACCAAATGCCTCTGGATGAACCAGCAGCACATCATGCGCCTCAGTGAGGAGCAGTTCACAGAGCTAGCCCTCCCCTTCTGCACAGCAAAGGGACTGAGCGACACCAGCATTCTGCGCCAAGCCATCCCCACCGTGCAGACCAAGGTACAACTGCTTTCCCAAGTCCCCACATGGCTCAAGTGGCTGGAAGAACTCCACTACGAAGAAGAAGCCATGGGCAAGCTGCAAGCCAACGCAGCAGAACTCCTCTCCCTCTACGCCACAGCATTGCAAGACATGCCCGAGTGGAGCGCAGAGAGCGCAACCGCCCTCATCAAGCCCCTCACCAAGCAAGCTGGTGTCAAGGTAGGTGCCCTCATGTTCCCCCTGCGCATTGCCCTGACTGGCAGCCACGCAGGACCTGACCTAGGAGCCGTCATCGAGCTACTGGGCAAGGAAGAGGTGCTACGCCGCCTCAGTGTCTTTCCTGCCTAAACCGAAAGAACATCCCTATGCGCACGGCTGACTTTGATTACCATCTGCCAGAAGAGCTCATCGCCTCTCACCCCCTAGAGAGGCGTGATGCCTCGCGCATGATGGTCGTCCACCGTGATACGGGACTCATAGAGCATAGGCATTTCTCCGATTTACCAGAGTATATCAAAGAGGGTGATGAGCTGGTGCTCAACAACACCCGCGTCATGCCCTCCCGTTATTTTTCCAATGACGGGGGCATAGAAATCGTCCGCACCAGCTTCACCGATGCGCTGGTGTGGAAGTGCCTCGTGCGCCCAGGGCGCAAGATGAAGCTAGGCCGCCAAGTCGAAATAGGCGAGGCAACTGGCACAGTAGAGCATATTGATGAGCAGGGCTACCGCTACATACGCTGGGACAAGGCCGTTGACGATGCGCGTTATGCCAGCCTCGCCCTACCGCACTACATGAACCGCGAGAGCGAGTTGGAAGACAAGGAACGCTACCAGACCATCTACGCCCAAGAAGAGGGAGCTATCGCTGCCCCCACGGCTGGTCTGCACTTCACCCCAGAGATGCTGGCGCAGCTTCCCCATAGCTTTGTCACCCTGCACGTGGGTGTGGGCACATTCCGCCCTGTCAAGGTGGATTGCATCCATGACCACGTGATGCACACAGAGCCCTACTACCTCCCCGAGGCCACAGCCCAGCGCATCGAGCAGGCAAAACGCTGCCTAGCCGTAGGCACAACCAGCGTGCGCGTACTAGAAAGCGTCGCCCAGCAACACGGTCTCCCCCTCTGCGAGCAATCAGGCGAGACAGATATCTTTATCTACCCCGGCTATGACTTTCAGGTAGTCGACGCCCTCTTGACCAACTTTCACCTCCCACAAAGCACGCTCATCATGTTAGTGAGTGCTTTTGCGAGTAAAGAGCTCATCATGCGCGCCTACCAAGAGGCAGTCGCTGCACGTTACCGCTTCTTCTCCTACGGCGACTGCATGCTGATTTTATAGTTTTTTGTTTTTTTCTCAAAAAAATACTTGTCAAAGTTCGAAGCACTCGCTATAATGCCCCCGCTTCACAGCAACACAACGCAGGGATAGCTCAGTTGGTAGAGCAACACCTTGACATGGTGGAGGTCGTAGGTTCGAGTCCTATTCTCTGTACTGCAAATTAAGCTCACTATTAAACATAGCATGTTGATAGTGAGCTTTTTTGCCGCTTCACCATAAAGACTCCATCTCAACGCCAAAAATACTTATCAATTATAACTTTTAGCTTGCATGTATACCATATTTCCGATAGATTATGTGCGGATACACCATGAAAATTTATCTCCCTTATCGCCTTCGTTTAGCACTTATTACTGCTATTTTTTCTATATCAAGCTATAACGCTTCTTCTGCCTATGCTGCGAGCATGGTAGAGGCAGAGGAAGAACTTGCTATCCCCACCCTCACGGAGCTGAACACATCTGCCCCTGCGCTCTACACTAATGAGTCTGCCTACCAGCTCAAAAAGGTAACGGATCTTAACCCTGCAAAGGAAGGCAGTATTGTCAAATACCTTTTCAATACAGCGACTGGTACCTACACACCAGTGCAGTACAATGTGGTGTTTGAGAAGCCGCTGGGTGAAGCAAAGCCAGATAGTGAAGCGTACTCCTACTATGAATGGTATAGAGAATCATCAACAAATCACTGGACTATTCGCGAAACATCAAATCAAAACAACGCTAGCATATTTTCCTACGCGGAGAGCGATTCTCGCTTGAATCATAGCACTGGTGCAATCAATGTAGATAACAACTTCTTGGGCTTACGGTATAATCTAAATGAAAAAACTAGCTACGGAGGCGCGCTGAGAAATAGTGCCAGCATCGGCACGCTTACTGGTCACTTCATTGGAAACTATACCTCTTCGATGGGCAGCGCCTTCACTGACGGAGGGCTGGATCAAACCAGTAGCGAGACCCATGGTGGGGCTATTTCTAACGAGAAGACTATCACAACTATCACAGGTGACTTCATCGGAAACATTGCCTATAGCGAAGCCACCGCCTATGCTCTGTCCGGAGGTACTGCCAATGCCTCTGCATTTACAAGAGGTGGAGCAATTTATAACATCGACACGATAACAAGCATCACAGGCGACTTCATTAGCAACGCTTCCTACAGCTATACCAATACCAACACAGATGAATCTTCATCAGCTAGTGACTCTTCCGGTGCTCGCGGTGGGGCGATTTATAACGAGAAAGCTATTGCAAACATCACAAGTGACTTCATCGGAAACTTTGCCTCTGCTTTTGCTACTTCCACTAGTAAAGCCAATGCACGTGGCGGGGCGATTTATAACGAGGGCAGCATGGGTTTCCTTGCTGTTGATAGCAGCCTGCAATTCAGCGGTAACTATATTACCACTGATAGAGGCACAACAAAAAGGTATGAAGCCATCTACAACCTAGGTTCACAAAATGACGAAGCTACACTCAACTTTAACGCTTATGATAATAAAAGCATTGTCATAAATGATGGCATTAATGGTTATGAGCTTTATACTCATAATCAAGTGATCAATATTAACAATGGCTTTGATGGTGCAAATAAACAGATTGCAGCAGATGGCAAAGCATTCTCCACTGTGGCATTCAATAGCTTTGTGAGCAACCAAAGCATTCTCGTACATGCGGGGGAGCTGCATCTTGGCAAGTTTGCAGGGATAGGTAGAGAGAGTGAGGCAGGCTACGTGCCAAGCACCCAAGCGAATCTGAACAACAGCAGCATTACCATCAAGGCTGGGGCACTTGTCAGCGTGCAAGGACAGCTTTTGCTTGATGCTACATCCTACATCAGCACCAGTGCTGAGGGCGGAGATAATGGAGTGAGCACCATCATAGGATTAGCTGCGGATAGTAGCATCAGTGGTGGTCGCATCTCTGTCGCGGATAACAGTAGCCTGAGTATGCAGAACATCACCCTCACCAAAATTGCTATCACTACAGGAGCAAATGCTAACCTCATGCTCAAAAACATCACACTAGGCTATGATAACGTGGTTTCAAACAGCATCATGAGCCTCATGCGTGCGGCTGCACCACTCAACTACACCCTCCAAGGTGTTGACATAGGTGCGGCGGCGGTTACAGGTAGCCTCACACTGGATGTGAATATGACCGAGGATGAGTTGGGCTTATTCAACACCACTCTTGCGGCAGGGGGAGATATCTCCTTCACTGTAGAAGGGCTAGAAGATGCACTTCTCGTAGCAGGTCTCATGATTAACCTCGACATCAATGGGGATAGCTACCAAGCCACAACCACTGGAGTAACAGCAGCAGGTGTACAGTTTAGCATCATCCCAGAGCCCAGCACCGCTACATTGAGCCTCCTCGCCCTTGCAGGTTTGCTAGCCCGCAGAAGGCGCAAGGTGGCTTAAATAGCGCATTAGTGCACCTTTTTTCCAAAGCCTCACTCCCATCAGGAGTGAGGCTTTAGTGTCATCCTTGCATCATCTTAAGGGCACCTTGCAAAATTAGTTGACGAAAAGCGAAGATGTAAAAAATGCCCTTCACAGCATGCCCTTAAGAGCCAGTTCTACATTTGTCACATTATCGCGCGAGTTCTCCTTTTTGAGGCCTTTGTGTTGCTTGTAGTCCTTGGTGCTCATGCCCGCCCACTGGCGTGTGATGATGTCGGTTAGGCTAGCAAACTGTACACCTTCCTGTACGCCCC
>CAYJON010000099.1:0-8565 GCA_964371795.1 uncultured Akkermansia sp. | reverse complement strand
AACCTGACTGACTGCCTCGCGCTGACGCGCTTCGGTTTTCCTGCGGGCTCTGCCCGCGCCCGGCAGGGCTCTGCCCTGCACCCGCCCTAGAGCGCACTCTTGGGAATCTGTCGAACGCTAGCGCGCAGGATGACGCTGAAGGTAGCCCCCTCTCCCCCCCCCCAAAAAAAAAAGACCCCCGCTCTCTTATCAAGCAGGGGTCTCCGTTTATCTATTCTTTCGCGTTTCAAGCCTTCTCCGATGGTGCGTCCTCATGCATTGGCACGACTTCCCACTCCTCGGTCTTGGGCTTCTCCGCTGCAACATTCTCAAATGTTGGCTCTCCCTCACTTGTCTGCTTGTCATTAGCAGCACTTACCATGAGCTCTCTCCCCATAAAGGGATGTCCATGCAGTACCTCTGTTGCCTTGATAGCATCATTGAGGTAGCGCATCTCCACAAAGGCATAACCCTTGCTGCGATAGGTGCGTGGGTTGTAGATGATTTCCACGCTGGCCACTGCTCCAAATCCCTTGAAGAGGTCTTCTATCTCTGACTCGCTTGCCTCATAGGAGAGGTTGCCTACGTAGAGACGTGCGTTCTTTGTAGGTGGCTTAGAGTTGGGGCGACGACGTGTTTCTCCACCCTGTTGCGGGGTGCGGGGGCTGCGCTGCTGCTTCTTGGGACGAGCTGTCTTGGGCTTGTCTGCGTAGGATTTATTAGATTTTTGTTCGACTTTCTTAGTTTTAACTTTTTCGTCTTTTTTCTTTCCTATTCCAAAGAAGCCAAGTACGCGGCTTACGATTGAGGGTTTCTTCTCTGCGCTCTTTTCAGGGCGCGGCATGCGTTGGTAACGATTTTTACCGTGATAACGGTTTTTGCGACGACGAGCACCTTGTCCTTGACGCCCGTGTGTTTGATGTTCTGACATAACGTTCTTATTAATAATAATTTCGTGCGAATGAACCTGATGCACGATACAGGAGGCGCGGCACTGTGAATTCACTCCACACAGTGCGCCTGCAAAGATGATACTCACTTTGAGCGACTTAGCAAGCCTAAAGTTTTAGTAAGAAAAACAAACAATCACGATACACGAAAGAATCTTGACTTCTACGGAGAGCGCGAGCTATAGTGATAATCTAATGGGCACCTTGCAAAAATTTAGAGAATCGACGAATTTATTTTAAATTATCTCTTTAATGCGATGACCAAGAAAGAATTACAAGCGCGATTATTAAAAGCCTTTGCCGATGTGAAGCATCCGGGCAATAGGCGCCTCCTTCGCGAAGATTTACCATTCCCACATGCGTATATCATAGAGCTTGAGTTCTTATTTCGCTATGAGGGGAGGCCTTGGTATGAGATAGATAAAAGGACTCTTTTGCGCGAAGATTCCTGCTTCTCGTCTTTATCTGATGCGGGTATATTGTATATCATTCCTGCATATCTTTACCATTGCTATAATCCAAATACATGGTTTGATAGCTTTAACTCTTGGGAAGATAGGTTGTTGGAGCTGCTCTCACAAAAGGGGAGAGGGGATTTGCGGTTCACGCCCGATCAATTGCGTATTATTTCTGATGTTTTTTTAAATGAATTACAACGCGAATGGGATGAGGTCGGTGAATTGGCAAGTGCCTACGGGAATGACTTTGGCCAATTAATTGCTGAGGCACGTTCTATTTACAAGATTGATTGAGTAGTCGCTATTCGTTTTCACCTTGACTCTAGCAGCTCAAATCACTAGTATGATGCTAGGTATGCGTTGGGAAAGTATTCAGCAATTAAAGAAGGAGGCAGAGGGCAAGACTCTCAGTGGCGGTGTGTTCTGCCAGATGACTCAAAAAACCGAAAAGCTCACAAAGACGGGTAAGCCTTATTTGGAGCTTCAGTTTGCCGATGCGCAGTCCAATATGACTATCAAGGTCTGGGATAATGCGCCTTGGTATGATGCCTGCATGCAGTGCGAGCTGCCCGCTTTTTTGGAGCTACAAGCTAGCTGGCAGATGGGCAATTACGGCATGGAGGTCAGTGAGCTTTCTCTACGCCCCCTCAATGAGGAGGAAAGGGCGCAGCTGCTCTCTGGCAATCCCAGCAGTTTGGAAAAGCAGCAGGCGGATTGGGACTATATTTTGCAAAATATTGATGCGATGCGCGATCCGCGTCTGCGCTATCTCTGCCGCGCGCTGGTGGACAGTTTTGGGGAGCGTTTTCGCCGCGCGGCAGCGGCGCGTCACTTTCACCACGCGCGACGCGGTGGATTGGTGGAGCACGTGGCGGGCATGATGCGTGCTGCCTCTGCACTCTGCTCTGTCTACCCCCATATTAACCAAGACCTTGTTCTTGCCGGTGTCCTCTTCCACGACAGTGGCAAGATGTGGGAGAATCAGTATGAGGAGCAGGGCTTTGAGATGCCCTACTCGGAGTTTTCGGAGCTACTGGGGCACATCCCCATAGGTATGGAAATCATCAACAGGCTCTGGGGCTTTATCATGACGCCAGAGCGCAAGGCAGAATGGAGTCAGCTGCAACCCCATACAGACCGCGTCCGATTACACCTCATGCACCTCGTCGCCTCGCACCATGGGGAGCTCTCTTTTGGCTCTCCTGTCGTCCCCAAGACCCCCGAAGCCATCCTGCTGCACTATGTAGATAACCTCGATGCAAAGCTGGAGATGTTCTCGGATGCCTATGAAAACAGCACACAGCTAGCCCCGCGAGTCTACGCAAAGCGCATGCCGCTGGCAGGCAATGAGGTCAGCCCTCTGCCGCCCTTTAATTAGTACCCACTCCCATCCCCAACCCCCTTTTTTATCATGTACGTCAATAGAGAATTATCCTGGCTTGCCTTCAATGAGCGCGTGCTGCATCAGGCAGCTCGCACTCGACTGCCGCTGTTAGAGCGTTTGAAATTCCTATCCATCTCTGCTAGCAATCTGGATGAGTTTTTCCAAGTGCGCGTTGGCAGTCTCATGATGATGAAGCGCGCGGGAAATGAAAGCCGTGACATCAGCTCCCTGACCACCAGCGAGCAATTGAGGCAGGTGCGCCACCGCGCAGCAGAAATGATGAAGCAGCAGGATGCCATCTACGCCCAACTTCAAGAGCCCCTACGCTCTGCGGGACTGCACAATGTGGAGCTCTGCGATCTGCACAACGAGTATAGGGATGAGATGGAGCAGTACTTTGATGACCTCATCGCCCCTGCCCTCAGCCTACTGGCGCTGGAGGGAGAGACGCCCACCATCCTACCCAGCCTAAAGCTCATCATCGCCTTTGAGCTAGAGGGCAAAGGCGATGAGGGCAGCCGCCTCGTCGGCATCATCCTACCCGACAGCCTCCCCCGCTACATACCTGCCCCCGCAAAGACTGGGGCGCATCACATCCTGCTAGAGCAACTTGTCCTCGAATTCGCGCACAAGCTCATGCCCCAAGAGCGCATCCTAGACAAGAGCATCTTTCGCCTCACCCGCAACGGTGACATCATCTTGGAAGATGAGGAAGGCGACATGGCGCGAGAAATGTCAGAAGTACTCATCGCCCGCCAGTTTTCCCACTGCGTGCGCCTCGAAATCCCCCGCAGCATCAGCAGCCATTTTGCCCAGCGCATCGCTCAACTGGCAGACATCCACCCCCTTGACTGCTACCAGATGGACAGCCCCCTACGCCTTGCCGACACTATGCAGCTTTGCATGGTCAAAGGCCATGAAGAACACCAAGCCTCCACATGGAAAAGCGCCTACCCAGCTGGCGTAGACCCCCATCTGAGCATGTTTGAAAACATCGTCCAAGGCGACATCCTCATCAACAACCCCTTTGAGTCCTATGAACCCGTCATACAACTCATCGAAGAAGCCGCCAGAGACCCCCAAGTCATCGCCATCAAGCAAGTCCTCTACCGCACAGCAAAGAACTCCCGCTTCATCGCGGCACTCTGCCACGCAGCCGAAGCAGGCAAGCAAGTCACCGTCCTAGTAGAAATCAAGGCACGCTTTGACGAAAAAAACAACCTAGAACAGGCCGACACCCTCCAACGCGCTGGCGTGCAAGTAGTCTACGGAGTCAAGGGCTACAAGACCCACGCCAAGGTATTGCTCATCGTCCGCCGAGAAGGCAGCAGCCTGCGTCGCTACTGCCACTTTGGCACAGGCAACTACAACGAGAGCACCGCGCGCTTTTACACAGACCTCTCACTGCTCACCTGCAACGACAAGCTGGGAGCAGATGCTTCGCAATTTTTCAACTCCGTTACAGGACTCACCCAGTTGACCCGCTTCCGCGCCCTCCCCCCCTCCCCCATCATGATGAAGCAACGTCTCATCGAACTCATCGATGCAGAGACCGCGCGTGCCAAGCAAGGAGAAACAGCCCAAGTCAAGGCCAAGATGAACTCCCTCAACGACATTGAAATCATGGCAGCCCTAGACAGAGCCGACAAGGCAGGTGTTGATATACAACTCAACATACGCGGAGTATGCTGCTGGGTACCAGAAGGGCGTGATGGGCAAAAAAACACCCGCATCGTCAGCATCATCGACCGCTACTTGGAGCATGCCAGAATACTCAGCTTCCATAACGCAGGACAACCCCTCACCTACATTGCCAGTGCCGACTGGATGAGTCGCAACCTCAATAGCAGAGTGGAGCTGATGATACCCATCGTCGACCCAGACATAGCGCATCGCGTCAGAGGCATATTAGACAGCTGCTTGCGCGACAACGTGCAAGCCTTTGAACTGGGCACAAGCGGTGATTACACCCCCCTTGAACCAGAAGAGGGGCAGAGCGCGTATAGGATGCAAAAGCAATTGCAAGAAGACGCAGAGCAGAGAGCCCTCATCAACGATCGCAAGCGCAGCCAAACACTAGAACCCCATCTACCAACAGGCACGCGCTAGACATGACAGCCTTTGCCCATTGCCCAAGCTGTAGGGGTATGCTAAAATAACTCCACCATGCTACACATTGATTTCTATCAACTCGCCCAGTATGCCCCACAGGCAGAATCTGGAATAGTATCCGGAATGAACCCCACAGGCATGATGAGCCTGCTCATCATCGGTGCCTTCATGCTGATTAGCTTTGCCGTGCAACGTCGCATGATGCACCACATGAATAACTTTTCGCAGCAAGCAGCCCCCATGACTGGTGCAGAAACCGCCAAGCGCATGCTAGAACAAAATGGCATCTATAATGTCAAAGTCATCAGCACCCCCGGTCGCCTCACCGATCACTATAACCCCATGGACAAAACAGTCAACCTCAGTGAGGCTGTCTACAACATGCGCTCCGTTGCCGCCATGGCCGTCGCCGCGCATGAGTGTGGACACGCCCTACAGCACGCCAAGGGCTACGCGTGGCTTCAATTCCGCTCTGCCCTAGTCCCCATGGTGGGCATAGGCTCTCGACTCGGGGGTATTGTGCTGATGATAGGACTCATCCTACTCAGTATGGGCAACTCTGCAAGCATCGCGTGGATAGGCTTGGCACTCTTTGCCACCACCACCCTCTTTGCCTTCATCACCCTGCCCGTAGAGTTTGATGCCTCCCGCCGTGCCCTTGCATGGCTGCAACACACAGGCTCTCTCAACCACCAGATGCAAAGCAATGCCAGCACCGCACTGCGCTGGGCTGCGATGACTTACGTGGTGGCAGCACTCTCCTCACTAGCCATGCTAGCCTACTATGCCTTTATGATACTAAGTCGCTCTGGAAATAGAGATTGATACTCCTTCCTGCGCTTTTTTTTCATGAAAAGGGTGCTTGCTAAGCCTAGTCTATTGTGATAGGCTTTAAATCAAGCCAAAGACTATCACTAATAACATGAGTAACCATCAGCCTCCTTCACCATCTCGTCGTGTACCTCTCACGCAAAACTCTGTTCCAAAAACCAAAATGCGTCTCGTGACGCCTCAAAGCCAAGCCGCTGATGCCTCCGCAGCAGCTGCCGCAGCGCAGGCAGAGTACGCAAAGCAAATGGAAGAATACCAAAAGCAAATGGCAGAGTATGAACGCCAGATGGCAGCAATAAACCAAGCACAAGCCGCCGCGCCCGCACCTGCTCCTGCTCCTGTTCTCACACCTGTACCTGCGCCTCACCCTAGCACCGTTGATACCATCCCCATCAGCAAGCCCGCAGCACACATTGCAGAAGCACCCAGCGTGCCCAGCATCCCCAGCTCTGCACCTGCTGCTAGCACACCAGCACCCACACCTATCCCCACCCCCCTTCCACAGGCACTTCCCCAAGCAGCGGCCTACACACCCGCACCTGCCGCCGCAGCAGCAGCTGTCCCTGCACCCGCTCCGGCAGCCGATGCAGCACCCAAGTTCCGCGTAGCGGGAATGGGCGGCAGCGGCAAAAAAGCCGGCACAGCTGCCCGCGTAGCTGCCAACCGCGTAGCAGCAGGAGCTGCCGCCGCGCACACACCCCAAGCGCAACCCGCAGCAACAGGAGAAGAACAGCAAGCCCCCGTACGCGACAACAACTCCTACCTCGACAGCCTTGCCCATAAACCTAAGCCCTTCTGGAAGCGCCCCATCGTTATTACCAGCGCCATCTTCTTCGTCGTCATAGGCGGTTACTCCCTCTTTGCCTACCTCAATAACGAGAGAAAGCGAGAAGCTGTCATCGCGCACTTCAACCTCGTAGACAGACTCCTGTCACAGGCAACAAAACTCAACCGCGCCCGCGTGGAAACCGTCGCTGATGCCAAGAAAAAGAACCTCACAATAGACTGCAACATGGATGAGGCAAAGGCACTGATGTCCCTCATCATTGACCCCTATGTCAAAAATGAATTCGACAAGCCCCGCTACGGCAGCGGCAAGCGTCCTGAAGACGTCGCCAAGGTAGCCTGCTACTTCCTCGGACTGGTCGCAGAAAAAGACCCCGCTGTGGAAAAAATGATTTTTGCAGAGATGGCCAAAAACGCTCCCAAGATGCGCCCCGCCCTCTCCTTCTGGCTATTACAGCGCATGATGAAGGCACAGGTCAAAAATCTGGGCACCAAGCTAGCAAAGCTTGAAGCACAAATCAGCAAGATGCCCAAGTTCAAGACCCAGAATGAGATGCTCACCGACATATGGGAACTCATGGGTCTCTACGTCACCGAAAAAGACGTCAAGCGCATCCTTGACCGCATGAATGAAAAGGATGCCAACGCGCAGCTGGCACGCATCCTAGCCAACAACCTCGACAACATCATCGTCATGTGCAAGGACGACAAGAAAAAAGAGGAAATAGGCGATGAGATGTTCACCCGCATCCCAGAGAAATTCCGCACCAACCACGTCATGCACACACTGGCAACAGCTAAGTCACAGCTTGCCCTGGCGCACTACAAAGAAAGCATCAAGGACAAGAACAGATGGCACCATGACATTGGCTTCTTTGGTACATGGCCCACCGATGAATTCCTGCCCATGTTCGTAGAAATGCGTAACGACCCCGCCAACGAAAAATACGTCCCCTACATAGACCGTGCCGTTGGCCGCCTCTTCTTGCAAAATCGCGATCGCGACCCAGCCACCCTGCAAACCATCATCCCCATCCTCTTCCCCAAGGCACTGGAAGACAGCTCTGATTGGGATGAAATCATCAACAAGGTAGACCCCTATGCAGCCACCTTCATCGGCAAAGACTCCCCAGAGTATCCCGCCCTCGAAGCCCGCCGTCAGGAACTTGAAGCCATCAGAGGCGACAAGAAAAAGTTCATCAAAGCACTGGGTAACATGTATGAACGCCCATGGATAGTCGCAGAGCTACAAAAATACCTTGATGACCCAGATGGCGACATACAGAGCGAAGCCCAGAGCGCCTTGGAAAAAATCAAAACCAACGAAGAGAAGGACAAGAAGGCTCAGGAAAAACACCTAGAGCGTCTCAAGACAAACGAATAATGTCCATAGCGCAGCAAATTGAAACAATACGCACCCGCATCGCACACGCAGAGCAATCTGCGGGGCGCGAGGCGGGCAGCGTCACCCTACTAGCCGTCAGCAAAACCTTCCCCGCATCCGATATAGAACAAAGCTATGCAGCGGGGCAGAGGCTTTTTGGAGAAAACCGACTTCAAGAGGCCATGGAGAAAATGCCCCAGCTGCCTCCTGATTGCAGCTGGCACCTGATAGGTCCCTTGCAGCGCAACAAGGTGAGAAAAGCCCTACAAGCAGGCTTTGGCCTGATACAGGCTGTACACTCACTGCGCCTTGCAGAAAGCATCTCTCGCATCGCGGGAGAGCTGGGAGTTACAGCACGAATACTCTTAGAAATCAATATAGATGAGGAAGAGAGCAAGCACGGCTTTTCCCCCTCGGAGATAGAAGAGCAGTGGGAAAGCATAGCCGCCTTGCCACATATAGAGATACGCGGACTCATGTGCATACCAGAGTATCAGGAAGAGCCCGAAGCATCGCGAGATGCCTTTAGCGGACTGCGTAACATGGCGGAGAGACTGCGAGAACGCAGTGGGCTGCCCTTGCCAGAGCTATCCATGGGGATGAGCCATGATTACGAGGTAGCAATAGAGGAAGGCGCGACAATCGTGAGGGTAGGATCAGCCATATTTGGAGGTCGATAAG
>CAYJON010000098.1:0-8806 GCA_964371795.1 uncultured Akkermansia sp. | reverse complement strand
ACAGGTATCATGGTGCGTTGCGAGCAAGAACGCTCTCAGATGAAAAACCGCGAGACAGGCATGCGCATCCTGCGCGCCCGACTCTTTGAGATGAAGCAGCGTGAGATGCATCAAAGTTACTCCGACCAACGCCGCGCCCTCATTGGCTCTGGCGGCCGAGAAGAAAAAATCCGCACCTACAACTACCCCCAAAACCGCATCACCGACCACCGCATTGGCTACACGGCCTACAATCTTGATATTGTCATGACAGGAGAGATTGATGAGCTAGTTGCCCGCATGCAGCAGGTGGAGATGCAAGAACGCCTGCACGAGTTATCATGAAGCTCATCCACGAGGTACTCAACGCAGGGATAAAATATCTCAGCGAAAAGGGCTGCGAAGATGCGCGACATTCCATGCAGTCCCTGCTGGTGCATGTCCTAGGAAAGGACAAAACATGGCTCTACCTTCATTACCAAGATGCCCTCAGCGAGAGCAGTCTCACGCAGCTGCGCGACCTACTGCGCCGCCGTGGGCAGGGAGAACCCCTGCAACACCTGCTGGGTAGTGTGGAGTTTTATCGCCGAGAGTTTCGCAGTGATTCCCGCGCCCTCATCCCACGCCCCGAAACCGAGGAGCTGGTAGAGCTAGCCCTAAAAGAAGCCAACCCTCAACTGGGCATGCGCATTCTGGACATGGGCACAGGCTCTGGCGTGATTGGTATCAGCCTCGCCTTAGAGCTAGCCGAGCAGCAGCCCGAGGTAACGATGATAGACATCTCCGAAGAAGCCCTCGGACTGGCACTGGAAAACGCCACCAACCTAGGCGCAAGGGTAAAAACCTACCGCAGCAACCTCTTCTCCCTGTGGAAGGAGGACGGAGAGGGCTCTAGCGCGGTCACGCCACCCAGTGGCTTTCACCTCATCCTCGCTAACCTCCCCTACGTGCCCGATGCAGAGAAAAATCACGTCGCGAGGGAACTACACCATGACCCAGACCTAGCCCTCTACGGCGGAGCGGATGGCATGGATGTCATCGAATGCTTTTTGCAGCAGCTACCAGACTACGCTGCTAGTGATGCTCTCGTCCTGCTAGAAGTAGGCCATGACCAAGGAGAGAAAACCCGCGCCCTCATGGAGCAACTGGGCTACAGCAAAACGAAAGTCCTCTCCGACCTCAATGGCGTGGCGCGCTTCCCACTGGGCTATTGCCCCATCAAGCAAGAAGAAAGCAACGAAGAGGAAAAAGAAGAAGAGCAAGCCTCCGCAGAAGTCCAAGAGGAGGCCACCGTGCCAGCGCACACGCCCTCCCCCATGCCCTCGCTTCGTATGCCAGGTGTGGATGACCCAAATGCCCTACCCTTTTAGCCCGCTGCCATGGATAGCCATGCCCCCACAGCCCTCATCTACCCTTGGGTAAAAGAAATTGTCGCTAGACTCTCTATCGTAGGCTTGCTACTCTATGGGCTTTCCTGCCTCTCGGTATTGGGTGCTCTCGCACTCTCCCAAATGTCTGCAATGTACTACTCCTTGTTCCTGCACATGCTGGGCTACAGTAGTCTCATCTTCTTCATTAGCATACTGGGCATCCTACTGCCTTGGTGTCATTACGTCCTACTCTCTGGCTCTGGAGAAGGCTTAACGCGCATCCTCAGTCTATTGGGGTTGGTGCTGGGGATACTGCTAACAATAGCCATGACCTACACCCTCTGCACCTCAAAAATGCTCCTCGCCTCTCAGTTTGATGCGCCCTATTACATACTCGCCCTCTGCCTGATATCCAGCATCATCAACCTCGGGCATATGAAGGCACTGCCTCTACGCTACAGGTGGAGGCTACCCGTGTGCATGCTGCTGCTCATGCTCAATATTTTTTGCATGGAGACAGGCTTATTTCTCCTAGCGGGACTCCTTCTCATCCTACAGATTTTTTTCATCTACCCCCTGCTGCGTGGATTGTACTGGCTAGCCCCACGCGTCCTCAGTCTACCAGAAAAAAGACAAGCCCCACCCCCGACCTCCTTTAAATAGACTTGCATCATCAGATTGAATCATCTAGTATAATACGCATGACTACACGTGCACGAATCGCGCTTCTTTTTAGCCTCGCTTTGCCCCTGCTTAACTCCTGTCAGTTGTACGACCAGATGGTGGTGGATATCCATTTCCCCGCAAAGAGTGTTTTCCGCGAACATAGCGAAGAACAAAAAGCAGATAGCACAGCAGCAGAGGCTGCGACCGAGCAAGCACCTAGCCATACACGCAGATCATACCGTCGATCCCGTGCCGCCACCAGTAGCGCCACAGCTATCATATCAGATGGCAGCAACCCTTCCCCGCAACTGCCTAGCGACATGCGCCACCCTACCACCCCCGGCATCAATACGCCAGAGGAAGAAGCCAGCAGCACAGAATCCGCCCCCGCTGCAAAACCCAATGACGCAGAACTACGCGGTCTGCGCTCCCCAGAAATGGATTCAAAACTCCCAGCCAACATCAAGCAATAAGAAACATGACACGAGTCCCACGCAAATTTGTCCCAGAGCCCTTTGAGTACCATCAGGAGCTAGAGCTCGACATCGAATCGCTATCCAACCAAGGCGTAGGCATAGCGCGCGTGGACAATTGGGTGGTCTTTGTACCAGCCTGCCTGCCGGGAGAACGCGTGAAGGCACGCATCTTTCGCAACGAGAAAAACTGCTCCCAAGCCGACCTCGTCGAGGTGCTAGAGCCCTCCCCCAATCGCGTCCCCCCCCTCTGCCGCGTCTACGGCTACTGCGGAGGCTGCCAATACCAGCACCTCGACTACAGCACACAGCTGGAATGGAAAACAAAGCAAGTAGGCGACCTGCTACGCCTGCAAGCAGGACTAGAACTACCCGTTCAACCCGCCATCCCCTCACCAGAAACCTACGGCTACCGCTCCAAAATCACCCCCCACTTCCAAAAACCCAAAAATGGAGCAATAGGGCAAATTGGCTTCCTGCGCGCAGGCACACGCAGCGAACTCTGCGACATCAGAGAATGCCCCATCGCCATGCCAGAACTCAACGCCGCCCTGCCTGCCATACGCCAATCCATCCATGGCAACGCCTCCGCATACAAAAAAGGCGCAACCATACTCATGCGCGTCAGCGAAGGGGCAGTCATCACCAATAACAACGCCGTCTGCACAGAAAAAGTTGGTGACCTCAGCTTTAACTTCCTCGCAGGCGACTTCTTCCAGAACAACCCCTACATCCTCCCCGACTTCACCAGCTATGTTGCAAAGATGGCAAAAGAATCAGGCGCACGCTACCTCGTAGACGCCTACTGCGGCAGCGGACTCTTCGCCCTCTCACTCGCCTCACACTTTGAAAAAGTACTAGGCGTAGAAGTCAGCGAAACCAGCGCAGACTGGGCAAGAGCCAACGCACGTAGCAACAAAATAGAGCACGCAGAATTCCTAGCCGCCAGTGCCGAAGCCATCTTTGAGAAAGTAGACTTCCCCGCCTCCGAAACAGCCGTCGTCATCGACCCCCCACGCAAGGGCTGCGACATGCTCTTTTTGGAACAACTCTTTACCTTCGCGCCAAAGCGCGTCGTCTACGTCTCCTGCAACCCAGCCACACAAATACGCGACCTAGCAGAATTTGACAAAGCCGGCTATCAAGTCATCGAAGTACAGCCCTTTGACCTTTTCCCCCAGACAAAGCACCTCGAATGCGTCGTCACCTTAGAAAAAAACAGTTAAAAAAACAACAATGCGTCACAAAGATAAAACCCTACGCCTCTCAGAAAGTGCTGAAGATTACCTCGAAATCATAGGCAAACTTTGCGCCCAACACGGCAAAGCCCAAGTCAGCGACATAGCCGCCCTACTAGGCGTCAAAAAACCCAGCGTCACCGCAGCCGTCCGCCACCTAGCAGAACTTGGCCTAGTAGAATACCGCAGTTACTCCCCCATCACCCTCACCGAAGAGGGACAACTGTATGCCGACAAAGTCTACTACGTGCACAAGCTGCTCCACGCCTTCTTTGAAAATAACGTCGGCATAGAAAGCAAACGCGCAGAAGTCATCGCCTGCCATATGGAACATGTACTCACAGCAGAAGAAGTCGAGCAATTTGAACGCTTTCGCCAACAACTACCCAGCGCATGAACTACGACTACAGACAGAGCCGCGGACCACAGGTCAGCGTCGTCTTCTCCCTCATCGCCATCAACATCGTCGTCTTCGTCTGCGGACTGATGACAAAGCAAGAAGCCATCTTCTGCATCCCCGCAGACGGTGCCCCCGCCACCTCCATCTTTGAAGTCTGGGGTGCATTCTCTTGGTTCACCGGCATCATGGAAGGGCAAATCTGGCGCGTCGTCACCTACCAATTCCTCCATGCAGACGCATGGCATCTACTCTTTAACATGTGGGCACTCTACTTCTTTGGGACAGCCGTAGAGCATGTTATGGGTGCGCGCCGCTTCCTCGCCTACTACCTCGCCTGTGGCATAGCAGGGGCAGTATTCTCCTCCCTCTTGGGCTCCATGCACCTCTTTGACCCACCACTTAGCGCAATTGCCCTCGGAGAAATCGCCCAGTACGTCGGTTACCCCATTGGCAGCATAGAAGGCTGGCAAATCATCCCCATGGTGGGCGCATCAGCAGCCGTCTACGGAGTCTTAATCGCAGCCACCTTCTTCTTCCCCCACGCCAAGATCAGCCTCCTCTTCCCCCCAATCACGATGAGCATACGCGTCTTTGCCCTCGTCGTGACAGCCTTTGCCGTCATCACCATCACCTTCAGCGGACATAACGCAGGAGGAGAGGCCGGCCACCTAGGCGGCATCATCATGGGCGCCATCATCATGGGCATCCTGCGCTACCGTTACTACAAACGCTACGGACGCTAAAAAAGCAACACCCTGCCCCGCACAGCACACGCACATGATAGCACTCTTTGACATGGATGGCACCCTCTTCTGGGGCGACTCGCAGCTACGCTTTGCGCGCTGGGTGCTCAAAAGACACGCATGGAGACGACTCTATCTGGGACTCGTCATACCCGCAGGCATCCTACGTGCCCTGCAAATCTGGAACACGGAAAAGATGAAACGCCTCTTCCTCAGCTACCTCTGGCGCATGACACCCCAGCAGATAGAGGAAGAAGTACAGGCATTTTGCCGCGAAGAACTCCTCCCCGCCCTCTACCCAGAAGTCGTGGAAAGACTGCGGCAGCATCAAGCCGAGGGCGACACCACCGTCCTCTGCTCCGCCTCCCCTCACTGGTGGACCAGCTGTCTGGGAGAACTGCTAGGCTTCACCCACAGCATAGGCACACCCGTCAGCCCCTTTGACCGTGCGCCTCTCATGCCCCGCATAGACGCCCCGGGCAACAACAAAGGAGCAAACAAACTCATCCGCTTGGCAGAACTGGGAATAACAAAAGCCCACTACACCTACACAGACAGCCGCGCCGACCTACCCATGATGGGAATCAGCGAAAAAAGCATCCTCATCAACCCCAGCGACAGCTTCACACGGGAATGGAAAGACAAGGCAGAAATCCTGCGCCCCCGAGGTGGCAAAAGCAAAATTGCATTCACACTGGGAGCAATCGCAGGACTGGGATAAGCAGCAGCACGGCACACACACTGCCCCATCACTCCCCCCCCTTCACCCTGCGCGAAGCGTTCAATGGATTGCCAAGGATAACATCCTTGGCTGCGCTCAAGGGCGCAGTCCCTTGCAGGTGCAGGACAGAGTCCTGCAAAGAAACCCGAAGCGCGTAGCGCGAGGCAGCGACAGTACCTTTAAAAGAAAACATGCCCGCTGCGCAAATGCTGCATCATGAGCCCGCCCCGCAACACTGTCGCCCCCTAATCCCTCGCGCGATAGCGCGACACTTTTCTGCCGTCGCCAACGCGAAGCGTCAAGCATCTTCCCCTCACACCCCCTTCCAAAACACCCGCGCATCAGCACGCGAAATCCCGCGCAAATTCACATAACGCGTCAGCAGCAAACGGCAATCCCTGTGCCCCATCGCCAACTGCAACTGCCCCAAATCCTGATACCTCTTCACATGATAACTCGCATAACTATGCCTCAGCACATCAGGAACCCAAGAAGAAAACCCCGCAGCCTCACGCAACAACCGCCATCGCCTCACCCAACCCTTCGGACATATTGCACCTAGCAATTGCATCATAGCAATATTAGCCGCAGCCTACGGCCTCTCCCCCATTGACTTCATACCAGACTTCATCCCCTTTATTGATCTAGTTGATGATATTGGCATCATCGGAGCTATCGGGACTTATCTAGTGCTCTGGGGAAAAAAATAGAAAAAGATACCCTACAATAGAATCCCCCCAGTCAGAGCAAAAACTCTAGCTGGGGGGTATTGTTAATACAATTGCACAAATATATTATTTTACCAAGTGAGCTTCACCACAGTAGCAGCTCCTTCAAACTTGACCTTACTCACATCGATTGTTGTGGTCTTATCGCCTAGTATCACCTTGGCAACTCCGCGCCCCTTGAGGAGAGGTGCAGCAACAAGCTTTTCCGAAAGACGGGCGGGCAGAACAATTTTTCCATCCTGAGGTTTTTCATAAATCATCAGATAGAGAGTATTGTCACCTTTGCGTATCACTCTCCCCCAAGCTGGCTCTTCGGCAAAGGGGCTTGCCTCCGTTCCATAAATGGCCTCTGCATTGGGTCTTACCCATGCGCCCACCTCCTTGAAAACACGTATACTCTCCTCGGGGATAGAGCCATCTGCCTTTGGTCCGATATTGAGCAGGTAATTACCGCCACGGCTCACGATATCAATAAGCTCTCGCGTGACCTGCTTGCCAGTACGCCAATTGTGATTATGAGAAGAGTAACCCCAAGTACCATTAAGAGTATTGCCGACCTCCCAGTCGCCATCAATACCCTGTGCAGGAATGTAATGCTCTGGCGTAGAAAAGTCACCCATATAGGTTGGAGTCACCTTAAACCCATCCACCTTCATCGAATTGCCAAGGCAGTAAAGACGGTTGTTTTGTATTGCCATGGGATGATTTTTGAACAGAGTCTCCATGAGGTGTGTTGCGCCCCAAGCCTTATCGCCTTGGAAAGGAATGGTGCTATAATCCCACCAGATAATATCCACTGGATACTTTGACACCAACCTATCAAAGAGCTCAAAGAGATGCTCCTTATAACGCTCATGATTACCAAACTGGCGTCGCCCTTGCTTTTGCGCCTCTAAATTACCTGATGGGTATGAAATCGCTGACCCTGTCGGATCATAATCAGGGTGATTCCAGTCAATCAAGGAGAAGTAATAACCTGTCTTGAGACCCAGCTCCTTCGTCGCCTTGGCAAACTCCTTGACAATATCAACCCCATACTTTTCCACACTATTAAGCGAAGAAATGCCACGCGTATCGTACAGGTTAAAGCCCTCGTGATGGCGCGTCGTCATCACAATATAGCCACAGCCAGCCTCCTTTGCTAGTTCCACCCACTTTGTGGCCATACCAGGCTTGTAGGTAAACTTGGGATAAGCCGCCTTAAAATATTGATCAGTCTCTGCGCCAGTATATTGCTGAATCCACTCCGCCGCGCCAGATACCTTCTTGCCCTCAAACTCACCACTCAAGCCGGAATAGAGCCCGTAGTGAACAAACATACCAAACTTCGCATCTCTCCACCATTCCATACGCTCCTCACGATTCTCAAGAGCCGATGCGGGGACTCCCTCCGCTGCAACCATAGACATACAAGAAGATAGCGTAATCAACGCAGTAGAAATAAGTGAAGTCATTTTCATCACTTCATTTTACAACAAATAGGCAACTCTGGCAACGGCATTATCTGGATTCTCTTATCAAATCATGTCTATTTTTAAGCATAACTATATCGCTATACGCAATATATAATTATGACTAACTTTTTATCATTGTAATACCATTCCGTCCCACGCTAATACGCCCTAGCGTACCGACAATCACCCCCATGCAAGAATACTCGCACGGGGGTGGAAATTTACTAATGTAGCAACAAATTATTTGCCGAAGTAACGCTTCAGCAGGCCGTCAAAGCCCTTGCCGTGGCGTGCTTCGTCCTTGCACATTTCATGCACGGTGTCGTGAATGGCATCGTAGTCCAGCTGCTTGGCACGCTTTGCCAGAGCAAGCTTGCCGTCACAGGCACCAAACTCTGCCTCGGCACGCATGCTGAGGTTCTTTTCTGTGGAGTTGGTCAGCACCTCACCGAGGAGCTCTGCAAAACGTGCAGCGTGGTCAGCCTCCTCAAAAGCGTAGCGCTTGAAAGCCTCTGCAATCTCGGGATAGCCCTCACGGTCAGCCTGACGGCTCATTGCGAGATACATACCCACCTCAGTGCATTCTCCCATGAAGTTATCGCGCAGACCCTGCACAACCTCTGGATCAAGACCAGCAGCAACACCGACGACATGTTCGTCAGCATAGGTTTTGTTATCACCCATTTCTTTAAATGTTTTTGCCTTGCAAACTGGGCATAACTTTGGTGCTTCTTCACCCTCCATCACGTGACCGCAAACGGTGCAAATATATTTCTTCATATGTTTTTGTATTCTATTTGTTTAAGCCTCCAACAATGCGTAAGCTTTATAACAGTATAGCTCCCTACTTTAGAATTAGTCAAGAATAACACTCAACTATTTTCACCTCAATCAAGTACAACATTGTATTTCAAACAGTTATTCAAACAATAAATTTGCGCCAATTTTAAAACGAAGAAAAAGGCAAGAATCTATTTGGGATTCTTGCCTCTTTTTATTCAAAGCCGGTTATCAGATTTGAACTGATGACCGTC
>CAYJON010000097.1:0-8934 GCA_964371795.1 uncultured Akkermansia sp. | reverse complement strand
AATCTGACGAAAATCCTTCCACGAGCCCTCCTTGCGAATTGCGAGAACTCCCCTATAGGGGAGTTCCAAGAGGTCAATAAAAAATATAGTACTTACTCTATTAACTTTTCTATGACAAGGAGGTGCTTCTCATGCGGTGCCGTGCTGGAGATGGGGGCTTTGCTTGGGAGTACCCCTTCTTCGCGCATGGCTTCGTGGGCTTCTACTTCTAGGAGGAGGCTGCCTGTGGCGACTTGGACTTTCTGCTTGAGTTGGGTGAGGAGGGCTGGGCTGGCTTCTACCTCTATCCAGTGCATTTCCTTGCTCTGCGCAGGGCGTGCGATGAGGGGGCGAGAGCCCTTCTTTCCGTCGTTATTGAGCTTTAGCTCTATCTTTACCTTGCCCTTTTTGTGGTAGCTATCAAAGAAGAGAGCAGGTTCTATGCAAGAGAGGATAAGTGCTGCTACCTGCTCCTTTGCCTTATGCTGATGGGAGCGCATGAGATCGCTCTCTTCGTCTATGGCCTTAACTCCTGCGTCTTGTGCTTCTTTCGCAAAGCGAGCAAAAATATTAGCCATTTCTTCTTGCAGCTGGTGCTGCACCATGACCCTGCGCACGATGAGTTGCAGAGAGCCTATATCTTCCGCCGCTTCGGGGTATTTAATAGAGAGCTCTAGCAAGGCTTTTTCGGCTTCTCTTTGATTGGGGTATTGTTCCATCACTTGCAGTAATTCTGCAAAGTAGTGCTGATAGCTCTCGGGTAGCTCATCGGTGGGGACGTACTTCAGACGTTCCGTGCGGTGCTCATCTGGAATATTGGGATTGTATATAACAGCTGCCACGCGTGTCATAAAGCGCAAGAGCTCTGGACTGCATTTCTCCTGTAGCTTCTCCTGATAGCTCGCTGTTGGCGTGCTGACTTGGGCAGGACACAAAGCTGCTAAAAAACAGAATGGAAGAATAATTGCTTTCATGATAATTTTAGGGGGCTTCCCTTTCGAGAAGCCCCTTTTGAAATTTATACTTAAAATACGTCCAACTCTGCCATGGTGACGACATCGCCGTTTTTCTCCACTGCTGTTACCTCTAGTTTGAGGTAGCGGGCATTGACAGCCTGCTTGAAGTGGTGGTAACGCTTTGAGGGGTCGTTGCTGAGGTTGCCGAAGTCAAAGTTATCTACCTGCTTCCATTCCTTGCCATCGCTGCTGACGAGGACACGGCCCTTTGCCATCATGCCTTCTGCATTATGGGTCTGGGGGGTGTAGGCAAAGCCCTTGAGTTCTTGCTCCTTGCCTAGGTCAACTGCGAGAGAATGCTTTCCTCCCTTTTGGGTCATCCAGTAGCTGCCCTTGTTGGCATCCATGATGTTGCCTGCTTTGTGTTGGGGATTTTCGCTGCTGACGTGATGCAGCTTCCAGTCCTTCTTAGCAAGTCCAATTTGCTCACTGCTGACAGCACCAGCGGTGTTATTGCTGATGGCAACAGCCTTGAGCATGACATGACCGCTCTTGAAGGGAGCGTTGTAGACAGGGGAGTCCTTGGTGGGGGTGCTACCATCTACCGTGTAGTGGATGCGGAGTCCCTCATTGAGGTTTTCTATGCTCTTCTGACCATGGGGTTTCCAGTTGAACTGATTGACAACGGGATCAATGCTCACCACACCATCTTGGTTGGTGTGGAAGGTGAGGCGAGGTGGACGGGACTGATAGAAGTGTGCCGAGACATTGGTGAGGGCTGGTGTCGCACGAGAGGCGAGAAGGCGCACGCGGATCTTGTCCGTCGTGACCTGAGGGAAGCGCAGGATGCGCTTGTAGCCAACGTTTGCGCTTTCGCTAATCTGCTCCCACTTGCCGTCAATCATGGCATCAACAGCTATACCTTCGATACGCTCACTGTGGGTGAGGATGGCCTCTTGCAGGGCAAGGCGGTTGAAGGTGATGGGCTTTGGTGTGGTGATGACAAGGGGCTCTTTCTTGAGCTCCACATAGCTCTTCAAGTCGCTGTCGAGAATGTTCTTCTCGCCGCTAGCGCCCTTCAAGAGGTTAGTACCATAGGTTTGCTTGATGACTTTGCCTGTTTCTTCCAAGACCTTCACCTCAGCGGGGGAGAGACGGCCTTCTCTATTGGGAGTGACATTGAGCAAGAAGATAGAGTTACCACCGACAGAACGCTCATAGATGTCGAACACGTCATCAACGCTTCTGATTTTTTGGTGAACATCATCGCGGTAGAACCAACCTTCGCGTATGGAAGTATTAGTCTCTGCTGGTTGGTACATGAGAATCTTGCCCTTGAGGAGATGCTCGCGCTCTCCAAGCAGTTGTTCTGTTCTGTCTGGGAAGGGGCGGTTTTCGCGTGCGTCGTGACCATAGGGGATGACATTGCGCTCTACGGCGCGTGTTTGACCAGCCTCATTACCACACCAGCGCAGATCGCTGCGGCCAAAGATGACGGCCTCTGGCGCGAGGGTGCGAATCAGCTCCTCCCATGCGTGGTAGTTATACTGCTGGTTGCCCTTGCGCTTGGGATGTGCGCCATCGAACCATACCTCATGTATAGGACCGTACTCTGTTAGCAGCTCAAAGAGTTGATTGAGGAAGTACTCATTGTAATCATCGGCTTGGAACTGGAAAGTCTTCTTGTTTTTGAAGGGACGACCTTCTACCGGTCTGGGGATGGTGCGCAGCGTGGTCTTGCTGCCATTGCCGTAGAGACCCTTGGGATTTTCTATCTGGTAGAGGTCAGCAGGGGAAAGGTAGACACCTAGTTTGAGACCGTATTTTTTGCAAGAGGCAGAGAGCTCTTTGAGGACATCACCCTTGCCGTCTCGGAAGCCTGAGGACATCACGCCATGTTTGGTGTAGCGGCTTTGCCACATCACAAAGCCATCATGATGCTTGACCGTGAGGACTACTTTTTTCATGCCAGCATCCTTCATCGCCTTGACCCATTGGTCGGTGTCCAAGTCCTTGAGTGCGAAGACTGCGGGGTCTTCAAAGCCGTTGCCCCATTCCTTGCGTGTGAAGGTGTTGGGTCCAAAGTGAACAAAGGCGATGAACTCATTGTTAAGGGCTTGCCATTGGTTTGCG
Organism: uncultured Akkermansia sp.; assembly: GCA_964371795.1. Lineage (GTDB taxonomy): Bacteria > Verrucomicrobiota > Verrucomicrobiia > Verrucomicrobiales > Akkermansiaceae > Akkermansia. The sequence continues at coordinate 5,866 of CAYJON010000097.1, read as the reverse complement.
GTGGGGACGATGTTGGCGGCCTTCTCAATGATGGTCTCGGGGGAATCGGATGGCTCTATGAGGATGATATTGCTGGGCTCAATAGCCTTAGCGAAAATGCAAGGCGTTAAGGCTGATAATAAAAATAGTTGTTTGAACATGGTTGTACTAAGACGTTAGTTATTCAAGTCTATCAGTTTCATTTGAGAATACAAGCATTAAATTGCATGGCGGAATTGAGGCTTGTCATGGAGGTGCATTTGCTCTATCATGTCGCGCGTATGATAGATATCCACCGTTATGCTAATCAAGATTTACTTGACCTCGTTGCCTACCAACCTGGAAAACCCATAGAGGAAACCGCGAGGGAGATTGGGATGCAGCCTGATGATATAGTGAAACTTGCATCCAATGAAAATGCGCTGGGACCTTCCCCTCATGCTATTGAGGCTATGGTAAAACAGGCTGCTGGCGTGCATATCTATCCTGATGGGGCATCCTATGAGCTGCGCAGCCTGCTAGCAGAGCGATTTGATGTTGCATTCGAGCAGACGGCAGTAGGCAGCGGCAGCAGCGAGATTATTGAGTTGCTGTGCCACAGCTTCCTACGCCCTGGGGCAGAGCTGATTGCTGCGCAGTACAGCTTCTCTATGTACCCCATCATGTGCAAACTCTTTGGCGCGACCTATGTGGAAGTCCCCAACAAGCCTGCTGACTGGACGCATGATTTGCAAGGCATGCTGGCAGCCATAACAGAGAATACACGCCTGATTTTTATCACCAATCCAACAAATCCCCTTGGCACCATGGTGCAGCAGGAGGAGATGGACGCCTTCATGGCGCAGGTGCCCGACCATGTCGTCGTCGCCTTTGACGAGGCATATTATGACTTTGCTGATGATATGCCTGATAGCATCAAGTATATCAAGCAGGGCAAAAACTGCATCACCCTGCGTACCTTCTCCAAGGCATACGGCTTGGCTGGACTGAGGGCAGGCTACGGCATCGCCACAGCCGCCATTGCAGATTTGCTCAACAAGGCGCGCACACCCTTCAACATGAACCTCATGGCACAGGCTGCCTGTATAGCAGCATTAAAGGACGAGGCGCACATCGCCACATCCATCGCCATGGTCAAGTCTGGCTTGCAGCAGTACTACACAGCCTTTGACGAGATGGGTATAGAATACATACCCAGTCACACCAACTTCCTCATGGCCAAGGTGGGCAAGGGAAAAGAAGTCTTCCAACGCGCCCTAGCACAGGGCGTCATCCTCCGTGATATGGACAGCTACAAGCTACCAGAATACATACGCATCACCGTAGGAACAGAGCGAGAGAACACCCGCTGTATCGAGGTACTGCGCTCCATCTTATGCTCGTCTACCTGAAAGTTTTAGAAAAAAATGCGCGAAATATAATTGACTTGCAAAATTAGTTTACGAAAAGCGAAGATGTCAAAAATGCCCTTATGATTTTTTCACAACGCGTGCAGTGATGGTGATAGGCTTTTGCTCTCCCGCAAATGGAACTTCTGCTAAGGCATCTAGGACAAATCCTATTTTGAATGCTTCATTGAGCAGATCTGATAGAGATCGGTGGTAGTAATTCTGCAAAGCTGGCTGTCCTTCAATTGCTACGCCTTTTTCGATATTGCTAGTAAAATAGTCTTCATTGGGGTAGGTAAAGCATGGGTGGTGCATAGCAAAAACAAAACAGCCTCCTTTCTCTAACATTTCATATACTGCTTTGAATAGGGGCTCAATATCTGATATATCCATGATAGCCATGTTGGCTACAGCTTTTGTGAAGGGTTGTTGCTGTGCTAGTTGCTTCAGCGCATGATAATCTGTAGCATCACATATGTGAAAGCTAGCTTTGCCCAGCACGGATGCTCTGCGTTTGGTGGCGCATTGTATCATATTTGGGCTGTAGTCAAAGGCTACGACACTTGCGCCCTGTTGTACCATCCGTTCGGTGAAATTGCCATTGCCGCAGGCTATATCGAGCACCAAGTCATCTGACTGGATGTTAAGCATGCGCTCTACATCCGGACGTACGATGTCGCGGTGAAAGTAGTTGGATTCATCTCCCATTTGCTTATCCCAAAATGCGGCATTTTGTTCCCAGGCGTCCAGTCCCTTGTCTTCAAATTTCATGTTATTAATTTCTAGTTTGCGTGTGGCTTGCATTATTCATTTTTAGACGACCATAATGCAGAAGCATCATGACAATAAGAAAGAGCAAGAAAAAGGGAAATACGGCAAGAGAAAATACCCCTGCAAGACCACCAAAGACAGGAGGCATCAAACTAGAGCCCACATAGGCACCTCCCATCTGAAAGCCAATCAAACTCAAGGATACATCACGTCCAAAGCATAGTGGAGTAGAATGAATAATGGCAGGGTAGATAGGCGCGCAACCTAGTCCTAGCAATAGAAAACTGGCAATCAAGGTAGTAGCCCCCAATGATAATAGCATTCCGACCACTCCCAGAGACATGAGAGCTATTCCTCCATATATCATCGTTTTGTGACTGAATCTATTGGCTATAAAACCACAAAGGAAACGCCCCAAGGTGATACCTAGAAAAAACAGGGCTGCATGGTAGGCGGCTGACTCGGGATTTAGGCCACGCGATTCTACTAGATAACTAGCTGTCCAAATCCCTGTGGTGTTTTCCAGTCCGCAGTACGCTGCAAAAGTGATGAGAATGGGCTTTACGCCGCGTATGCGCAATGCTTCACCCAGCTTGAGTACACGGTGATTCTCTGTCGATTCTTTTTCTGTGTCGTTGTTACTTTGCTTTTTCCAGAGGGGCAGGGTGGCAAAGAGGATGATACATAATAAGAGTTGAATCCAGAACACCGTCATGTAACCCTGTGACCAGCCACCAGCTCCTACCAGAGCTAGCCCCATAATATAGGGGCTGAGACTGGCACCAACACCCCAACAGGCATGCAGCCAGTTCATGTGACGTGCAGTATAATTTGCAGCGACATAATTATTGAGAGCTGCATCTACTGCGCCAGCACTCAATCCATAGGGAATGGCCATTACGCAGAGCATCCAAAAACTATCACTATAGGCAAAGCCCACTAAAGAGAGCGCAGAGACAAGTACACTCAATCCGGTTAAACTACCAGTTGTTAGGTAGCGCATCAATCGTGAACATATCAGACTAGCTGTAATTGTTCCGATGGAGATAATCATGGAAACAATACCAGCATAGGCGAAGCTTGTACCAAACTCCCTATGCATTACTGGCCAACCTGCGCCAAGGAGTGAATCGGGTAGCCCCAAGGATATAAATGACAGATAGATGATTGTTAAGAGTGCTGCATACATTATTTAGGGATCGTTTCTGATGTTAAAACAACGCTAGACTAAATCAGCCTTGCTCACTCATACTAGCAAAAATGAAAGCTAGGTCAAGAGAACGGTGCACGTAATCTACTTCAAATTATCATAGGATAATAAATAGGCCATGTTACATTTTCGCCATTCTCTTATAAAGACAATGTGGAAGCAGCTGAAGCAATATCGCAATCAGCACCCATCTCCTAGATACATAGCAAATGGGAGATTTACGCTTTATCGCAGAAAAAATCAACTTTGCGGCCTTTGTGGGTGATGATATCCAGAAGTGGCCTTCGCCCTTCATCATATCTGTATTCACTGAACCTGGTCTAATATCAGTAATGGAAATGTGGGCGCCCTCGGCAGCTGCGCGTATTCGGAGTGATTCAAGATAATTGATTTGATAAGCCTTGCTGGCAGAATAGGCAGGCGCGGCCGCACTACCCCTCAATCCCATGATGGAGCTGATGCCAACGAGATGCCCAGAGTCTTGCTCCTTGAAGTAGTTGTAGGCATAGTTTGCAATAGCGGTGAAGCCTGCAACGTTTACCTCAATTGTTTTATGCTCTATTTCATGGGTGAGATTTTTATTGATATCCCCATAGCCAGATGAAATCACCAAGAGATCCAACCCACCTAATTGGTGAATGAGGGCTTTGAGATTTTCCACAGCGCTGCTTTTATCGCTAATATCAAGATGCTGCGCAAGTAGTGAAGAATCCTGCTGGCAGAGTTCGTCAAGTAATGCCGTCCTTCTGCCAGCAATACCTACGCGATAACCCTTTTTGGCGAGGATAAGGGCTAGCTCTTTTCCTATTCCTGATGTCGCACCCAGAACGATAGCTCTTTTCATACAATCAATAGCAATCCCAATAGAAGAGGCAGTCGGAAAAATCGCGCAGTCGCAGCTTTTCTGGTGAGATGAAGAAATGACCCAGCCCACAGTCGGCCCACATGATGCCATCCTGTGAGTCCAGTTGCAGTAGCTGGATGCTCTTTGCCCTGTGTTCGTCCGAGTCGCAAGGATCATCTTGGGTAAAGTGACCGTAGCCGCCCACGAGGTGGGCATCACCGCCTTCGCATGCTTCTGCGATGCGTTCATCGCTTTCAGGATCTCTCAAGTAAAGCTCCTCATAGCCTCCCTTTTCTTCAGGGAAGACCTCATCCCAGCAGCTATTGAAAAGGACGCATATGCGTCCCGTGTGCTGTGGGTGAGGGGAGATGATAGGAGTGAAGCTCATCCTGCGGCAGTAGGTCGCTGCGAAGGGGAGTTGATCGTCCTCATCGTCCCCATCCTCCGCGTTGGGTACAGGAATATCCTGCTGTGCAATACTCTCGTCGACTTGCTCATGGTAGATGACGCGCCCCTCATCGTCCTCATACATGTCTTTGATATAGAATTGCAGCATCCCAGTACTGGGGAAGTCATCAAGTGGTGGCATCTCATCGAGTCGTATCTGCGCGAGAAAACGCAAGGGGCTACCATCCTCAGCATGCGGGTAATCTGCACCTATGGGATGGTAGGGAGTACCCCCAACCTTGCTATCATAGACGCTGCAGGGTAGGTCGAGAAGGGTAATGCGGTTGCAGGGGAGATGAGCCCGCTTTTGCACCAGAGCGATGAGTTGATCAATGCGCGCGGGATCGTGCTGTGATGCGGTCTGCTGCGGTGACTCATCGTCGCCGTCATCATAGAACTCGGTGATACTTGCCAGCTTATCATCTGGGTCGCAGCTGAGATCATCTTTGACCATCTGAATACACTGCCGCGCAAGCTGCTCGTACTCATCCCACATGCCTAGCGTGACGTAGATGGTGCTGAGATCCTCGTGATAATCCATCACATCTGCGATTTGATCCTTGATGGAGAGAATCATTGGAAGGGCATGCTGTTGCTTGACTGTATCTTCAGAGCAGCAGTATATCAAGGCCATAGTCTGTGTGAGATCTGGATTTTTTTGTGACTCATCCAATTTCTCATACAGCCGTATTGCTTCCTCAAATTGTTCTTGGCAGATGTTCTGATAAATTTGCTCTTCTGTGGACATAATGTTTACTTCTTCTATTACTTTTTTTGCATGACAGTCGGTGCTGATAATATATAGCATAGATGGGATGCCTCCTCTAATGAAATCATAAATACGGTACGAAGGTAAAGGGAAATTCTCGCAATTCGTTTTCTGCTGCATGTCTTAGCAAAGAATGCACTAATCAAGGGTACTCGCGGAGTCTTTTCGTATCTTTTTGCACCTTCGCTTATTACATATGACAATATGCTCTGGCGCGAATGCGCAAAAATCTGACGAAAATCCTTCCACGAGCCCTCCTTGCGAATTACGAGAACTCCCCTCAAGTAATATTTAAAAAAATGGCACTTTTATGTCACATTATGCGGTCTTATGGGATATAAAAGATATATTTTGTATTGATGTCTTAATTCGATTTCTTCTTCCTAGGCTTCGGCAAAGGCACTATGCGATAGAAAAATCACTGCTTTCTTCTTGCAAGATGGCGTGCAATCCTATAC
>CAYJON010000096.1:0-9232 GCA_964371795.1 uncultured Akkermansia sp. | reverse complement strand
CCAGATAGGGCGACAGTGTTACTGGGCAGGCTCGCCATGCAACATATTCCATGCGGGCATGTTTTCTTTTAAGGCACTGTCGCCGCCACGCGCTACGCGCTTCGGTTCTTCCTCGGGCTTTGCCCACGCCCGCAAGGACTCTGTCCTTGACCTGCAAGGGACTCTGTCCCTTGACCCTGCCCAAGGTCTGTAGACCTTGGGAATCCATTTAACGCAAAGCGCAGGGCGAAGGCTCTATTCAATTCACTGCTCCGCTGGCTTTTCCTCCGCAGGCTCTCCCGCCAATTCTGGCAAGGGTCCTCCACGCTGTCGCAATCTCTGCTCCTCAAATGCCAACTTCACCCTCAACTCCTTCTCCTCCTCTCCCCTCACGATTGAGGCAGATCGGAAGTAACTCTCATCCAACTCATGCCCCTGCCCCGCAGGTGATGGTGTAGGAGCTGCTGGTATATCCTTCATCATGCGCGCGCGTATCTCTGCCACAGTCAGCTCCATCTCCTCGCTCTGCTCTTCTCCATCCCCCGCGCCCGCAGTGACTATTGCCGCTTGACGCGCTTCTCTAAGATGGTCGGCTTCCTGCTCTGGTATGACAATGGCGATAAGGTCTTCTCCAAGTTCTCCAAGATTTCCCTCGTTCTGCGCCAAGAGGGTTTCCAAATCACTATCAGGTAGTGCCCCACTCTCCACGGCTCTGTTATAAGCGCGCGCTGCATCTGCTAGCTTGTTCTGCTCGATGTAGATACGTGACATGTTGTAGTGCGCATCCCCCAAGGCAGGGTTGAGCTTGACTGCCGCTGCTAGGTATTTTAATGCCTTGTCCGGCTGCTGTTGCAGGGATTCTATGTTAGCCAGATAGAAGAATGCATTAGCATTAGCTGGGTCGCGCTCCAGACATTTGCGGAATTGCTCTGCTGCCTCTCCGTTGTTGTTCAAGAGGTAGTTGGCTATGCCGCACATGTAGTAGCTGGTTGCCTGCTCTGGTGAGAGGTGGCTAGCACGGTTGAGGTAGGCTATGGCTTCTTGGTGCTTGTTGCGATAAAGGAGTATGGAGCCTAGGTTGATAAGTCCTATCAGGTGATCGGGCTTTTCATCAACGAGGGTGCGATAAAGCTGCTCCGCCGCTGTGTAGCGCTTTGCGTCAAAGGCCTTGGCAGCTCCTGTTGCGAGTGCTTCTAGTTGCAGACCGACACGGATGGCGGCGGCACCCTCTACTTCGCCTTCTCCTGTGCCTTGGACGGCTTCGAGGAGTAGGTCTTCCATGTGGGTGAGGTCTAGGCTGCTTTGCTCATCTAGCCTTTCTAGCGATTCTAGGGTGGCGGCGTTGTGTCCCTTGATTTGCTTGTAGGTCTCTATCAGGATTTTACGGGCATTTTGCTGGACAGCTATGCTGCGCTTCTGCTTTTCTACGATGCTGCGCAGGAGCTTATTCTCCTCCACCATGGCTGGGTCAATTTTTGTTTGCCCACTAAAGTTGTTGAGGTTGCTTTCTATCTCCTGATATTGGTTGGTGAGCTCTGAGATGCGGCGGCGGTAGCCGAGGTTTTCATCGTAGAGTCGCGCCATTTCTTCGCGTAGCTCGCGGGCTTCGCTGCGGGCTTCTTCGAGTTGTCCAAGGATGATGTCTTTTTCCTCATGCTGGGCGGCTAGCTCTGCTTCTAGGTTTTCTATGCGCTTTTCGGCTTCTTCCAGTCTCGCGGTGACGGTGAGGTTCTGGTCGAGCAGGGCTTTTACCTTATCAGGGTTATTGAGTTCTGCTATTTCCTTGAGCTGGGCATTTTCCGCTAGGAGGGAGTCGCGCTGGGCGACAACTTGTTGATGGAGTTGTTCTAGGCTACGCAGTTCTGCATCCAACTGGGCGACGCGCTGTTCCGCATCTTGACGTGTCATGCTTTCCACGCGCAGTTTTTCTTCAAGTTCGCGTACTTGCTTGCTCAGGGTGTCAATGACGTCGTTGCTCGCAACGCGTTCTTCTTTGAGGCTTTCCTTTGCCTTGGCTAGCTGTTGTTCATAGTCTTCCTTGTAGCGTTCGGAAATAACTAGTTGCTTTTTTGCCTCGGTGAATTGGGTACGCAGTTGCTTGTAGGCCTGCACCATGCGGCGTAGTTCTTCGCGGGTGCGCATCAATTCGCTATAAAGTTGACGGTTGTCATCAATCGTGCCCGGTGTGACATCGGGTGTACTGTCCAGCGGGATGATGGCTTCTCGCCCTGTTCCAGTTGCCCCTGTGCCTACTCCTGCTAGGCTTTCTCGGGAGTACTCTGGCAGATGGGAGGAGGGGTCGCGCTGCGGGACGCGTCCCTGCTTCTTGAGTTCTGCGTTAAAGCGGCTGAGGTTATCAGCAACGATTTTGCGACGGTAGGTGACGAGGGAAACATTCCAATCGGGGTTATCACGTACTATGGTCGCTAGGATGCGCTCTGCTTGCTGTGATTGCTTGATGGCACTTTGCCATTTTTGGGCGAGACCATCTGTCTCTGCTTTTTTGGCAAGTTGGTAGGCTCTGAGGAAGAGTTCTCCCGACTGACGATCCTTATCATTCTGCGCAGCTTGGCGATGCGACGATAGAGGGACAGACTGCGCAAAAGCAGGTGTCAAGCCTGTCAGGCTGAGGCACAAAGCCAGCATGTTGTAAGGTAGCCTTCCCATCAAATTGGTCATATCAGAGGGCTATTCTACAAAATAGAGGGGGGGCAAGGCAAGCTTTTTTCTCCATCCCTATCCATTCTGCCTAATCGACAGCATCGACAAAGAGGCAGTGGAATATTTCCTTTCCTTCTAGGCAGAGTGAGATGCGAATCTGGTGGCTCTCATGGCGCACGACATAGGCATCATGGTCTTTTGGTGGTCTAGGGGAAAAACGCGCAGCTCTATCCTCACTGAGTACCGCACTGCGCAAGAGTAGAATGAGGCGACGATTGTTCATCGTGCGCATCTGTTCATAATCGGAGGTCGGAAGCTTGAGAAGGGGGATTTTGGGCATACGGTCGCGAGTAGTTTACAACAAAGCGAGTCTTTGTCAAGACTGGGTTGCCTGTCCTGAGTAAGATTATAGGGGAGTTCTAAATTCTCGTCATTCTGAATAAGCTAAATTAGAGGATGCCCTATAAAAAGAAGTTGCCTAGTGCCATGATGAATGCCTCATCTTTAATCTGAGCCGCAGCAGCTTCTAAACGAGGGCCTACTTTTTCAAATTCCACACGCATTGACTTACCTCTTTCTGATAAATGAAATTTCAGCGAATCTTTCTTTGCGGCTTCTATATCCTCGAGCATGCTTTTGATATTTTCTATGACTTCCTTGGAGCGTTCCTTGAGTTCCAAGATTTGCTTAGTTGCCTCTGCGGGACTTATTGTTCCATCGATGACATTTTGACAAATTTCGCCTAAATCAATTTGCACTTGGACCATTCTCACATATTTTTCTATGGAAGGATCGCTGTCAGCAGCCAAAGTGATTGCGGGGGCTAGACAGAGTCCAGCTATTATTATGTTGGAATATGTTTTCATATCTGGGGTTTTCTATAAATCTATTACTTGCAAGAGGCGTTTGACTGGCAGACCTATCACGTTGTCCACGTCGCCTTCTACGCTTTCAACTATCATCTCACTGTGTTCCTGCATGGCATAAGAGCCTGCCTTGTCCAGCACGTAGACGGTCTTGATGTAATCGATAAGCTGCTCGCGCGTGCGAGGCAGGAAGCGCACGTAGCTCTTTTCTACAAAGTCGCGTCGTTCTCCATCGGGCATGAAGAGGGCTACTGCTGTACACACACAGTGGCTGCGGCCTTGCAGTCTTTCCAGCATGCGGAGGGCATCTTCCTCATCTGCGGGCTTGCCCAATGGCTCATTGTCGATGAAGACGAGGGTATCTGCCCCGATGACGATGTCATTGGGGAAGCGTTGGGCGATGATTTCTGCCTTGATGGCTGCGTTATGGGCGCAGAGTTCTTCGGGCGAGAGGCTGGCATCATGCAGTTCTTCTACCTCCTCGACATGTATTTCAAACTTCACGCCCTCGCGCTGCAAGAGGTCGCGGCGGCGGGGGGATTGGGAGGCAAGGATGATGCGGGGCTCTGCTTTTACCTCTTCCTCTTCTGGTGACATAATGCCAAGCACGCGGCGGCGCACGCGGTCACTGAGTTCATGGAGACCCTGTATGGTTGTTCCCTTCAGCTGCTCTGCCATCTGGCGGCAGGTTTCCCTGTCCTCGCGGCTATCAAACTCAAAGCCAACGAGGGCACGACCCACGTGTTCCCCTGTGTACTGGTAATTGAAGTAACACAGAGAGCCATGCTGCCCCATGACGGACATGAACTCATAGAATGCCCCAGGGCGTTCTGGAAATTCAATGACAAAGAATACAGGATGTTGCAGGCGTGCGCGGTCATAGGATATCATGCGTATGCGCACGTCTATGTCCTCTGTGACGTCTTCTGCTTCCAGCCCCTTTTCGGCAAGGCGTTGGGCGATGAGGGCAAAGTCTTTTTCTGTCCCATACACGCCAAAGACAGGGTATTGTATATCACCGCCTATGCGTCCATATTGCACCTCGCGCAGCTGCACGCCAGAGGGGATTTGCTTGAGGTACTTGAGCACCTCACCACGCTTTGTCTGCATGGGGATGCGCAGGTAACGCAGGGAGCGTTCTCTATCGCGCTCCCCTGCCCTGCTTGCCACGGCACGCAGGCGGGAAAAGTCCATATTAGCCCCCGTGATGATGACCAGACACTTGTCCCCTGGTAGGATTTTGCCCGCATCCCAGTCTTGGAGCAAGGCGGCTAGCCCCATCGCGCCAGAGGGCTCTGGCACGAGACGCAGACCATCCCATACAGCGCGCATGGCCGCGCATACTTCATCATTGCTGACGGTGCAAAACTCATCAAAAAGCTCCTTGCAAAGTGGGTAGGTAATCTCGCCCGCCTGTCGCACGGCTGTGCCATCGCAGAAGACATCCACATGCTCCAAGATGGCGCGTTCTCCCTGCTCTATTGCGAGCTTCATGCTGGCTTGCTTTTCGCCCTCCACGCCAACGAGGCGCACCTCTGGCCAGAATTTACGGAACCAGCAGGCAGCACCTGCCGCCAGTCCTCCGCCTCCTATCTGGAGGTAGATGTGGTCAAAGGGGCCTTGCCCGCTCATGACCACCTCATCCGCCAATGTGCCCTGACCTGCTATGGTGTGAAAATCATCATAGGGGTGGATGTAGCTGAGATTCCTCTCCTTAGCAAAGTCTTTTGCGGCAACGGAGGCGGCATCATAGCTATCACCTACTAGGTAGATGAAGACGCGGTTATCCCCATGCTTTTTGACCGCATCCTGCTTTACCTCTGGGGTAGAGCGGGGCATGAAGATATGCGCATCACAGCCCAACATGCGTGCAGCAAGGGCAACGCCCTGTGCATGGTTGCCCGCGCTGGCGGCAACAACGCCTCGTTCCCTTTGCTCCTCGCTGAGGGAGGCCATGCAGTTGTATGCACCGCGCCATTTGTAGGCTTTGATGGGGCCTAGATCTTCGCGTTTTGCATAGATGAGAGCATCGAAATCTTTAATTTCCAATACCTGCAAGGGTGTGGGTTGACCGACTTCATACACGCGTTGACGGGCGCGAAGGATTTGCTCAAATAGCTCATCGAGCTGGGATAAGTTCATACTGGCTGTATTCTAAAGTATTCTGCGTATTTTGTCAATCCAGTGAGGAAAGCCACAGGCTAGCATGGGCATCTGATGGCATGCGCCAGTCGCCACGTGGTGAGAGGGAGATAGAGCCCACCTTGGGGCCATCGGGGATGCAGCTGCGCTTGAACTGCTGGCTGAAAAAGCGTCGCACAAAGGTACGCAGGCTCTGCTCTATGGTCTCATTATCAAATTCTCCCCCCAATGCCTTGCGGGCAAGGAAGAGGATTTTCTTCGGTGAGGCGGCGTGCTTGATAAAGTGGTAAAGGAAAAAGTCATGCAGGGCATAGGGGCCTATCAGCTGCTCTGTGCATTGCTCTATGCTACCATCCTCGGCTGGGGGGAGCAGCTCTGGGCTCACTGGGGTGGCGTTGATGTCGAGCAGCACAGCACTCAGTGCCTCATCGCTTTGCTGGGCGATGTGCTCGATGAGGCAGCGTATGAGGGTCTTGGGCACGGAGCAGTTCACCGCATACATGCTCATGTGGTCACCGTTGTAGGTGGACCAGCCAAGAGCAATTTCCGACAGGTCGCCTGTGCCCACAACCAGACCATGAGACATGTTTGCCATGTTCATGAGAATCTTGGTACGCTCCCTAGCCTGCACATTTTCGTAAGTATTGGTACGCAGCGCGGGGTTAAAGCCTATGTCCTTGAAGTGCCACTTGCAAGAGCCCTTGATGTCTATTTCCTTCTGCTCCACACCGAGAAGTCGCATCATGGACAGGGCATTCTGGTAAGTCCTGCCAGTTGTCCCAAAGCCGGGCATGGTAATGGCCTTCACGGTGCTAGCGGGTCTACCCAGCAACTCACAGGCGCGTACTGCCACCAGCAGGGCCAGCGTGCTATCAAGGCCGCCTGACACACCGATGATGAGGGTCTGTGCGCCAGAGTGCTCCATACGCTGTGCCAGTCCATGGGATTGGATGGCAAGGATTTCTTCGCAGCGTTCGGCTTTTTGTTGCTCTGAGGGTAGGAAGGGATAGGCTGCCACCTGTGCATGGCGGGCATCACAATTCTCTGGCAGTGGATCGAGGTGGATGAGGCGCAGGGTGGGCATCTGCTCTCCCCTCCCCTCGTGAAAGGAACTTTCCCTCTGACGCAGCACCCCGAGGCGTTCTAGGTCAACATCTGCTACAATCCAAGAGCTCTCGCGCTGATAGCGGCGGGATTCTGCCAACAAAGAGCCATTATCCGCAATGAGGGCATGCCCGCTGTAGACGACATCCTGCGTGCTCTCATGCACGCCAGCAGAGCTGTAGGCATAGGCGGCGAGGCAGCGTGCGCTTTGCTGGGATACCAGAGAGCGTCTGTAGGCGGCCTTGCCCACGTAGTCGTTGCTCGCACTGGGGTTGAGGATGAGGCGCGCACCCTGCTCTGCCAAATAACTGCTAGGTGGTATAAGCGACCAGAGGTCTTCGCATATCTCTATGCCTATGCTCAGCACCCCACCATCGCTGAAGAGCAAATCTGCACCCAGTGGGATATGCCTCCCCGCAAGGCGGTATTCTGACACGGCCAAGTCACGCGCGGGGCGGAATTGGCGTTTCTCATAAAATTCTGCGTAATTGGGCAGGGTAGACTTGGGCACTAGTCCCTTGACCTCTCCACCTTGGACGAGGGCTGCCACATTATAAAGTCCATCTTGCACCTGTAGGGGTAGCCCCACCACGGAGATGCAGGGGAGATGCGCAGTTGCCGCTGCCCATTGGAGCAAGGCTTCCTTTGCAGCACGGACAAGCTGTGATTGGTAAAACAAATCCCCGCAACTATAACCCGTCAAGCCCAACTCGGGGAAGAGCAGCACATCAACAGACTCCTCCGCTACCAGTTGCTCGGCTACTTGTAACATCTCTGCAAGGTTAAATGCGACATCTGCTACACGCAGACGCGGTGTTACTGCGGCTACTCTATAATATCCCCATCGACTCATTGCAGTTATTGTGCCAGAACGGCAGTAAAAGTCAAGCTTGCTAAATACAGCCCCTACTGATACACTAAGCATATGACGGAGAGCATCGACCACTACCAACTAGGACTGCGCGCATTTTGCGATCAGACCAACGGACAAGCACCTGACTACATCAGCTCTGCAAAGCACCTGAGCATGGCCTACGAAGAAGGCAACCTCAACGCTGGTTGGCTGCTGACACATTGCTACGCTACAGGTCTTGGTGTACCCAGAGACTTCCAACGCACCGAAGAACTCACCACAGAGCTCATTTCACGTGGTTGCGAAGAAGCCCACATCTTCTTAACTCACATATACATAAAAGGAAATAATACACCAAAGACACAAGAATACACGGAACGCATCCTAGCACTCATTCAATCAGGAGAAGGGCGCAGCTTGGATGACATCTTGTGGCCGGAATTCTGCTTTCTCGTACAAGCATCGGCGATAGAAGATATAGATGATGACTATGAAGATATCGCGCGACGCTATTATGAGAAGTCTATCTTTCACATGCGACATGGAGCATGGGCAATGAACCTGGCATCAAAGGAATCAGAAAATAATCATTTGGAGCTCGAAAGGCTACTCGATATAGGCTGTGCTGCCTCTGATGAGACTTGCCATCACATACGAGGTGAGATATTGCTCCAGAAGAATGACAGCGAGCAACAAGCAATCAAGCACCTCGAACGAAGCTTTGCCAGAGACATAATCCTCGCTAATTTATGCTCAACAGCAAACGAAAAGGAGCAAATGTTAAGAAGATACTGGGAGCGAAAGCGTTGGGGGTTCTCCGAACTTCGTCGCCCGCAAGAACTAGACATAGACATTGACCTCATCCCTAACAGCTGGTCAGGGATAGAGATGGCATTCGATGTACCATTCGTTAACAAATTGATAAAGCAGGGCATTATATGGCACTCTTTTACACCATCACAACCACTCATTAGACTCAGCCGCCTCAAGACGGGACAAGCACTAACACTAAGAATGCGCTCTACGCTAAGCGGATTAGATGAAAGCATCACTTATATCCCAGCCGCAGAGCAAGTCGTTCTAGACCTGCGCCGCGATTATGGCTGGAATTGGGGCGACTTAGACCTAGAGATCAGTAATGGGGAGCAGAACACGCGTATCATTGTCTCTGAGGACGAGCAAGAGCAAATCAATCCCATAAAGGTTCTAAAACCCTTGCTCTGCTGGAGACGTAGTTTCATGTTGGGTTACGTCTTACAGATCATTGCCCCTGATCATGAGTTTAAAAATGTCGTCATACACTTGTCTACGCAGGAGAAGAGCAAGCCCATTAACATCAAATTGAGAAAGAGCAAGGAGTTTGGCTGGCGCCAGATGCCATCGCGTCGTGGACCGCAAATGGGGAAACCTTTTGTTGTGACAGTAGAGGGTTACGCCCCCTTAATCGTGGTACTCAGTCCGCCACCGCGAAATGATCAAGATTTAGATACCAGCAAGTTACAACATCTTGATTACAGCGAAGCACTGCAAATCATCAATAGCTTGCCAAGCCTAAGCTCTACTGATACACTAAGCATATGACGGAGAGCATCGACCACTACCAACTAGGACTGCGCGCATTTTGCGA
>CAYJON010000095.1:4589-9246 GCA_964371795.1 uncultured Akkermansia sp. | reverse complement strand
GCAGGTGTTTTTTGAGAAGTTCTTTTCCCTGCTTGACCTCGCGGGTGATTTGTTATAGAGTTTTGCTTATCTAAGATAGATTGTCTCATGTTTATGAAAATCATTACTCCCCTTATTCTCTCTCTGCTGTGCTCTATGAGCTACGCTGTTTCTGGTCTCAGCTCTTTGCCTATGGTGGACGGGAGCAATTATGCAAGCACTCTCAATAGTCGTTCCTACGGTTCTGGCTCTGGCAGCTTTTTGGAGTTCGCCTACACGACTAATGCTGGCGACAGTCCCCTCTTTGCGTCTCATGGCCTATTGGGTAACAATACAGAGAAGCCTGACCTAGTCGGTGGTGAGATTACCTACGGTATGGGTTCACAGTCCAGCGCGCTGCTCTTTACTCTAGGATTAAGCTACGCTAGCGTTGACACCGCCTCGTCCTACCAGATTGTGCCCGCACCAGGTTCTGGTTATGGGGATGGAGAGACGGAGGTTGGGGCAGGTCGCCTCATGCTGGGTTACCGTTACACTCATAGCTTTGGGTCGACTTTTTCTATCTACGCTGGCGCGCACGCGGGCATAGGTGCTTTAGGTGTTGCTGCGGATAATGTCTTTGTTTCGGATGTGAAGGTCAGAGATGACAATGAATACGATTATGGCTTCTGCTACGCCTTTGAAGCTGGTGTTTACCTCAATCTCTCTAGCTCTGTTTATCTTTTTGCTTCCTACCAACTCTACTACTGCGATGCAAAGCCAGAGCTAAGGACAGCATCAGGTGGGCATATCTCTGTCAATGAGCAGGACTTCCAGACCTACCGCTTTGGTATTGGTTTTACTTTTTAGTCAATTGGTAAACTAAATATTTATCATCCTTTTACATGGCTACCCCACTGTTTTGCGGTGGGGTAGTTTGAATTTTAAGCGACGCTAAAAGTTAGATGAGGCTAATAAAAAATCTATTATGTCAGATTTTTTGGATTGATACAGCCAAATAGAAGGAGTATAATGTAGTCGTCTGACACGCGTAGCCCTAACTGACCATGTCCCATTCAGACGATAGCAATAGAAATATAATATGAGTACTACATACAGCACTATAGACGCTAATGATGCGGTCGCCTCCGTCGCTTACCGTTGTTCCGAAGTGGCAGCCATTTACCCAATTACACCATCCTCATCAATGGGTGAGGCTGCTGATAGCTGGATGGCGGCAGGGCGTAACAATATCTGGGGTACAGTACCCGCCATCGTGGAGATGGAGAGCGAAGCAGGTGCGGCAGGAGCCGTGCACGGTGCCCTTCAAACAGGCTCTCTCGCTACGACCTTTACCGCTTCTCAAGGTCTCCTCCTTATGATTCCTAATATGTACAAGATCGCGGGTGAGCTTACTCCCTGCGTCTTCCATGTAGCGGCCCGTGCGCTTGCAGCGCAGGGGCTTTCTATTTTTGGGGATCATAGCGATGTGATGTCATGCCGTGCGACTGGTTATGCCATGCTTTGCGGTGCGAGCACACAGGAAGCCCCCGATATGGCAGCCATTGCACATGCTGCCACGCTTGAGGCGCAAATCCCCTTTATTAACTTCTTTGACGGCTTCCGTACCTCACATGAGGTGGGCAAGATTGCCGACATCAGCGATGACACCCTTCGCGCGATGATGAAGCCAGAGCTCATCGAACGCTTTCACAAGCGCGGTCTCACCCCCGATGCTCCTGTCATCCGTGGTACAGCACAGAACCCCGACGTTTACTTCCAAGGCCGTGAGACAGTCAACCGCTTCTACGCCGAAGTCCCCCGCATCGTCAAGGAAAAGATGCAGCAGTTCGGAGAACTGACAGGCCGCCACTACAGCCTTGTAGAATACATTGGCAGCCCTGAGGCAAAGCGCGTTATCATCATCATGGGCTCTGCCGCAGAGACCTGCTTGGAAACTGTTATGGCAATGGGCGAGGACGTGGGTGTTATTAAAATACGCCTCTACCGTCCTTTCCCCGCAGAAGATATTATCTCCCTCCTGCCCAAGACGGTCGAAAAGATTGCTGTCCTCGACCGCACCAAGGAACCTGGTAGTCAGGGTGAGCCTCTCTTCCAAGACATCATTCAAGCCCTCTCTACAGCAGAGATGAAGGGCACGCTCCCATTTGCCATGCCCGTCGTCGTCGGTGGCCGCTATGGTCTGGGTTCAAAGGAATTCACCCCCGCCATGGTCAAGGGCGTGTTTGATGAGCTACTCAACGCCACACCCATGACCAACTTCACCGTTGGTATTGAGGATGACGTGACAGGGCTTTCCATTAGCTACGATCCTAGCTACTCCACAGAGGCAGATACCGTTACACGCTGCATGTTCTACGGTCTCGGTTCTGACGGTACAGTGGGCGCGAACAAGGATGCTATTAAGATTATCGGTGAAAACACCGACCTCTACGTGCAAGGTTACTTTGAATATGACTCCAAGAAGTCAGGTTCTACCACCACATCCCACCTGCGATTTGGTTCAACACCCATTCACAGTACCTACACCATCAGCAACGCGAACTTTATCGCCCTGCATCAGCCCTCCATTCTCAATCTCTATAACTTCTTGAAGAATGCTGCGCAGGACTCCACCTTCCTCATCAACTGCCACCACGCACCAGAGAATGTCTGGGACACCCTCCCAGCGCGTATGCAGCGTCAGATTCTGGAAAAGAACATCAGCGTCTACACCATTGATGCCTTCAAGGTAGCAAAGGAAACAGGCATGGGCGGTCGTATCAACACCATCATGCAGACCTGCTTCTTCAAGCTGGCCAACGTTATCCCTGCTGATGAGGCCATCAGCTACATCAAGAAGGCCATTGCCAAAACCTACGGCAAGAAAGGTCAAGACGTTGTTGATAAAAATATCGCAGCCGTTGACGCGACTCTGGCCAACCTGTACCCTGTTCCCACAGAGGGCAAGGACATCACAGGTCATGAGATTGGCGCACCTCTTCCTGACTTTGCACCTGACTTTGTGAAGAACGTGCTTGGTCGCCTCGGAGTAGGCGAGGGCAACAGCGTCAAGGTATCCGAAATGCCCTGCGACGGTACCTTCCCCAGTGGTACAACACAGTATGAAAAGCGCGACCTCGCCCTTGAACTCCCCATCTGGACAAAGGAAAGCTGCATCCAGTGTGGTAAGTGTACCGTAGTCTGCCCCCACGCCTGTATCCGTGCCACAGTCACAGATCCTGCTAACTTGGTAGGCGCACCAGAAGGCTTTAAGAGCGCACCAGTCAAGCCCATGCACAAGGCATGGAAGGGTAGTGAGTTCATCATCCAAACATCTGCTGCCGACTGTACAGGTTGTACGCTTTGCACCAAGGTATGTCCCACAGACTCCCTCACCATGACACCTGCTACAGAATGTCTGGAGCAAGAGCGCAAGAACTTTGACTTCTTTGACAAGCTGCCCGACCCAGATCGCGAAAAGGTAGGCAATGCGAAGGTGAAGGATGTGCAGTTCCTGCGTCCCCTCTTTGAATACTCTGGCGCATGCGCAGGTTGCGGTGAAACCCCCTACCTCAAGATGCTCACGCAGCTATTCGGCAACCGCCTCGTTGTTGCTAATGCTACAGGTTGTTCCTCCATCTACGGCGGTAACCTGCCCACCACCCCTTGGTCACATGACAAGGATGGACGCGGTCCAGCATGGGCAAACAGCCTCTTTGAAGACAACGCAGAATTCGGTCTCGGCTTCCGCGTCTCTCTGGACAAGAAGCAGCACTACGCCATGGAACTGCTCGAAGCAGCCAAGGAAACAGTGGGCGAAGAAATCATTGAGCGCATCTGCTCCAACCCGCAGAAAACAGAGAGCGACTTCGTGCAGCAACGCGCAGCAGTAGAAGAACTCAAGCAAGCCTGTGACGCAAAGCCAGAGCTAGCCCTTCTTAAGGCGAAGGCCAACGACCTCGTCAAGAAATCCGTCTGGATTATCGGTGGTGATGGTTGGGCATACGACATCGGCTACGGTGGTCTCGACCACGTACTTGCAACAGGTCGCAATGTGAAGATTCTTGTCCTCGACACAGAGGTCTACTCCAACACAGGCGGTCAATGCTCCAAGTCCACACCACGTGGTGCTATTGCCAAGTTTGCAACAGGCGGTAAGGATCAGGCCAAGAAGGATCTGGGTTACATCGCCATGACATACGGCAACATCTATGTTGGCTCTATCGCCATGGGTATGAATGATGAGCATACCCTCAAGACATTGGTGGAAGCAGAAGAATACGATGGCCCCGCCCTTATTATCGCCTACAGCCACTGTATTGCCCACGGTATCAACATGGCCAATGGTTTGGAACACCAGAAGAACGCCGTCAACTGTGGCCGCTGGATGCTCTACAACTTCAACCCAGACCGTCTCAAGAAGGGAAGAAACCCTCTCACCATCAAGAGTAAGCCTGGAAAGATGGATTTGGAAGAAGCATTGCTGGCCGAAAACCGCTTCCGCATGCTGGCCAAGTCAAAGCCCGCTGTCTTTGAAAAGCTCATGGAGCTGGAGAAAAAAGACATCAAACATCGCTGGAAACTCTATCAAGCGCTCGCTGATATTGACTATTCCGACGAAAAGGAGTAAACTGTCAAGTACAGTAGGAAAACAAATCTCAGGAGGGAGGCAGACTACTGCCTCCCTCCTTTTTAA
>CAYJON010000095.1:0-4489 GCA_964371795.1 uncultured Akkermansia sp. | reverse complement strand
GATAGTGTCACCTTTGTCTCTGATTTACGAGAAGACCTCGCTAGGCGCGATTTCACCATCAATGCTATGGCCTACAACCCAGAAGCGGGGCTCATTGACTACTTCGGGGGGCAAGATGACCTCGCCCACAAGACCATACGCTGTGTAGGAGAATCGCATGAACGCTTTGCAGAAGACGCCCTGCGCATCCTGCGTGCCCTGCGCTTTGCTTCACGACTGGGCTTTGACATAGAATACCACACAGCCGAATCCATGCGTGCCCTGCACCACCTGCTAGGCAATATTAGCGTAGAGAGAATCTACAAAGAACTCAAGGGCATACTCGTCGGGCAATGGGCGGGCAGTCTCCTCATCTGCTTCCCAGAAATCTTTACAGGCTTCATGCCAGAGCTTGCCCCCATGGTCGGACATGAACAGCACCACCCAGCGCACATTTATGACATCTGGGAGCACAGCGCGCACAGCGTCCAAGCCGCGCCTGCCACGGAGGTATTACGACTAGCAGCCCTCCTGCATGACTGCGGGAAGCCCACCACCTTCCAATTGGGAGAAGACGGGCAGGGGCATTGCATAGGGCATCCCGAGATAGGGGCAGAGATGGCTGTAGCCATTCTTAAAAGGCTCAAGAGCGACACGGCCACCATCAAGGCGGTAGAGACCCTTGTCTTGCATCATGGGGACAGTTTTCCCATGACACGCGGTGGGATGAGGAGATGGCTAGGCAAATGGGGGGCAGAGGGATTGCAGCAGCTCTTCCAATTGAAGCGCGCGGATATACTAGCACAATCGTCGTTAAAGCGAGCGGAAAAGCTGGCCGCCTTGGCGGCTGCACGCAACTTGCGCGACGAGGTATTGAGTCTCGAACCTAGCTTTACCTTGAAGGACTTGAAGATAGGCGGGGCGGAGCTAATGGAGATGGGCGTGAAGCCTAGTCCTGAGATGAGGCATGTTTTGGAAAAACTCTTGCATGCCGTGCAGGAGGAACAATTGGAAAACGAGGAAGGTGCATTGAAGGCGGAGGCACAGAGGATTATTGATCAAGGAAAGTAGTCGCTCTGCACGAAGCAAGCGTCGAATTTCCTATGGACAGAGTCCTACTCTGCACTCAGGCAAATCTGCTCCTCACAAAGTTGCAGTAACTCAATATAGCCCTGCGCCAGCACAGGCGCATTTGCCAGCGTTAACTGTAGCTCGCTCGCCAGCCTCTTTGTGCTTGCTGGTGCAGTCGCATCCCTCAAGACACTATGCTTCAATTGCTCCAGCCCCTTGAGTCGTTTTTCAAATGCTGTACGGGACTCCACTTCGACGCTTATCCCTGCTCTTTCTGTGAATTCTTGCGCCCAAGATCGCGCCTTCTCCAGACTGATTTCCACCAGCTGACCTGTTTGGTAGGCTGCAAAGAGTTGGATGGCATAGTCCGTGTCCGTTGTGTCCTTGTCGATTCGGAGGTAAACAGGTCGGGTGAGCCAACGCCTCTCCAAGACAGTGCCCGCTAGGCTTTCCTTGGCGCAGGTGATACCAAATTCGTTCTCCCATGCGTGGATGATGGATTCACAGGCGGATCGCAGTCGCATGAGCTTGGCGCCATTGAGGCGAGGGCGTATGAGCTCCCAAGGCTTGAAGGGGTGGTCGGCTGTCTTGGCATGCGATTGAGGGCGTGTGCCTTCTTTCCAACGTGCCAGTTTGGGGAGGAAGCTGCCAGCATGCGCGATGTCTATCCACTTTACCTCGCTGGACTGGCCCTTCTTCTCCAATAAGATGGGGGTGGGGGCGCAGTTGACGAAGAGCCGCTGGGCAGCTATGCCTTTTTTCCATTGCGCGATGATTTGTTTTTCCTGTGTGAAGAGTGTGGCAAAGCTGCCAGAGGAAATGCGCTTTTGTAGCCCCATGGCCTCTTGATCTGTATTGACACGGACGATGGAGAGATGGGGGACGCCAGCACCATGCTCCGCCTGTAGTAGGGGACTGTCGGCCTGCACGCCTAGGCGCACTGCGGGGCGGTAGAGGGGGGTGAGGGGTGCTTGCTCATCTGGTGGGAGTAGCCAGCTTTCGCCCTCGCGTAGTTGGGTGTGTGCTGTCCATTTTTCCAGTGAGAGGGCTTCGCTGCGCGGGGCAAATTCTGTCCCAAGTTGCAGGGAGGCAAAGGCATCTTTGATTTGCGCGAGCACTTCAGCCCTGTCATAAAGGGAAGCGTGTAGGAGGAGGACGCGGGGACTCAGTTCTAGCTGCGCAGAACGCAGGGCAAACGACTGTGTGAGGGCGCGGAGCAACAGTGCCATGTCCGCATCCTGTCGCGCGTAAAGAGGGTTGATAGCTGCCTGTTGCTGCAAGAGTAGAGATAGTTTTGCCCTATCTGGCTGTGCCCCCTCTATGATGGTGAGAGGTGCATAGTGGAAGAATGCATCGACGGCTTCATTGTTGAAAAGTTCTGCTGCTACCTGATTGTCAAGACACTGGGCTATAGTGATGCTCTCTTTCTTCATGCCTGCGGAGAGGAGAAGTGCGTGCAGCATCTCTGCAACGCGGCGTGTGGTGTTAGCGGGTTTGTAGATGCTAGCATAGCCTAGCACGTAGGCGGTGCATATGCCTTCTACGCCTTCGATAAAGGGTCTTTGGGTGCTGGCATTAACGACAGCGAGACCGCCTGATTCTAATTGCAGTCCTTCCATCCAGCTGGGGTCGCGGAGGGTTTGCACCATGCTGTCGCAGAGAGTGATGGCCTGCGCTATCTCAGCATCTGCATCACAGAGGCGGTAGCCCGCATCACGTACCAATGCGGATACGTAGGGAGCACGCTTTGAGGAAAGGGTGAGCGCGATTTTTTCTAGGACCTTGAGGCGGGTATTGAGGTTTTTTTCTACCCGTTGTGCATTGAGTTTCATTTGCTCAATCACCTGGTTGATTTGCTCATAGTTAAGCCCCTCTACCGTGTAGTCCACCTGCTGATAATCCCAAGGGATACGGGATCGTACGCTAAATTGGGATTCCACCTCCTTGCCCATGACGCTGGCGCGGTAGCAGGTGAGGGGAGTTTTCTTTTCCTTCAACAAGGCAGCTTGCAACTCTGCTGCCACGCCGCTGCGCTGCACGGGAAGTCGAAAGGGGGCTAGCTGCGCTTTCTTTTCCAAATCAATGTCATGGAGGACTTTTTCCGTCTTGTTCCAAGAGGTGGTAAAGTGCTGCACCATGCTCTGCCATCCGCCCTCATCATGCTTTGCAGTGGGCGAAAGGGAGAGGGCAGCATAGGGCTCTTTGAGGCTGTGGAGGATGTCTTCCCAGTATTCTTCGGTGAGAAGGGGCTGCTGTCGGCTGTGGTGAAAGCTGCTTAGCGAGCAGTCCATACCCATGGCTGTCAGTGCCATTGCTAGGGATGTGCCCAGTCCTGCGTAGAAGACGAGGCGGGGGGGCTGCTTGTCGCCCTTCTGCTCATGTGCCCAGAGCACGCAGGCATAGGCAATGTCCAGTAGGTGATGGGTGGCTAGCTCTAGCTGCAATTGGGGGCAGCTCACCATGCTTTGCATGAGGGAGCGTAGTCGCACATCTGTTTCTAATCTGGTGGCACTGATGTGTTCTCCTCTGCCCTGCTGCTCGGCCTGCATTCGTTGATTGGGTAGCTGTTCGCCTTTGAGTAGGCGCAGGGTAAGGCGGTGCTGTTTCTTCTTCTTTGCCCAGATTTTGAGCTGGTCTAGCACGTCAGGTGAGGCCTCATGGCAGGCAGAAAGCTCCATGCCGAGGTCCAGAGCTTTCCAGCTGGACTCATCTTTGAGCTGACTACAGAGCTGTGCAACTATCATGAGCCTGTCATTGTTGATGGCGCAGAGCATGATGCGCAGGGGCTCTGGGCGTTGCGCGTTGACTTGTAGTATGGGAATAAGGCGTTGCCTTAGCCTCTCCACGGATTCTTGCCAATTGTAGCAGTCATACTGGGGCAGCAGTCGGCGTACATCGAGCTCTAGACATCCAGAGGGGAGTAGGGGCAGCAAGGAGCAAATGCGATTGCTGTAATTCTGCACAGAGATATTTCCCCATGTCTCAGGGTGTAGGATACGCACCGATGCGGCTAGTTGTTGCTTGCGACGCTTGACATAGAGGCGTTCAAAGCTAGCAGGCTCATCGTATTGGAAGAGGGAGCCCATAGCCTCATTGAGTATATGCGCCAGAGTGGTAAAATTATCGCGCCCAATGTATTTACCCAGACGCAGGCGTAGAGCCTGCATGGTGGTGAGGCCGTCCAAAATCTCGTCACGGTGTTGGGCAAAACGCTCTAAAAGCAGCTCCTTTTCTTGTTGGTCACCCGATGCTGACCATCGGCAGAAGGCTAGGAAAAAGCGTTGCAGTTCTTCCTTCTTAGAAAGCGCACAGAGCCATTCTCTCAGCTGTTTGTGCTTGCCTTTTAGATGCTTTTGCGATTCTGTCAAAAAGAGCGTAGCCAGTTGGGCTGCATGTTGAGGCAACTCACGCTTTGGCGCATGAGTAATATCGGCAGATT
>CAYJON010000094.1:7892-9313 GCA_964371795.1 uncultured Akkermansia sp. | reverse complement strand
ATAATTTTATAAAAATACTAATAAATTATTAAAAAACTGCTTGTCATCAGCTATTTTAATAGTTATACTCTCATCCGATGAATATTAAATTGTTCCAAGCATTATGTGAGGCGTCTGGTGCGCCTGGTTTTGAGTCCAATATTCGCCAAGTTGTTCAATCTCAGATGGAATCACTCGCTGATGAGCTGAAGGTTGATAATATGGGGAATTTAATTGCACTGATAAAGGGCAAGAGTTCTGAAAAATCAATTATGTGTGCTGCTCACCTAGATGAAATAGGTTTTATGGTGCGACATATTGATGATAAAGGATTCATTCGTATATTGCCTTTGGGCGGATTTGATCCCAAGACATTGACCGCACAGCGCGTTATTGTGCACGGTAAAAAGGATTTACCCGGTTGCATGGGGGTAAAGCCCATTCACGTCATGAGCCCCGAAGAACGCGGCAAAATGCCCGCCGTTACCGATTACATCGTTGACCTGGGCATGCCCAAGGAAGAGGTGGAAAAATGGGTCACAGTAGGCGATACCATCACCCGCTGGAGCGATATGGTAGAAATGGGCGACTGCATCAACGTCAAGAGCATCGACAACCGTGGTGGTTGCTACATGTTGATTGAGGCCGTTCGCAGAATGCGCAAGGCAAAGTTGCAGCCCGATTATGACTTGTACGCAGTATTCACCGTTCAAGAAGAAGTAGGCCTGCGCGGTGCGCATGCAGCAACACTGGAAATTAAGCCCGACTTTGCTCTCGCTTTGGACATCACTATTGCCAATGACACCCCCGGTGCAGCTCCCCATGAAAAGTGCTCCGAGCTGGGCAAGGGAACAGCTATCAAGATTTATGACGGTAGCATCATCGTTGACCGCCGCATGGTGGACTACATGCGTGCGCTGGCTGAGGAAAAGAAAATCCCCCATCAATTTGAACTGCTCAGCGCAGGTGGTACTGATGCTGGTGCTATGCAAAAGCTCACCCCCGGTGGCGCCATTACAGGTGCTATCTCCCTGCCAGTACGTAATGTACACCAGAGCATAGAAATGGCTCACAAGCTGGACATTGATGCATCTGTGAAGTTGTTGGCAGCTTGCTTCTGCGCTCTCGATCGTTGGGATTGGAGCTGGCAGATGTCAGTGCCCAGAACCCTCACCTCCCTGCGCAAGGGTCGCGCTGGTCGTCCTAAAAAGACCCCAGTAGCACCTGAGACAAGTGATGCATCTGAAGTATCTGAAGCATCAGTATCGGATAGTGCACCTGCTGTCGTCGCCCCTCCTGTGGAGAAGAAGGCAAGAAAGCCTCGCAAGCCTGCAGCAAAGCGCAAGAGCGCAAGCAAGGCAAAGGGTAACGAACCCCGCCGCCGCGGCCGCCCTCCTGGTAGCACCAACCGCAAGCCTAAGACAAAGCCAGCCTCTGCTGAG
>CAYJON010000094.1:0-7792 GCA_964371795.1 uncultured Akkermansia sp. | reverse complement strand
GCATCAATTGACTGATTCTGTCTCCTTCTCGCCCACATCACTGAGGGTGAGAAGGAGCAGTGTCCATCCAGAGAAAATCATCTCTATAGCCACCATGAGCCCCAGCAGCCAGAGAGCAGAGGCGGGCCAGGTGTAGCAAACAACTGCCCCGAGCAGGAAACTGGTAATTGCATTACAGAAACGCCAGACTCGAGCGCGTTTTTGACGCGAAAAGAGCGTTGAAAAAAAGCGCAGGATACCGAGTAACACCAAGCCTATACCAAGGGCAAGAGTGAGTATATTGAGCGAGACGAGAGGCGCGAAAAGCATCGCGATCCCCAGTGCCGCGTAAATGAGTATAGCCAGACCTTGGTGGATATAGTGCTGACGCGCCCGAAAGAGGTGGCAGCAACGCATGACTGCCATGAGGCATAAGCTAATGCCCAGAACAAAGATGAGGCTTGTACCCAGAATGAAGGGAAAGCCCAGAAGGATAAAGCCGAAGAGGATTTCTAGCATGGCGAGCATGCCGAGAAACCATTGCTGCGAAAGAAGGCGGTGGAGGAAGCTAGAAGGTACCTGTGGTGTTTGCATATGAAGTGCAGACACGCTGGCGCTAGCTAACGTTTAATAAATGGTAGACAAAATCAACTCAAAGTCTTACTCATGCTCGCAATCAGCTCTCGCAGACTTTCATCACTCTTCATCTTTTGCTCAATGGTCTTTGAGGCATGAATAACCGTGCCGTGATCCTTTTTGCCAAATGCAGAGCTAATCTGTTGCAAGGATTCCTTTGTAAACTTGCGCGCAAGGTACATGGCAATCTGTCGTGGGTGTGCAATCTTTGCCGTGCGACGGTTGCTGCATAGCTCTGTGACCTTGAGTTCAAAGATTTCTGCAACCTTATCCTGAATGTCCTGTATGCTAACGCTCTGTAGTCTTTCCTCACGGAAGAATTCTTGGAGGTGTCGGCGTATCTCATCAAGACTCAAGGCGTGATTTGAGAAGCTAGCAAAGCTGGCAACGCGGATGAGTGCGGCTTCTAACCTTCTCACGGAGTTGGTGATATGCTGTGCCAAGTAGTCAATGGTCTCATCTGTGACAATATCGGTGTTCCACTTTTGACGCTTGTTCTGCAAGATGGCAATGCGGGTCTCCAAGCAGGGGCGTGTGATGCTCACGCTCATGCCCTGTTCAAATCGGGAGGTGAGCCTCTCGTGCAGGGTGGTCATCTCGCTAGCAGGGCAGTCTGCGCTGAGGACAATCTGCTTTCCGCTGTCAAAGAGGGCGTTGAAGGTGTGGAAGAACTCTTCCTGTGTCTTGGTCTTCTTGGCGAGAAACTGAACGTCATCAATGAGGAGGACATCAGCTTGACGGTACTTGCGACGGAAGTTTGCCAGCGCATGCTGTGCCTCATAGCCCTTGTTGGCAGCATCAATGTAGGCGTTGGTAAAGTCTTCGCTGGTGACGTAGAGTACTTTTTTGCCTGTGTTGTTCTGTATAATAGCGTTGCCTATGGCATGTAAAAGGTGGGTTTTGCCTAGTCCTGATCCGCCATGGACAAAGAGGGGGTTGAGCATTCTGCCAGAGCTGTCTTCGTTGACGATGGCGCGTGCCGCTGCGCAGGCAAAGGCATTGCAAGGTCCTTCGATGAAGTTATCGAACAGGTAGTCCTTTTTGAGACTGCGTATGCCTGTGCTGCCTTTGCGGCTGGGTTGTGCTTTGCTGCTGCTTTTGCTGCTCTTGCGGCCGCTGCCCTTTGTAAGGGGAGTAGAGGGCGTAGGGGCACTTTCTGTTACTGCAGAAGTACTGCTAGATGCGGTGTGAGGGGCATTTTCCCCCTCTTTGATAAAGACAATCTGGCGAGGGGTGTCGAGCACGCGTCCTATGGAGTTGTGAAGGCTGGGCAGATAGTTGATTTCCACCCAAGCAATGGGTAGATCTGCGGGATATTCAATGTAGAAAGTGAAGCCCGTATCCTGACGTAAGTTAAGCTTTGATATGTAAGATTCATAGGCATAGTCTCCGACTACGCTTTCGTGGTGGCGCATGTCCTTGACGATGCGCTTCCATAGTGTTAATTCTTTAGTGTGATGGCTCATTGGTGAGTGAAAATAGTGTTGACGTTGAGTAGGTAATGTAGTCTTGTTGCAAAAAAAGCTCAGCTTTCTGGCACATGAGCTCTTCTTGCTAACCCACCCCATTCCTAGCACTGAGGGAGAGGAGCGCCTCACGAGTGAGACTTGGTTTGGGCGACTTGCGGTTGCGGAGATAACTATGCCATCTATCCGACTTTCGAGAAAGATTTTTTTATTTCGGACAGTCCCTTGGTCACCCCTTTTTTTCGTTCCATAGCACGTTCCACACGCAGAATTTTTTTTCAGGTATTGTTAGAATTTCTTTAAGAAAACTTGATAATTTTTTTATTAGAAAGAGTTAAACGAAAGAATATTATTACCAAAGCGTATCTAAATATAATCTACTTATACTTAAGGCGAATGTGTGAATTATTTTCCAAAATGACCTAACTCCTACTGAATAACAGTGAATGCTGCTTAATCGACGTAGCAGCCATATAATAAGGGATGAAATATATATTTTTGTTGGAGAAACGCCTCTCAAGAAAAGAACTTTTTAGGTAGGCTTTTGATGAGTCCATAAAAGAGCAGTCCCAAGAGCGCGCTGCTCAGCACGCAGCCAATCAAAAATTCCGCGATGAGGGTGGGAAGGTGTATGCCCTGCAAGAGAATTTCTATGCTTTCCTTTCCGCGGTTCCAATGAGCGGCAGCTTCGGCAATGAGTTGGTAACTTGTACCTGATGTCCAGGGGCTCAATTCTCGGAGAAGGTAGGCACCTAGAGCCCACTGTAGAGGCCAGGCTATGACCTGATAGCCCGGAAAGGATAGCCAGCAGGCGAGGATGCCTATGGGGACATTACCTCTGACCCAGAGGCAGATGAAGGCCGCAAAAAGGGACTGCATGGGCACGGGGGTGATGGCCAATGCCGCACCCCAGCCTATGCCTACTGCTAGGCTGCGCTGATCCCACAACCAGAGTTGCGGGTCAAAGATGCGCTCTGGGAGAAATCTCTCCCACTTTCCCTGCTCGCGCCGCTTGATGAGGTATTCTTGCGTGCGCAGGACAAGTTTATTGTAGCCTTGGCGTAATGACATGCCTATTGCTTAGCTCTGGCGCAGCTGGGCTAGTAGATTGACGCTGCGCGCGCTAGCTCCTTGGTGGTAGGAGAGGGCAGCGTAGGCCTGCTCGCATTGTTGTTTTGCTTGCTCTGGATGCTGCAAGAGCTGCTTTATGTCTTGGCTGAGAGTCTCAGCTGTGCTGCGGTAGATGCCGTCTTTTTCTTCTAAGAGGGTGACAAGGTCGGCAAAGTTGCTCATGTCTGGCCCCGCAATGACAGGGATGCGGGCTGCGATGGCCTCGACAGGGTTTTGACCGCCTTTGGAAAGGAAGCTTTTGCCTATGATGACTATCTGGGCAAGCTGCGTCCAGTCACGTAGCTCTCCCGTGGTGTCAGCGATGTAGCAATCGCAGTCTTGGGGCAGGGGGCTGTTTTCTGCTAGTTGCTGGCTGCGTAGGAGGGGGGCGAATCCAATCTGTTTGAGTTCTCGAAGGACTTCTTCGCGGCGTTCTTCGTGGCGTGGCACGATGAGGGGGAAGCCGCCTGCCTTTCGTATCGCATCGGCTATGAGCTGTTCTTCTCCCGCATGCGTGGAGGCTGCTAGGACGATGGGTGCGCCAGCGCTCAGTGTGGCTAGGATGCTTGCCATGTCCTCACGGACTTTGGGGACAGTGTCTGCTAGGATGTCAAACTTGATACTACCAGTAACCTCAATGATTTTGGGGTCTATACCTATGCTGGCAAAGCGTTCTGCGTCTCGTTCATTCTGCGCACCTAGGGCATTGAGTCTGCTATAGAGGGCGCGGGTGATGGGGCGTACTTTCTTGTAGCGACGCTCGCTACGGGGGGAGAGTCTGGCGTTGAGGATGCAGAGGGGAATGCCCCTGCGGTGGCAACATTCTGCAAAGTGTGGCCAGAGCTCTGCCTCAATCAGGGCGACACGGCTGGGGCGAAAGCGGTTGAGGCAGCGTTCTACAATGATAGGGATGTCCAGTGGGGCGTAGATGAGGCGGGTGTGGGGTAGATCTGCTGCACGGACAATGTGATGGGCGGTGGCGGTGCTGACTGCAAGGGTAACAGGGCCGTCGTGCCCTGCGGCCTGCCATTGTCTGATGAGCTTCATCGCGATAAAGCTCTCTCCCACACTCACGGCATGGATGTAGAGCCCTCCCTGTTTTTCCTGTTCTACAGGGCGGCGGTAGATGGAAAATCTCTCTGCTATCCCTGTACCAAATCCCCCGCGCCTCTTCATCTTGATGAGGTAGCCAGGTAGGCAAAAGATTAAGAAGAGCGGCAGTGAGCAGTAGTAGAGGGCGAGCAGTAGCAGGCGTATCATGTCTCTGTCTGGTAGATGAGGATGACGTTTTTGCCGTAGTGGCGTTCATCAATGAGTTTCCAACCAGGGAAATCTCGTGTTTGGCTGTTACCCACCCCGTAATCTTCTTGTGCCTCGGCGATAAAGTAACCGCCACTGACCAGCAATTCTCCGAGACGATCTAGCATGAGCTCTGCTATCATGTCGCGATCACCTGAGGATTTGCAGTAAGGGGGGTCAGCAAAGATGATGTCATATTGTCCACGATCTCTTTTGACAAAGGAGAGACAATCACTTTGTGTGACACTACCACCTATGAGGCGGCTGCGTTCCAAATTTTTCTTTGCTGTGGAGCAGGAGCTGCGAGAGGCATCGACCATGCGTGCACTGGTCGCCCCACGGCTGAGAGCCTCTATGCCCACAGAGCCTGTGCCGCAAAAGAGGTCGAGCACACGTGCATTTTCAATCTCCGTTCCTAATATGCTAAAAAGGGCTTCGCGCACCCTGTCCTGCGTGGGGCGTACTTCTCCTGTTGGTATGAGGAGGCTGAGCCCCTTGGCCTTTCCTGCAATGATTCGCATCGCTTGATTTTTGTAGGTAGTAGGAGGCTATGCTGAGATGCCACCCTCTATATAAAAAAGCGCGGGGTAATCCGTAGATACCCCGCCGCTGATAAGAATTGTGTTACTTAGTTGCGTTGACCTGGTCGTGTGACGGAGGCGTTAGCTGTCTTCTTGGGGAAACGGAGGACGTAACCGCCCTGTGCGATGACTTGACCGCTAGCCTTAGAAACTTCCATGAAATTGTAGTAAACAAAGGTAAAGTTACCGTCTGCGCTCTTGGTGATGCGTACGGCTTCGCGTATGCTGCTCAGCGCGTCATCCTTTTCGAGCTTCCATTCCTGACCAGACTGTGCACCGTAGATGTAGGTGTCTGTTTCTGTGACAGTGGAGGGGGTGAGTTCACCGTTATTGGACTTCCAGATGTTTGTCTTAGCATTGTAAGTGAGAGCACCGAGGGTGAGGGGAAGGGTTTGACCGTTAGAGACAGTTGCAGATACGACATCCCATACGTCAGCTGTGCTAGACTTGCGGAGACCGATGACGACGTTTTCTGCTTCGACGACCTTGGTGTTCTTCCATACCTTGAGGTAGGTGTCATAGTCAGCCTTGCTGTCCCAGAGCTTTGGATTGTATTCAAGGGCGCGACCATCTTTGCGCTTTTCAAGCATGGCCTTCTTCTCTTCTTCAGAGAGAGCCTGGAATTTTTCTTCGATTTTTACCAAGAGAGGCATCAAAGCCTCATCTGTCTGAGGGCGTATAGCGCGTCCAGGCATGAATCCTTCAGTAGGAAGTACTTCGAGAACGTTAACGGTCTCCTGAGCCATGGCTGTGAGGCACATTGCTGGAGCGGCCAGTAGTGAAAGAATAGCTTGTGATGTTTTCATATCGGTCTATGCGTGAATAATAACAGAAAGCATACACCATGGCAAGAGGTAATTTACTGTCATGACGGATTTTGTGCCATATTGAGCTTGTTACATATGAAGTATTCTGTATTGCTAATTGAAACAAAATAGCGTATGATGAGGCAGTCAGAGGTCGATTATGTCAGAACTAAATAGCGAAACACTTTTTTCTATCCCTTTTGTAGTGAGTTCACTAGAAGAGGCTACTGCCTATTTTTGCAAGAGGGCAAAGTCCTTGGACTCGCCGAAAATTATTGCGCATGCTGATGTTCACGTGTTAACACGCGCTCTGCATGAAAAAGAGGATTATGGCAAAAAGCTTTCTTTGTTCGATTTTATCTGTCCCGATGGTATGCCTATTGTATGGTTGTTGAGGAAGAGAAAACGCCGCGATGCGCACCGCCTTTATGGCCCCGATATGATGGAGAGCATGTGGCAGAGCGGGCAATCTGCTGATGTGGGCTTGCGCCATTTCCTATTAGGGGGCTCGCCCGAGGCGCAGCAACTCTTGAAAGAAAAATTTGCCACCCGCTTTCCCGATGCACAACTGGCTGCTGCCTACTCCCCCCCCATGGGAGATTGGCCAGAGGGCGAGGATGAAAAAATAGCAGAACTGATACGCGAATCAGGCGCAAACTGTGTTTGGGTGGGACTAGGCTGCCCGAAGCAGGAACGCTGGTTAGCAGACTGCAAACAGAAGGGTATTCTGCCTCCTGCCCTGTATTTTGCAGTGGGCGCTGCCTTTAATTTTCACGCTGGTTTGGTCGATCAAGCACCCCGCTGGATACGTCAAGGAGGCTTTGAGTGGTTGTATCGTCTCCTCAAAGAACCACGCCGTCTTTTCAAGCGCTATTTTGTTCATATCGGACTTTTTTTCTGGTATTTGGCAACAAAAAAATTATAATGCTGTAATGAAGCTCACCACACTTTCGCTGATTTTACCCCTTAGTTATAGTGCCGCCTTTGCTCAAATGCTGCCCCCTCCCATACCCAGTGGACCTATAGAGTACAGCAACGCAGCGAGCCTACCAGGTCCTTTAGCTCCGGAGAATACCGTTGTCGAGTCAGGCATGAACATAGCCCCTGTAGTTAGTGCGCCCATCTTGGAAGCGCCCTCTAGCAGTGAAAAGGCGTGGGATATCGGATTTAATCTCTATACAAACAATTACAACGTGCGTGGCATGGGTGTTACTAACCAACTGAGTGATCACGGTTTTTCCTCCCTGTCTGCTCGCTACACTCATTCTAACCGCAACATGTTTAATGTAGGTGTTTATCAGCAAATTGATGCTCAATTGGGCTCGATTTGGGGAACAGGTGACGCCTTGGGTGGGGAATTCAGCCATTGGGGCTACACATTAGGCAAGGAGATTTTCCCCAATGCAAAGCTGGCAGTCGGTTACGGCCTGCGCCATGGTGGCTTAGAAGGCTACCTCGCAGAAGAGCGTGGCAAGACACATCACAACCTCACGCAGGATTTGACCCTTTCTCTGACCTATAATGATTTTCAGCAGGGCTTCTTTGGAGCAGCACAGGCTACATACAGCTTTTATGGTTTGACGGGTTGGTACTACGACCTGTCAGTGGGTTACCGCTTCACCGACGTGATAGCCAAGGGCAACTTGGGCTTGGACATAGAGCTTATTGCTGGACTAGCCATGTCTGATAACTACTGGACACGTAATACATCAGGAGTTGATGTCGCACGCTTGCGCGTGAACTTTATCCCTTACTCCCTGCGTGGCAGCTTTGGACGTGAAGAGACCTTCCACATCATCCCTTGGGTGGAGGCAACCGTCACTGGCGATACAGACAGCTCCGTACGTAATGACTTCGGTGGCATCATCGACAAGAACCAAATCAACCTAGGCATCGAATTGCGCTGGAAGTTCTA
>CAYJON010000093.1:0-9505 GCA_964371795.1 uncultured Akkermansia sp. | reverse complement strand
TTTGATTTTTTTTCATCTTTTTCATCCACGCTCTAACAATCATCATTTTACGCAGCCACCAAAAATCACATTGCAGGTACTAGACGCCTTTGATATAATCTACAGCACACACACAGCCATCATGAGCATCAATCATACCATACGAGGAAAGCAAGTCTTCATAGACGAGATAGAATCCCTGCAAGCCATTGCTGACAGACTAGACGACTCCTTTAACCGCGCAGTCGACGCCATGCGCACCGCCGTAGACAATGGTCACAAGATCATCATCGTCGGAGTAGGCAAAAGCGGACTAGTAGGCGACAAGATAGCCGCCACCCTCACCTCCACCGGAGCACCCGCTATAGTAATGGACTCCATGAACGCCCTGCATGGCGACCTCGGCATCGTCCAAGACGGTGACGTCTGCATCGCCATGTCCTTTTCTGGAGAAACCGCAGAACTCCTCCTCCTCCTCCCCTTCCTGCGCGCGTATGATATGACCCTCATTGGGATGACAGGCAAACTCAACTCCACACTATCCGAAGTAGCCGACATCACCCTCGACACAGCAGTAGAAAGAGAAGCCTGCCCCCTCAACCTAGCGCCCACCTCCTCATCCACCGCAATGCTCGTCATGGGAGACGCGCTAGCCATGGCACTACTCGAAGCACGCGGCTTCACCAAAGAAGACTTTGCACGCAGCCACCCTGGTGGCTCATTAGGACGTGCCTTGCTAACACGTATACGCGACATCATGCGCTGCGACTTCGCGTGCCTCTCTGCAAAAAGCACCGTGAGCGAATCCATCATAGCCATGTCCACAGCTCGCGCGGGCGCGTGCGTACTAATAGAAGATGATGGCGCGCTGGCAGGTATTTTCACCCACGGTGATTTTGCCCGCGCCTACCAAGACGACCCCGCCTGCGGCAGCCAATCCGTCACCGCCTACATGACCCACAACCCCATCTACGTAGAAGCAGACCAACTCGCCATCGCCGCAGTCAAGGCCCTGCGAGACAAACGCATTGACGACCTCGTCGTCCTTGATGCCGCCAAGAAGCCAGTTGGTCTCATAGACACCCAAGACTTAGTACGTTTGAAGCTCATCTAAAAAAAAACACAGGAATTTGCACTTTAGTCTTGCTTTATGGAAGAAATAAGTGCATCCTAGGCGACCGCGTTCTGCGAAAGCTAGATTTAACAAAGATTATGAGAAAATACGAAGCATTAATCGTCTTTAATATGAAGGGCTCTGCTACCCTTGAAGAACTCACCGCTGATATGGTCAAAGTTCTCACGGAAGCTGGCGCCACCGTCAATGGTACTGAAAACCTCGGTCGCCGTGAATTCGCTTACGAATCACAGCACCTGTCACATGGTCAGTACATGCAGTTTTCCTTTGATGCTGAACCATCAGTCATCCGCGAAGTCCGTGAGACTCTCGCCATTGATGAGCGCGTTCACTATCAATACTATCGCGTGAAGTAACACACTTCGCAAAACGTGGTTTTACAAATGGCTTCTCCTGCAAGGGAGAAGCCATTTGTGCGTTGACATAGCAGCATCACCTATGATAGCCTCATCAACATGAACTCTCTCTGTCATACGCTCCTCCCTGTTACCTGCCTCGTAGCCAGCTGCGTTTGCGCCCTTGCCAATGAAGAAAACTCCATCACAGGCGAAGACTGCTACAAAGAGCTACAACTCATGCCCAGCAAGGTAAAGCAATACTACCTCAAGTCCGGCAAGTCACAATATGCAGCAATGATAAAGGGCCTTGAATCCCCGCCTGCGGATATCCCTTCATTACTCAAAGATAACGAAGAGCTAGCCCAAGCGCGACTCAAACTCGCACAACAACTTCCAGAACCCTACAAAGCAGCCCAAGTCAAACTCATCAACATCGCCATCGAGCTATACCGAGAGCAAGCCCAGACCAACAACATGCAGAAGCTCCATCACCTCAATGAGCAAATGACACAAAGGCAGCAGGCCTACATTGACACCCTGCCCAAGAAACTGAGTCACACACTGCATTGCATGGCCTACATCAATGAGAGCCTCATGTTCTGGCATACAATAGAGTCCTTTAAACAAAACAAGCACGACACCCTCGACCCCAAGCAATTGATGCTATGGCAAATCAACTGGATGGAAGGGCAGAGCAAACTCATCTTTGACGCAGCGAAACCGCCCCAATTCCTCCTAGATTGGAAAATGAACTGGGGCGAACTCAAAGAAGCAATGAAGAGCGTGCGAGAGAGCTTCCTACTTTTAGAAATGAGCATCCCCTTCGAGGAAATCCCCTACGATGAATCCAGTGGATTCTTTGCATTGAGAGTGGCAGCAGCCCAATGTCAACATCTTGCGCTGAGCGGAATGGGAGGAGAGGCTGCTATCACCCGCATCTTTGAGGCAGTGGACATGACAGACTGCAACTCTGCGCTACGGACAGAATGGGAAAACTTCCTTGACCGAGCAAGAGCCGGACAGAGAGAAGACTACCTCAAAGAAGAAGGTGGCAGCAAGGAAAAGCAGCTCATCATCTACGCCATTAGCCAATTACCAGAAATCGCCATTAAGCGTATTCCCGATATAGAGAAGAAGCTAGAGCTCTACCTAGAAGACTTCCTCAAGAAAACACCCGATGTAGGAGAATGGGATGCAGAGAAAATCCACAGGGAGAGCCAGAGGCTCTACCTATTGGCAATTGCGCAAGAGCTGGATAAAATGGGGATAGCGACAAGCAAGAGAGTGAAGCCATGAAACAAGGCTTCATTCAAACACAATGCGCCCATCCCTCAAATCCGCCTGAATGGTGCAGCCCTCTTCAAAGCGACCTTCAAGAATAGCCAGACTCAATGGGTCGAGCAAGATATTCTGAATAGCGCGCTTCAAAGGACGTGCCCCATACACGGGATCATAACCATGCTCTGCGATAAGTGCTAGGGCGGCATCACTCAGCTGCAACCTCAGCCCCCTGTCGAGTAGGCGTTTCTCAACGCGTCTCAACTGGATGGGGATGATGGCGGCAATGTCCTCTGGGCTCAGTTGCTCAAAGATGATGATATCATCTATACGATTGAGAAACTCTGGGCGGAAGTGTCCGCGCAGGGCTTGCATCGCTTTTTGCTGACGCTGCTCTGCATCTGATTCTTTCAGGATATGATTACTGCCTATATTGCTAGTCATGATGAGCACCGTATTGGTAAAGTCCACCGTACGTCCCTGCCCATCGGTGATGCGACCATCATCCAGCACCTGCAAGAGAACATTAAAGACATCGCTGTGCGCCTTCTCTATCTCATCAAAGAGCACCACACTGTAGGGACGACGACGCACCGCCTCGGTGAGTTGACCGCCCTCATCATAGCCCACATAACCTGGGGGTGCCCCAATGAGGCGCGAGACACTATGCTTTTCCATGTACTCTGACATGTCAATGCGCACCATGGCGGATTCTTCATCAAAGAGGAATTCTGCCAAGGCTTTGGCTAACTCCGTCTTCCCCACGCCCGTAGGACCGAGGAAGATGAAGGAACCCAGCGGTCTGTTCTCATCCTGCAAGCCCGCGCGGGAGCGACGCACCGCATCACTAACAGACTTGACAGCCTGCCTTTGCCCAATGAGTCTCGCGGCAAGACGCTCTTCCATGTGGAGAAGTTTTTCGCGCTCCGCCTCAGCAAGACGCGCCGCGGGAATACCTGTCCATGTGGAGACCACCTTGGCAATATCGCTTTCTGTCACCTCCTCTTTCAAGAGGCTTTCGCCATTTTGCTGAAGAGCAGCATGCGCCTCGCGGGCTGACTTTGCAGCCTCCTCCGCAGAGGGAATCTCCCCGTAGAGAATCTCCGAAGCACGCCCCAAATCACCTGCACGCTGAGCGCGATCTGCCTCGGTGCGCAGTTCATCAATGCGTTTTTGCGCCTCGCTGGCACGGAGAACAACGTCCTTTTCGCTCTTCCAGCGTGCAAGCAGAGAATCCACCAACTCCTTGTTATCAGCAAGCTCTTGGGTGATTTTTTCCAGTCGTTGCTGGGAATCACTGTCTTTTTCCTTGGCTAGGGCCTGACGTTCCATCTCCAGCTGCATGCCGAGGCGGTTGAGCTCATCTATCTCACTGGGCATGGAGTCCAGCTCTATCTTGAGCCGTGCGGCAGCCTCATCCACAAGGTCTACAGCTTTGTCTGGCAGGAATCTGTCCGTAATATAACGATTGCTCAACACCGATGCTGCGACTAAGGCACTGTCCGTGATATGCACACCATGGTGCGCCTCATAGCGTTCTTTAAGTCCGCGCAAGATAGCAATCGTATCCTCCACGCTGGGTTCTGCCACCAGCACAGGTTGAAAGCGTCGCTCCAAGGCGGCATCCTTTTCGATGTACTTGCGGTACTCATCCAGTGTGGTAGCACCAATGGTACGCAGTTCCCCTCGCGCCAAGGCTGGCTTGAGCAGGTTAGCTGCGTCCATCGCGCCATCACCGCCTGCGCCTGCACCCACGAGGGTGTGCAGCTCATCAATGAAGAGGATAATCTCACCGTCAGAGTCGCTCACCTCCTTGATGAAGGCCTTGAGGCGTTCTTCGAATTCCCCGCGAAACTTCGCACCAGCCAGCATAGAACCTATGTTGAGGGATATGAGGCGCTTTCCCTTCATGCTTTCAGGCACATCGCCATCGACAATACGGCGCGCGAGCCCCTCCGCGATGGCTGTTTTGCCAACACCGGGTTCGCCAATGAGCACAGGGTTATTCTTCGTACGACGAGAGAGGATCTGCAGCACGCGGCGTATCTCCGTATCGCGTCCTATGACGGGGTCTATTTTCCCCTGTCTGGCGCGGGCGGTGAGATCTGTTCCGTACTTTTCCAACGTCTGGTATTTTTCCTCGGGATCGGGGTCGGTGACGCGCTGATTGCCACGCACCTGTTGCAGGGCATGGAGGTACTTTTGCTCTGTGAGACCACTTCCTTCGAGCAAGGCACGTATGCTGCCTTTGCTGCGAAGCATGCCAAGGATGACATGCTCTACACTGAGGTAGTCATCCCCCATACGCTGACGCTGGACATTGGCCTCATTGAGATCCGCTTGGAGTTGCGGGGAGAGACTGGGTGCCTGTGCCCCGCCACCCACTTGGCGCGCTTCTTGTGAAAGATGCTCTGTGAGCTTTGCTTCAAGGCTGGGTAAGGATAGCCCTGTTTGCTGTAAAATAGGTGTGAGTATACCCCCCTCTTGGTGCAGGAGGGCAAGCAGGAGCTCCGCGGCATGGATGCTAGCGCGCCCCTGTTGCTGGGCAGACTGCTGCGCTTCCTGCAGAGCCTGCATGAGTTTGCTTGTTAATTTTTCATTCATATTACATCAATAGACACCATTTATTAAAATTTTGTTCAATTCAGTGAGAACGCTATTCCTGCTAATTTTGGCAGCATTTTGGATGAGAATTTGTGGCGTTTGGGTGCGCATAGCGAGCTATGTAAGCCCAAAAAGCTGCAAATTATCGCCAAAAGGCGCCAAAAGGCATGCTGTGATGAGCATTTTTAACCTTGCTGCTTTCCGTAAACTAATTTTGCAAGATGCCCTTTACTTGTCAAGTAGAAGATGTTAAGCTATGAAATCCTGTCCATGAACATTATTTCTCATTTAGCCCTTGTTGCCTGCCTGTCGCAGAGTATTCTTGCCTTTGATTATTCGGATGTGTCACCTTCTTTGGCACGTTCTCAAGCAGATTTTGCGCTGTCGAAAGATTACAAATTCACCATTCTCGAAGACAATACGGTGCGCCGTACTTGGCAGACGGATAAGGGCGAGTTATCACTGGATTTCGACCCCCGCTCTGATAGTCTCATCAGTGTGCAGTTGGCATACAAGAATCCTGTCACCCTCAAAGAAGCGGGACGCGATGGGCGTGCGCTGTCCGATACGACGGACATTAAGTGGAGACGCGCTGTCGCCAGCAAGGTGAAGCATCTGGGCTTCAGTAAAGCACTTTATTCAAAGCTGAGCAATGGGAGCTTCATCTTTGTTGATTACAACTCCTCTGAAAAAATCACCCACCTGACCATCTTTAGCAAGTCACCCAAAAAAGGCAGACGCGATTTGAAACAAGGCGACCCTGGTGGGCATGCAACAGCATTGGGGGTCTCTGAGGGCAACCAGCGTTACAACTCCCTCTTCGCAGATGAAGAACGCCGCCATGCCATGCCTCTTGGCAACAAGGGACCCAAGCCCTCTCGACCAGCCATAGCGGTGCAAGACCCCGATAATGACACGGATGTTGACTTCGGAGACGAGCTTGTAACAACTCCCGATAAGGAAGAAGAACAGGCAACAGGTGCAGCCATCATGGCAAAGATCAGTGAGTACTGGAATCAACTGACCGTATACGCCAAGAATATGTCACAGACAGACTGGATGATAGCGGGCGGTGGCTTCCTCGTGTTTATCATCCTGTGCAAGTTGCTCTTCTTCCGCAAGAAAAAGAAGCAACCCAGCCTTGCCAAAAAGGACGAAAAGAGCAAGAACGATAATTAAATTTTTGTACAATGAAAGGCAATTTCTTCTTGCACAAAATAAACATTTATGCTATTTAGAGGATATGGAAGCAATTAAAAAACTTATGATATGCCTACTTGCTGTTCTTTTTGTTGGTTTCGCAAGTGCCCAACCCCCTGACTGGTTAACCATCACGGTACGTCCCCTTCATGTAGAACACAAGCAGAAGAACCATTATCCCATCAGCGACATCATGTTTGCCTTTGAGGTTACTATTACCAACAAGAGCAGCTTTAGGGCGGTATTGGGTCTAAACAACATGACACTTACTGTTAGTGGACATATAGAAGCCTTTAACGCTTATGAGAAAAAATGGGAAAACAAAAACAATTCAACCTACAGACCCTTTCCCAGCTTTAAGAATGTTAAATTGTCATATGGGAATCGCGACGTAGAAATCATGCCTGGTGCCACCTACAAAAATACTTTTTATGTTAGAGGGGGTATCTTGACTAATTCAACTGAAAAGTTCTATAATCCATCGTGGTTCCGACTGCATCTGAACTACCGCTATCTGGATTTTTCTGTCGTGACGCGCGAAGTGAGCACGATTAACACGGGAAAAGCAAAGCAATCCGACCCTGGTCACAGACGCTAATTTTTTTTCAACCGACCTGTCACGCAGGTCGGTTTTTTTGTGCCTAAAAAGATACAGATGCGGGACAGCCACGTGCTTCCGTGTGCTTCCGTGTCATTTTCCTTGCATGCTTTGCTGCTTTTTGCTACGCTACGCTCGTATGAAAATAGCTGTTATTGGTAAAGGTGGACGTGAACATGCTTTGGTAGAAGCACTTGCTGCTAGTCCCTGCGCCCCTAGTATTTATTCTTTCCCTGGTAGTGATGCCATACTGAGCATTGCCCAACCCGTTGATGCACACGATTTAGACTCTCTCATGGACTGGATGGTCAAAGAGAAAATTGACCTCTGCGTCGCTGGTGAGGAAAGCTATCTTGTGCTAGGCAAGGGTCTTGCCAATCGCTGCCATGAGGTGGGCATCCCCTGCTGGGGACCTACAAAGGAAAGCGCGCAGCTTGAAGCCTCCAAAGAGTTTTCCAAAAATTTCCTCCTACGCCACAATATCCCCACAGCTACTGCCACCGTTGTCAATGACGCAGAAAGCGCCAAGCAGGCCATTGCTGGTCGCTACCCCACGGTGTTGAAGTTTGATGGTCTCGCCGCTGGTAAGGGCGTAGCTGTCTGCGCCACGGAACAGGAAGCAGATGACTTCCTCGATGAGATTCTTGTCCAGCGTCGCTTTGGCGAAGGCCGCCTGCTGGTCGAAGAATGCCTTGTTGGTCCAGAAATTTCTATCTTCGGCGCAATATGCGACGACCAATACCTCATCCTCTGCCCTGCGCGTGATTACAAGAGACTGGGCGAAGGTGACCTAGGTCCCAACACTGGCGGCATGGGAGCAGTGGCTTCCCGTCAGCTTGCCAGCCCAGAGCTACTCGCCCAAATCGAAGAACAAATCGTCATTCCCACAGTCAAAGGTCTACAAAAAGATGGACTTCCCTACAGGGGTTTCCTCTACTTTGGGCTCATGCTAACGGCTGAAGGCCCCAAAGTCATTGAATACAACTGCCGCTTTGGTGATCCAGAGTGCGAGGCAGTCATGCCCCTCTTGCAGGGGGATCTTGCTAGATTCTGCTTGCAGGGCGCACGCGGTGACTTTGACTCCAGCCTCATCAGCTTTAGCGATGCGTGGAGCGTATGCTGCATCCTAGCCTCCGCAGGCTACCCCGCTAGCTCCCGCAATGATGATCTCATCACTGGCTTGGACGACTGCGCTGCACGCGTTTACCACTGTGGGACAAAGAAGACAGAAGCAGGCTGGGTCACAGCAGGTGGTCGCGTCCTTGCCATCGTTGCACAGGGTGACAGCCTAGAAGAGGCACGCAGCCTCGCCCATGCAGAAGCCGCCAAGGTCAACTTTGACGGCTCGCAGCGACGCGCTGACATCGCCTACATGAACATGTAACAGCCAAAATACATGAATTATCCCTACGCCGACCATGCCATAGAGCATGGAGGAGTGACACGCCAGCAAGCCCAAGAGCTACTGCTTCTCCCCGAAGCAGAGCTCTTTGCATCAGCCACAGCAATCAGAGAGCACTATTTTGCCAATCAGGTAGAAGCCTGCTTTATCATCAATGCCAAGAGCGGCAACTGCAATATGAACTGCAAGTTCTGCTCTCAGAGCGGGGCTAATAGCACCGAGATACAGGAATACCCCTTCATGAGCGAAGAGGAGCTGGCAAGCACCCTTGCTGACTGGGCGGATTACCCCATAGGTCGCTGTGGCATCGTTACAGCAGGTGGTGCACTGACCGACAATGACGTGGAAAAGCTAGCCCAGTTTCTCGAAAAACGTGTCAAAGAAGGCAAGAAAAGCCCCCGCATCTGCGGCTCACTAGGACGCTTGAAGCAACAGGCTCTCCACCGCCTCAGAGAAGCGGGCATGACACGCATCCACCACAATCTCGAAACCAGCGAAGCCTACTACCCCGAGGTCTGCACCACACAGCAATGGCGCGACAGACTTGACACCGTGCATGAGGCAAAAAAAGAGGGCTACAGCGTATGTAGTGGCGGTCTCTTTGGACTGGGCGAAAGCTGGGAAGACAGACTGGATCTCATCTACTTTTTACGCGAAGACGGCATAGAGCATGTGCCTATTAACTTCTTGTACCCTCACTCTGGAACCCCCATGGCAGATATGCCCGTGATGGCGCCAGCAGAGGCCTTGAAAATCATCGCCATCTTCCGCCACATCCATCCTAAGGCCGTACTGCGCATCTGCGGTGGCAGAGTCAGCGTCTTGCGTGAACGTCAGTTTGAAATGTTTGCCGCTGGGGCTAACGCCTTCATGACAGGCAACTACCTGACAATCACTGGCGCAGGCGTAGAAAACGACCTCAAAAAGCTACGCGAGCTCGGCCTAGAAATTGTAGAGGAGTTGCAGGGGTA
>CAYJON010000092.1:3859-9672 GCA_964371795.1 uncultured Akkermansia sp. | reverse complement strand
CCCTATGAGGCGAAAAGTCCACAGAGCTGCGAGGCTTTGCGACAATTCTGCCACAGTACAATTAACGCTACTTAGGCGCAATCAGTATGCCCGGTATAATGGGTGAACCCTTCTGATCTCTCATACCTCCGAAATCCCTGTACTTGTTTGAACTTTCGCGAACAGCGCGAGCCTGAGGTGAATAATAGTCAGAATGATAAGGATCACGTACATTCGAAGCCTTGTTGTATGTGCTAAGGAATCTTGGTAAGTAGACAACTGTATTAATCGCCCAGAAAAAGATGCACCCTAGGGCTATTAGCTTTGAAAAGCGCATGGTATATTTCTCCCAAGTTT
Source organism: uncultured Akkermansia sp. (assembly GCA_964371795.1). Lineage (GTDB taxonomy): Bacteria > Verrucomicrobiota > Verrucomicrobiia > Verrucomicrobiales > Akkermansiaceae > Akkermansia. The sequence continues at coordinate 9,336 of CAYJON010000092.1, read as the reverse complement.
TGCATCCCTCTAAATTCTTCTTTTTAAAAATATTGGCAAAAAAGAGACAGAAGGCCATCCAATAGGGCAATGAACCTTTGAATAATAACTCATTGTAATTACTACCGTAAGTAACAAAAGGCAATAAGACGAAGGCTGCATAGCATAACCAGAATAGAGCATTCTTTTTGTTCGCAGGCGCAAGCAGGATTAGCCAGAATATACTTGAAGCTATCCAGTAAAGCCAAAAATATTTTGCAACCAAGGGGTCGATATTTTCTACACCTAGTCTAAAAGAGGTCTCACTTGCAGAGTTTTGAGTATAAAAAACAACAGCTATACCAGCTACAATGATTGCCAAATACGTTAGAGAGTTCTTGAATAATCGCAATATCGATGAAACAAAGCGCTCTCTAAATATCTGATACAGAGCAATGGGCATCAAGGCAATTGCTGCAAGTGGCGAATAAATCAAGCTACACGCGATAATATAAACATAAATCGAAGGATGCTTATAGCGAAGAAGGCAAAGCGCTGACGCAAGGGCGATAATTGCGCCATGATTCACAGACGACTTGCATTGTGATAGTATGCTTGGTGCATCCAATCGCAGATTAAACATGACGCTGTACTTTAATGACCATTCTGCTCCCAAAAATGGTTCCAAAACCGCCTCGGGGATATAGATAAGTCCTGTAAGGCTGACCAAAGCCAAAAATGGCCAAATACTTAGTCGCTGATAACGCAGACAAAGGATGATATAACTCAACCACAAAAATAGGCTATTGACAAGGATCTGAGCATGATTTCGCCACTCAAAGCCGAAAATCTTTGAAAGACCAGCCGAGGGTAACCATCCAGCAAAGTAATAAACGAAGGGATGAGATTCATCTGAATAGATGGGCCACTCCTCACGACATATGGTACCAAACTGCGCATTCCTTGCAGTGAAGTCAGAATGCTGTAAAAATGCCCCTGTGAAACCAAAGCCCCAATGCACGAGCAAAAGAACTAAACCTGAGGATGCTAGCAGAGCAAAGAATCGAATTCTGCTCTTAGCTGGCTTCCACTGGTCACGTGATTCTACCCTGAATAGAAAAACAAGTAGAGCAAGAACCAGTGGTATAGCCAGCCAGGCTTGTACCCAGAATATGACAAAAAGAAAAAGTGGGAGAGAAAATATTAAAAGAATACTGTAAAAAAGAATTCTAGGCATCACTTTACTTTGTTATCTTATTTTTTATTTGATGGTGATTAAGAAATATAACGATACTACTTAGCGCCAAGTAGTTCTTTGAGAGGCAAAGCCTCCTTCACTTGGATGATGCGACCGCCTTTTGTGATGAAGGAAAAGCGTAGCAGGTCCTTTGCCAAGGGGTCACCCTTCATGTCGGCAATGGGGATGGTGAAGTTGAGTTTGATGCTCTTTGCCTCCTTTTCAGGGGCAAGGTTGTAGACATGAGCCTCATAGTCCGCATTAACCGCGGTAGGGGATTCTTCTATATAGGCATTCACCGAGGCGATGGGATCAGCGGGGTTGGTGACGTCCGCAGTCAGTGTGATAAGGATATTTTTCTTATCCTCCGACAGGCTCACTTGGGTCTCGTAGTGGCTGAGTTCTTGCCCCTGCTTATAAAAGACCTCTTTCTTGTCCGTAGAAAAGACCTCGCACCTATCGAGGATGGCGCAGCTGCCCTTGGTGATAAAGGTGGGACGCATGCCGTAGGTGTAGTTGCCAGAGCCCATGAGAGCTGTGCCTAGCTTTGCCTCCGACTTCACCTCCCTATTATGGGGCAGGTTCAGTCCGTGACCTAGCTCATGCGCGAGACCTCCCAACCACTTGGTGAGCAAGTGTCCCTTGGGCGTATCTTTTCCTAGGTGCTGTAGGTCAAAGTGGGCGTAGTCAAGCACACAGGCGGTTTTGCCCAAGCCGTAGAAGGGCACGCCACCGGGGCTCATGTCCTTGTTCTTCTCATCATAGAAGGTGGGGAAAATAATGAGCGTGTGCTGGCTCTTGCGCAGTCCCTGCTCATCCAGATAGCGGTTCACCTCTTGGGAGGCGCGCCAGCCACCACCATTTTCATAGGGGTAGGCGGATGCGGGTTGCTTCGCGCGGTAGATGATGAAGTTCACCGTCTTGGGGTCCTTCATATCCATGCCAAAGCTGCGGTAGCCATAGCCATTGCGCTGCATCTCATCGGCATAAAACTGCTGCACCTGCAACATGATGTCGGAAAGACGTCTCTCATAGCCCTCCACTGGCTCTCTATCACTGCCGAGGAAGTAGACGACATTGAGCTGATTGGCAGAGGCAGGTATGGCGGCCTTTGCTACAGCTGCGCTGGCAGTGCCTTCTGTCTGGCTTGCACTAACAGCCGCCCCGAAAGTCAGAGCGGCTGCAAGGAAGCAAATACTTGCTTTTTTCATTTGATTAGTCTTGAAGTGTTGTGAGGTCTACCTTGGGCTTAGGCAGGTTCATGGCTGCAATCTCATCGAGGCAGGCCTTGACCATTTCATCAGTCATCACGTATTTAAAGCTACCGTAGTCACCGATGTTGAATTCACCCACCTTCAAGAAGCCCCACTTTTGGAAGAAGTCGGTCAAATCGGTCTTCGCTGCAATGCAGGCTTTTTTGATGAAGTTGATTTGGTATTCTGCTGGATTGCCCTGACGGGAACCCCAGCCGCCGCCGCCCTTGAGCTCTTGCGCCTGCTTGCGCAGTGCTTCAAAGAGATCGGGGTAGAAATCACCGTCACCATGCTTGACAGAGTAAAGTTGCAGCTGCCAGAAGGGAACAAGACGGCTGAACACATCGGGGCATTCCAGATAGCTGATGCCGGTGTCGAGAATCTGCTTTTTCGCCTTGGCGTAGGTCTTGTTCTGGGAAAGCAGGCTACTATTACCCATAGCCATTGTGCCGTAGAGGGAGAAGACATTGTTGCTCACCTCACCCAGACCACCCCAGTTGAAGAAGGGGCGCAGCTGGTGAGCATGTCCCACCTCATGGTTAAAGCCCCAGCAGGGGTCGCCCTTAATCACGCGGTCAGGATTGACAACAAGGTGCATGGCATGACCGCTAGGTCCGCCCATGTAGGCAACACCGTCACCGTCACGGAACATGTAGTAATTGTAATTCACGCGGGAAAGCATGCGGTTCTTGGGCACGCGATTGTACTTGTGCAGACCCATGATTTCATACTGCGCATCGAGCATCTTGTCGTAGTTTTCCACCAACTCACGACCGCGACCAGCGGCATGCTTTTGGAATTCTGCAACGGGGTAAGCGACTTGGATATGCTTTCCTATCGCGTCAAAGATGGGATACTGTGCCTTCTTGAGCAGCGCGTCAAAGTCCTCATTGCTATGCTTGCTGATGTCAAAGTAGCCATTCTGCTTTCCGTTGACAAAGTGAACCTTGATGGGGGATTCCTTTTCTGGATTGTCGTGGAAGTAACCAATGTAGGCCAAGCCTTCCTTGTCAATCTTCACATGGTTGACACCATTTTTGAGCATGTAAATTTTCTTGTGCAGTCCCCAGCCCTTGGAGTCCTCTGTGGGCTTTTTGGCATCGGGGGGGAAGCGCAGCCAATCGGGGACAAGTAGTCCAATGGCCAATTCTGGGCGCAGGCCTTCGACGATGATAGTGGCTTCACCTGCAGGAAGCACCACACCTGTCACTCCTTCGTAGTGGCTGTAGCCATCACCAATGCCGAGCTCTCTTCCCAGAATGGAAGGCTTGAGCAATGGGGTATAGCTTGCCACGCGATAGGCTGTGTCGTATTCTTTTTTGAGCATTTTTTCCGCAGCCGCGCGCAGGTTAGCATCCTTGATGCCTGCTACTTGCTCCGCAGTTACGCCAGCTTTGAGCTGTGTGGCTAAAGAATCGGTAAAGAGCGCTAACTCTTCACCATGAACGATGCTCGCGCCAACGAGCATGACAAGTGGTTTAACGAAATGATGATACATAATTGATAAAGTTAGCCTCCATGATACACTAATGAGCGCGTAATTCAATGCAATAATTGCCACACAGGAAGTATGACACAAAAATGCCTATCAACTAGTCCTCTGTACTCCTATGTACACGCGCGTAGATTGCGCGTAGATTAACACGAGAAGTTCTCGCAATATTGTGTCATCTCTACCTGCAATAACGAAATATATTTGTCATAACTGATTTTTTCTGTAGAATACCAGTGTAACTTGCGTTCTTTTCTCAAGAGTGCGCACTCTTCCATTTTTATGATCAAAAAACTCATCATCGTTCTTATTCTTGCAGCCCTTGGTACAGGTGCTTGGTTCTATTGGAATCAAGAGGAAACCATGGAACTTCACTTCAATTCTGTCAAAATGCAACGCGGCGACTTCATCAGCCGTGTGCAGTCTACAGGCACCTTAGAGCCCATGGAGCTTGTCCCAGTCGGGGCTCAGGTAACAGGCGAGATTCTGGAGCTTGGGAAGGACGTAGCAGGCAATATTGTCGACTACGGCAGTGAGGTCAAGGCAGGTCAAATGCTCGCACTTGTCGATGACACCCTTGTAGAGCTAGCCATACGCAGCTCTGAAGCCAGTGTCGCCCAAGCTAAGGCTAATATAGCTAATGCAGAAGCTACCATCCTGCGCTCCAAGGCCTCACTCACTCAGGCAAAAGTCACCAAGGCTAACGCCAACCGCAACCTAGAACGTGCTAAGAAATTAGGTGTAGGCGAGGCACTCTCTCAGATGAGCTACGATGATTACCTTTCCCAATCAGAAAATGCTGATGCCGCATTGGAATCTGCCGAAGCGCAGTTGCAGGGCTCTTACGCCAGCCTCGAACAGTCGAAAGCTCAACTGGCCAGTGCAGAAAGCAACCTCGCGCGTGAAGTGCGCAACCGCGAATACACCCGCATCAAAGCCCCTGTTGATGGCACTATCATCGTACGCCAAGTCAACAAGGGCGAGACCGTGGTCAGTAGCATGAGCACCTCCGTTCTCTTCCTCGTTGCACACGACTTACGCAAGATGGAGATATGGACCAGCGTGAATGAAGTGGACATTGCATCAATCAAACCTGGTCAAAAGGTCATCTACACCGTTGATGCCATGCCCAACGAAGAGTTTGTCGGCACAGTGAACAAAATCCGCCTCAACGCCACCATGAGCTCCAACGTCGTCACCTACATAGTCGAGGTAGACATTGAAAACCCAGAGCGTCGCCTCCTCCCCTACATGAGCTCCAATGTCAACTTCATCGTTGATGAGAAAAAGGATGTCCTCATGATTCCTGATGCAGCCTTTGAATACAAGCCAGTCCCCGCCCTGATTGCAGAATCTGATGAAGAAGGTGAAGGTCCAGCCGCGGGCAAAGGCAAGGGCAAGGGTGCCAAGGGTGGTGATAGCAAAATCGCCACTGTGTGGAAGCGCGTCGAAGATGACAAGGTAGCCCCCGTCCGCGTTCTGCGTGGTCTTTCCGATGGCTCTCGCTCCATTGTAACGCTTCTTCCCAACCAAGAGC
>CAYJON010000092.1:0-3759 GCA_964371795.1 uncultured Akkermansia sp. | reverse complement strand
CGTGGTCTTTCCGATGGCTCTCGCTCCATTGTAACGCTTCTTCCCAACCAAGAGCTGACCGAAAAGGATGAAATCGTCACCGCCGCAAGAATGGTTACCCCAAGTGCAGATGGCAAGGGTGGCACCAATCCCTTTGGCATGGAGCGTCCTAAGAGACGCGAGCGCAGCACTGGCAAGTAAAGCAGCTAAATGATCCCCATCTCATGATTGAGCTTCGTAACATCACAAAGGTGTACCACCTAGGTGAAATTGACCTCCCCGTTCTCAAGGGTGTATCCTTGGAGATTAAGGAAGGTGAGTTTGTCTCCTTGACTGGCGCGTCTGGCTCTGGCAAGTCCACCCTCATGAACATATTAGGCTGCCTTGATCGCCCTACGAGTGGAGAATTCTACATCGCTGGCAAGAATGTAGCCCACTACAGTGTGAATGAGCGCGCCAAACTACGCAATGAGCGCATTGGCTTTGTCTTCCAAAACTTCAACCTCCTAGCACGTACCACAGCCTTGGAAAACGTCATGATGCCTGCCAACTACGCGCATCCTGCACGTTCTGCCGCAGACATTCGCGCCCATGCTATGGAGCTCGTCAGGCTAGTAGGCATTGAGGACAGACACCACCACACACCAGCACAGCTTTCTGGTGGACAGCAGCAGCGTGTAGCCATTGCCCGCTCCCTCATCAACAATCCTAGCATCCTGCTAGCAGATGAGCCCACGGGTAATCTGGACTCCACAACATCTGTTGAGGTGATGCGCATGCTCCGAGATCTCAATAGAGAGAAGGGTCTCACCATCATCATCGTCACCCACGACCCCAAGACAGCAGCCTACACCGACCGCGCTATTAACATGGTGGATGGTCTCATTGCAGAGGGTGTCGCAGAAGAACTCCAAGTAGAACTCACCAAATGAAGCCCTGGGTACTCTTTTTTACATGCTTACGCGCCTTGACGCGTAACCCCATGCGTGCAACGCTCACCGTGCTGGGTATTGTTATTGGTATTGCTGCCGTTGTTGCCATCTCCGAAATTGGGGCTGGTGCTAACAAGCAGGTGGCAGAGCAAGTTGCCTCCCTCGGTGCGGGCAAGGTTATGATTTGGGGATCATCAGTGCGCACTGCGGGCGTCAGTAGTGGTCGCGGTGGTCGTCCCGCAATGAAGCCCGCTGACGCAGAAGCCCTCATGGAGAATAACGCGAATGAGATTAACTTTGCTACCCCCGTTGTTCGTAGTAGTGGTCAAGCCATCGTCGACGGCAAGAACTGGAGCCCCAACAGCATCACGGGTGGCAATGAACACTACCTCGCCATTGATAACTGGGAGGTAGAAAGCGGTCGCGGATTTGACAAGGCAATGGTGGACACGTCCGCCCGCGTCTGCCTCATCGGGCAGACCATTGTCAATGAGCTCTTTGGCGATGCAGATCCCATTGGTAGAGATATTCGTATTCGTAATGTTCTCTTTACCGTCATTGGCACGCTCAAAGAAAAGGGCGCGGGCCACAATGGTCAAGACCAAGATGATGTGATTGTCATGCCATGGACTAGCTTGCGCATGCGTCTGCAAGGCTCTCCCAGCGTTGCTTCGATGTCAGCAGTTACAGCCAAAGCAAACAACAGCGTCAGCGTACGTAATACCTTCTCCTCTGGTAGCGTGAACTTCTACCCTGGTACAGATTTGCAAGCCTTTAGCAATGCCCCTCACCCCCTGCGCACCAAGACAGTTGACTTCTTGATGATTCAGGCAAAGGACAAGGAAAACGCCAGCTCTGCCATGGACGCAATGACCCCAACTCTACGCCGTGAGCATGGTCTTAAAACAGGTCAGCTAGATGACTTTGAAATGCGCGACAGCGCGCAGTTCTCCAACGCTCTCACAGAGATGACAGGCGCAATCAGCACCCTACTTCTCATTGTTGCCATGATTTCCCTCATTGTTGGTGGTGTCGGTATCATGAACATCATGATGGTATCTGTCACAGAGCGCACACGTGAAATTGGTCTACGTATGGCAGTGGGTGCACGCCCACGCGACATCATGTACCAATTCCTCTTGGAAGCGGTCTTACTCTGTATCGTTGGTGGTATCATTGGTATAGGCATAGGCCGATTGACCTCTATTATCGTCAGTGCCAAGTTTGGATGGCATACGACCATCTCTGTAGACGCCATCGTCCTTGCTGTATCCGTCTCGGCCATCATTGGATTAGTCTTTGGCTGGTACCCCGCATGGAAAGCCTCCCGCATGGACCCCATCGACGCACTGCGTCACGAATAACCCCTTTAAACATTTTTCTCTTTTTTTATTACATGAAAAAATCTTCTACAAAACTAGCCTTCATCCTCCTCGCGCTCTCACTGAGTAGCTGCATGATGGGACCTGATTTCGATGGAGCAAAAGCCCCTGAACTCCCAGCAACTTGGGTGAACGCAATGCCTCCTGCCACCAAGGAAGGCGACCTCTCCCAATGGTGGGCACAGTTCTCTGATAGCCAGCTCAACCAATTACTGGAAGCAGGCTTTACAGCTAACCCTGATATGATACAGGCCGCGTTGAGCATAGCACAGGCAGAAGCCTCCCTGCGCTCCACGCGCTCTGGACTCTTCCCCAGCCTCTCGGGCAGTGCAGGTGCAAGCAACAGCGGCACCTACGACACCTCCACCTCACATGGACGTTGGAATGGCAGCCTCTCCGCCTCCTGGTCACCTGACGTATGGGGTGGAACACGCCGAGAAATAGAAGCAAGCATAGCCGCACTGGGCTCAACAAAGGCCTCTGCTGATGCCACACGCACAGCCCTTGCCTCCCAAATTGCGACAACCTACTTCCAATGGATTACAGCAAAGGAAAACCTACGCATCGCGCGTGAGCAGCTGGAATATCAGGAAAAAACCTTCCGCGTCGTCCAGCAGCGACTCAGCGTGGGGATGAGTGCCGCCCTTGACCTAGAAGAGTCCAAGGCAACCATCGCCTCCACGCGCTCTGCTATACCTCGCTATGAGGCCAACATTCGCAGCTACGAGAACACCCTCGCCCAGCTACTGGGCACCACGGTGAACAACTTCTCCCTCAAGATGCCACGTGCCTCCGTATACAACAAGATACCCCGCGTACCAACCAACCTACCATCTGACCTCCTGCGTCGCAGACCAGACATCATCCGTGCGGAGCATCAATTACACCAAGCCACCGCACGTGTTGGCATATCCGTGGCCAACCTCTTCCCCCGCATATCACTGACAGGTAGCACATCTAGCAGTGCGGGAACAGACTTTGCAAACTTCTGGGGCAACTCTGCATGGAGTCTGGGATCTAGCGTGAGTCATACCTTGCTCAACCGTACAGCGCTTAATGAGTCCGTTAACATAGCGGAGCTGGAGAATGAATCCTCCATGCAGAACTACAGAAAAGTTGTACTAGCAGCCTTTGGAGAGGTGGAAGCAAGCCTCATCACCTACGCGCAGTTGACGCGCCAGTTGCCGGAGCTTATTAAGGTTAATGAGGCTAATAAGAAGTCGGCGGAATACTCCCTGCGACTTTATGAGCTGGGGCAAACGGACTTTCTCAACGTGGCATCGGCGGAACGTGCGTGGTTGTCTAGTGAGCTTACGCTTATTAGCACGCGTCAGTCCATACGTATGGAGTTGGCACGCCTCTGCACCGCCATGGGTGGTGGGTATGAAGTGAAGAAGTGATTTAGCATAGCCGTCGCACCGCGCTTGCGTACGAGGAGATTCCCAAGAACTCAGTTCTTGGGCGGG
>CAYJON010000091.1:0-9804 GCA_964371795.1 uncultured Akkermansia sp. | reverse complement strand
GATGCACATCTAATAATATACATCGCTTTTTTGGGGAATAGTTTATGTAAAGCGCCTGCCACAGGAGAGCAAATTAAGCATTGATAGATGACGCACACTGTGCTAGCATCTTGCTGTCCTCATATGAAAGAATTTTTTCGCTTAATTATATTCGGCTGCATTATAGGTGTGGCTAATGTTATCCCCGGTGTTAGTGGTGGCACGATGGCTGTTGTTCTAGGTATTTACGATAAGCTCATCGGCTCTATGAGTCGCTTCTTTAGTGATGTCAAGCAGAACACCCGATTCATCGCGGGCGTTGGATTGGGGGCCGTCTCGGGCATCTACCTGCTCAGTGCTCTTGTGAAGTTCTGTATCAGCAACTATGCCATGGTGACTAACTTCTTCTTTACGGGGTTGATTTTGGGCAGTGTTCCTATGATATATGGGCAAACCCGCAGCATGGGTAAATCCAGCCCAAGACATTACATCATCTTCCTCCTCTTTATTGGACTGATGGCCTACTTGGCCTTTGCTGGTGGTAATAGCGGCTCTGATATCATGACGCTCAACACTCAGACTGTCATCTACCTTGTCATTGTTTCCTTTGTCGCAGCTGTTGGCATGCTGTTACCAGGGGTGAGCGGCTCTATGCTGCTGCTGCTCTTTGGTGCGTATTATACCATCATGAATGCGGTGAGCTCCCGCGACATCATCACCCTGCTGCCTATTATAGCAGGTACAGGTATGGGCTTGCTGGTTGGGTCAAAAATTATAGATTTCTGCCTGCGCCGCCTGCCTGTGGCGACTTACTATGCCATTCTCGGCATGGTGATTGGCTCTCTCATCTCGGTGGTGAAGAATGCCTTTACCAACCAACCCAATACCCTAGATATCGTGGTATCCAGCCTGATGCTGGTTGTGGGCATTGTCATCTCTCTGGTCTTTGAAAAGTGGAATAAGAAAATCAAGCAAGAGTCACCCGCGGTGGCTTCCTAAAACATGGTTACGACTCACATTAAGACATGGGGAAGCGTATGCTCCCTCGTTGTAATGGTTCAATCTGCACATGCAGAGGAGGCTATAGATCAATATATGGCAGGACTGGAGTCCGCTATGGATGCCGTAGTTGCCTATGTTGATGTTATATCAGATCTACAGGACGAAGAGCTAAGCCCTGCCGAGGCAGCAGAACGCATTACCGAAATAGCCCAGCAAATTGTTGATGCCAAAGAAAAACTCAAAAGCATACTTCCTCAGCTAAGCGAGGAAGAAAAGGAGGAAATCAACGAGGCGATGGAAGACGACGAGCTGCGCGAGACTTTGGAAGAATTGGACGAGGCAGTCTCTACCCTGCGAGAGTTCTTAGAAAAAGAATATGCCAACGAGGGGCTGATTGATGCCGCTCAGAGAAAATTTGACGCTGCTTACCAATAATTTTTATGAAAAAAACCTACTTATTCATTCTCCTAATTCTTAGCTTTTTACTTTACTCTCCGTCGAGTTGGGCAAAAACTTACAAGCTTGCCATCACTTTTGGTCAACCCATTGAAGCTGTAAAGGGAGAAGACCCAAAGTTGACCTACTGCAACCGCGTTACCCTATCCAAGGAGACAAAGGAATGGATGAAGTTAGCGGATAAAATCAGCATAGACGACGTATTCGAGCTCTCCTTTGACGAGGTGGGCACGGTAGAGATTAACGTGACTTCTGTAGAGCAGGGAACATCTAGTGCCACGGGCAATAAGTATGTTGCTATCAATGGCGTGATAGAAGACGGCGTGGGCTGGGTGCAGATTCTTTGCATTGAGGGGCGTTTGTGCATTATGTTCAGCGATTACGTGGATGCCTCTGTGTTCATGGTTGTTTATGATGAGGTGAATGAGTGCTACACCTTTCGCATCATAGAGGAGGAAGGAGATGATGATTAGTATGAAAAGGCTACATCTTTTACTCACACTGCTTCTTATCCACTGGATATGCCCTCTCGCCTTGGCTGAGGAAGAGGACACGGATTTGGAGTTCAACATAGGTTTTTACTATGATGAGGAGGCGGCAGAGCATGTGAAGCGACTGGGTGGCATGGAGATGCACGCCCATCTGTGCGCATCGCAGTTCAATCAAGCACTGATGTCTGCTGGTATTGATAATGTCTGGATTAATCCCGCCATGGTGTCGGAGATTGCTTATAACGCAAAGGGTAATACCAGGCAGGCTCTTTTCAAGTACGTCCTCAAGGATGTACCTGAAACAGCAGAGGAAATAGAGGATTACAAACTCGACTTTGTCATTATTTTTGTCTGTGTGGACAAGAGTTCTGACAGCTACTCCCTCGGTACAGCCATAGAGCTCTACCACATTGAGGATCTTCATGATGCTGATGGTGACTATGAGGAGGAGTGGGCGGAGGTCTTGGAGGGCTCTGATATTGAGGGGGCGCAGTTTCAGATTATTAGAACACCTGTTGCGGGGCAGCCGGGCAAGGTGCGCCTGACGGTTGCGTATCGCTTCTTGGCTCTGGATTTGTATGAAGCCCTCAATAGCTTCACCTTTGTGCATGAGCTCGGCCACCTCTTTGGCGCAGGTCATAGCAAGGATCAGAATGAACAACGCGGCCCAGCCAGCCCAGAAACGACCCCCTACGCAGGTGGTGCTTACCTTACCCTTGACGAAGAGGACAAAAAGCACCGATTCTGCTCTGTCATGGCCTACAACGACGCTAGCTACACAGACTCTGGGCATCAGTACATACAGCTACCCATGTTCTCTAGTACCGTACCACAGCTAGTGGGGATACACGGGGAGCATGTCCTCGGCTCTGAAGATGATGATAACGCGCGTGCTATCTTAAAATCAGCAGAGCTCTTGGCAGAAAACCGTCCTTATGGGCAAGATGAGCAAGAGCCTAGCAATAGGCAGAAAGAAATAGAGCAATTGCCCACCATCCTACGTTGGGCGCCCAAGTACTTGGAAGAAGAGCTGGAAGAGGAGTGAGACTTATCGCTCTTCTCGCGGCTCATGACTGCCGCGCCTTGAACCAATCCTGTATCTCACGCAGCGCACAACTTGCGCTTATCTTGCTGAGGACTAGCCCCTTTTCATAATGTTTTACCCTCTCTGCTGGCGCACCCAAGGGGAAGCAAGCAAGAGGTAGTCCCATCAGCATGCCCTCTGCGGTGGTATAAGAAAATGTCTCTGGCCAGATGGATGGGATGAGGATGATGTCTATCTCCTGCTCTTCCATGAGGCGGGGGAGATCTTCTCGCCTATACTCTCCGCAAAGTTGTACCTTGCCCGCATGCTTCATGCGCCCAAAGAGCTTGATTTTCACCTGCTCTTGCGAGACGGATAGGTGCTCTGCCATCTCTCGTATGATGTCGCCTCCCTTGGCGGGGCTCATGTGTCCCAGTACGCCTATGTTGATGCCCTCATGGGCTGGAATGTTGACTGATCGCAGTTCTTTGACGGCGTGGGGGATGAGCTGTGTTTTACCTTGCAGGCTGGGGTAGTGTGCTAAAAAGATGCCCTGTGTGCAGTTGGAAAAGAAGATGGCCTCATCCAGATGCTTGCTAAAGCAATTCTCCCATGCCCCTTGCCACGCCTCTATGCTGGGTACTGGGACTTTTGCTGCGCGAAATTGAGGGTAGCAGACGGAGCATTGTTCTGCGCTGCTTGATTGGCAGTATTTCCCTTCTGCATTGAGCATGCTGATATTGGGGCAGATGGCAAGGTAGTCGTGCGCGTGAAAGCGCAGCTTGCACTGCAACTTTTCCCGCAGTTCTCCTAATTGCTCGAGTAGGGTGATGCTATCATGGTAGCCAGCAAGATTATTGATGACGAGGAGCTTAACTGGCAATGTTTCTAATAGAGCAAAGAGTTGCTCCCTACTTTCTATGATGCCGCCTCCTTCTGTGTTGCCGTAGAAGTAGCTGATGAGGTAGTCGCCGCCTCCTTGGTTTTGGATGCGTAGAAAGAATTCTTCTTCGCGGCGCTTTGCTAGCTGTTGTAGGGTATAGGCCTCTGTGCCTCCTTTCCAGCAGTGATCAAACCAGATGGTGCAGCTAGGGGCTTTGCTAGCCAGTTCTCGCAGCTGGGCGATGTTGCAGGCAGGGAGCTTGCTTTTCTTTTTCTTCAAGGGGATGCCAAGAAGGTAGAGGCTCTTGGCGGCAAAGCTTTTTTCCTTGATGAGCAGGGGGATGCCCAAGAGGGAATAGATTTCCTGTCGCCCGCGGGGGCTGATGTGTATGCGCTTGTTCATTGCTAATAGCGGAAGAGGTAGAGGAAGCCGAAGAGCCCTATCTTTCTGCGGCGCAGTTTGATGCTCAACAGAGGTATTGCGCCAAAGAGCAGCAGCTTTATCTTTTGCTCTTCGCGCTTGATGGTGGCTATGGTCAGCTTGCCAAAGAGCTTGATTTTTCTCTTGTGATTGGTGGCCGATGTCTTGGTGGGAGGGATGCTGCTGAGGGCTCCGCGCAGGTAGTTGAGGGAGCGTTCTCGTTCTCGCCCTCTATTCTCCTCAACCACATCCCAGTCCACGGGGATGTCCCAGAGCCTTCTGTCCAGTGAATCTATGCTATGGATAAAGCGGCTTTGGCTGATTTTGAGCGAGGAGAAGAGCGAGATGATTCTATCATCCAGCATATTGTTCTGTCGCAGTGCGATGAAGGGTTTTTGATAAAGGATGGAGACGACTATGCCGTGGTAGGAGTTAGCCAGCACGTAGTCGGCCTCCTTGATGAGGTGGAGAAATTGCCCAAAGCTATTGGTGGCGGTGGCGTCACCCATGGCGTTGATGAACTCATATTCCTTGGAAAGCTCTTCATACTCTGGGATGAGCTTAACTTCCTCAAAGTTCCAGATGATGCAGGCGATGTATTTTTTGCCCACAGGCTGTATATGCTTGTCATTGTCTATGATGGCATCGTACTCTGCCCTATCCAGCAGGAGGGTGGAGTCAATGTGGTACTGGGCGTTAAAGCCTAGGTCTCGGAGTATGGCAACGGCAGATTGTTCTCTCACGCAGAGCTGGTCAAAGCGCGAGAGACTGTCGCGTATGAGGTCTTTGTTGTCCTCATAGTAGTTCTGCTGCCACGCGCCCATGCTAGCTGCATAGGAGATGATACCGCGTTTCCCGCTCACCCAGTTGAGGCAGTAGCTGGGGGTGAAGCCATTGAACACCTGATCCCCACCAGTGATGACATGGCGGAATTGCTGTTGAACGCGTTCTAGGTCACGGAGGCTGTAGCAGGCTTCAGTGAGTTGGAGGTAATCATCGCTGAATTGCTGGAACATGGGGTTGATTGTTGCCTTGTGCTTTCTGCGATAATTGATGTTATAGGCCTCGTAGCCCAGCTGCTCAATGACTCGCTTCATGGAGAAGGAGACAAGCAGTGCCCCGTAGTTCGCGTTTTCATCTTGGAAGTTGATGATGCCCACGCGCTTTGTCCCGAGACATTGGGAGACGCGCTCTGAGAAGGGCAATTCTCTTAACTGGAAGAAGAGTTCTCGATTGGGGTGTGATTTGACGGCATGCTGGATAGCGGGTTGCCTCATTTCTCTAATGGGGATTTCTTTGATGTAGCTGAGTTCCTCTCTAACCTGCTCAAGCAGTTCTTCTCCCTTCTTAGTGTTGACGATGATGGCCGAGACACCTTTTTCGTAGGGGAGGCTGGGGTAACGCTTCATCACAGCCCAAAAGTCCGAGAGTGAAATATCAGATAGGCGATTGGTATTAGAAAAGTGGCAGCTCTGACAGCATTGTCGGGAGTTTAACTTCTTCAAAAAAGCCATGAAGTAGCTGTCATCATAGTTGATGGCAGCTATCTCCGTCCCCTGTTCATCTTGGACGACAAAGTTGGATTTGTAGTAGCCGTGGCGTTTATCTCGAAAGTTAAAATAAGAGTAGCGTTGATTCTCCCCAAACTTTTCCACCAGATACTCCGTGAAAGAGCGTTGTGACGGTGCGCCTAAGCAGACGAGATCCAGTGTGTAGAGTGTTTCGTAGTCTTTTTTGAGGTAGCTGAGTAGTCCTGCAACTTGGCAGGGTGTGCCGCAGAAGAGGACGGCTTTCTTCTTTCTGAGGAGTTTGCGTATCTCTTGGAAGCAATTGCCTAAATTGCTTTGCAGGTACTTTGAGCCGCGCAGTTTTTCTAGATCAGCAGGGTCGGCGCTGATGATGTGGCTGACTATGCCCCTGTCATCATAGCTAGCCCCACAGACGTAGCCGCCTTGATTGTATATCCACTTGGCGCAGGCGGTGAAAAAGCCGCCCGAGGAGCTGCCCGCATGGGCATGGGCATCCTTGTTCCATGTGATAATGGCTCGCTGCACAGCGGGTGCAGCGGGTGCATCATGTAGGGCGGGGCAGGATTTTTGACAAAGTTTGCAGCTTGTACACAATTGTTCATCCACCACGGGGGACAAAAATCCTTCCTCATCCTCCTGCATGCTAATCGCTGCCGTTGGGCAGAGATTGGCACAGGCCGTGCAACCAAAGCATTGCTCTAGGGTGACGATGGATATATTGTCGCTCATGCTTAGAGTCAGTTTTGCATGTACCAATCAATGGTCTTAACAATACCACTGTCAAAGTTCTCATCAGCCTTCCAGCCCAACTCGTCCTCTATCTTGGTGGCATCAATGGCGTAGCGTTTGTCATGACCCGCCCTGTCCTCAACAAAGGTGATGAGATCACTGTGTGGCCGTCCATTGGGGCGGGGGCGTTTCTCATCCATGATGGCGCAGATAGTATTGACAATTTGCATGTTAGTGCGCTCATTACGCCCGCCCACGTTGTAGGTCTCTCCTGCTCGCCCTGTATGGTAGACTAGGTCAATGGCGGTGCAGTGGTCGATGACGTAGAGCCAGTCGCGCACGTTGTCGCCCTGTCCGTAGATGGGGATGGGGAGCTCTGCGAGGCAGTTTTGAATGATTTTGGGGATGAGCTTTTCCTTATGCTGCTTTGGTCCATAGTTATTGGAGCAGTTGGAGGTGGTGACCTCCATCCCGTAGGTGTGGTAGTAGGCACGCACGAGGAAATCGGAACTCGCCTTGGAGGCAGAATAGGGAGAATTGGGCGCATAGGGTGTGGTCTCTTCAAAGAGCCCCGTTGCACCCAGTGAGCCGTATACCTCATCGGTGGAGATGTGGTGGAAGCGGCAGCCCGCGTACTCTGCCTTGTAGACATGGGGCTTTTCCATCCAGCGCGCACGCGCCACCTCCAGCAGGTTGAAAGTACCTATCACATTGGTCTCAATAAAGGCACGAGGCCCTGTGATGGAGTTGTCCACATGGCTTTCTGCGGCAAAGTGGATGACACCACGCACATCATACTCTGCAAAGATGCTTTCCAGTGCCGCTAGGTCGCAGATATCTGCCTGCACAAAGCGGTAATTGGGCATGTCCTCACACTCTGCCACATTGGACAGGTCGCCCGCGTAGCTCAACTTATCGAGGTTGATGATGAGATATTCTGGGTACTTTTGGGCAAAGTAGGGGACAAAATTTGCGCCGATAAAACCTGCGCCTCCAGTGACTATAATTGCTTGAGACATGAGATGAGACTTTCCTTCCAGTGGGGGATGGTGATGTTAAAATCTGATTTGATATTGCTTTTGTCCAGCACACTGTAAAAAGGACGAGCGGCTGGCGTGGGATATTCTTCTGTGGAGATGGGCTTGACCTGACAGGCGAGACCTGCTTGCTGCATGATTTCTACAGCAAAGTCATACCAGCTGGCAACACCCTCATTAGTAAAATGATAAATGCCCTGCTGCCCCTCTTTTAGCTGGGGTAGGATGGCAACAATGGCATCTGCCAAGTCCCCCGCGTAGGTGGGGCTGCCTATCTGGTCAGCCACCACGCCTAGGGAATCGCGCTCCTGCCCGAGGCGCAGCATGGTCTTGACAAAGTTGGCACCGTGGGCAGAGTAAAGCCACGCTGTGCGTATGATGATGGCAGTGCTCGCATGCTGCAAGACGGCCTTCTCTCCCTCTAACTTGGTACGACCGTAGACGGACATGGGCTGGGGCTCATCTGTTGCCTTGTAAGGACGGTGGGCGCAGCCATCAAAAACATAGTCGGTGGAGACATGGATGATGCGTGCGCCTGTGAGGGCGAGATTGCGTGGTCCTGCCACATTCACCTGCGTGCAGAGCTCCACATCCTGCTCTGCCCTATCAACAGCAGTGTAGGCAGCGCAGTTGATGATGCTATCTACCTCATGCGCACGGACAAAGTCGCGCACAGCGGCCTCATCGGTGATATCCAGTTCCTCTATATCCACATAGAGGGCATGGGGAAGGCGTGCGCGTAGCTCGGTGCCCAACTGCCCCTTAGATCCCGTAACGAGTAACATACTCAAAAGCTTTCAATTCTCTATCCTTATCCGATATGATGGCCTCATCGACAGGGATTTGCCAATCTATCCCCAGTTGAGTATCATCAAATCTAGCACCTATCTCTGCATCCTTGCAATAGAGATTATCGCATTTGTAGGAAAAGATAGCCGACTCGCTCAACACGGAAAAACCGTGTAAAAAACCGCGTGGGATGAACAGCTGGCGTCTATTTTCTGCGGAGAGTTCCACCGCCACGTGCTGACCGTAGGTAGGAGAGCCCTCGCGTATATCCACGGCCACATCCAAAATACGTCCATGAAGGGCGCGCACCAGCTTTGCCTGTGCGTGCTCACCAGCTTGGGCATGTAGGCCGCGAATCACACCACGGACAGACATGGACTGATTATCCTGCACAAAATGATTAGTGATACCCTGCGCGTGAAAAACCTTTTCGCTGTAGCTCTCAAAGAAATAGCCCCGAGAGTCCTCAAAGACACGCGGTTCAGCTATCCAAAGCCCCTCAATTGCCGTCTGAATGAAGTTCATCATATTCCTTGCAAATCTTTTCTAAGTAACTCTTATAGTCGCAGTCATTAAGCCCCTCAATAATCGCACGCAGTTGCTTGCTATCAATATAACCCCAGCGCAGGGCAATTTCCTCTATGCAAGAGATTTTGAGCCCCTGACGTTTTTCTAAAATCTGCACATACTGCCCTGCTTCAAAGAGGCTGTCGGGCGTACCCGCATCCAACCATGCTGTACCACGCGCAAAGACACAGGCCTTCAGGCGGTTTTGTTCCAGATAGATTTTATTGATGTCGGTGATTTCGTACTCTCCACGGGCGGAGGGTTTCAAATTTTGGGCATATTTGACCACATCATTGTTGTAGACATAGAGCCCGACAGCCGCGTAATTGGACTTAGGCACCTTGGGTTTTTCCTCGATAGAGAGAGCCTTGTAGCTCTTATCGAACTCTATCACGCCAAAGCGTTCTGGATCATTGACATGGTAGGCAAAGATAAGAGCCCCATCCAGATCATCCATCTGCTTGCGGAAGCTGTAGCACTGATCTGCCATGTAGAAAATATTATCCCCTAAAATGAGGCACACATCATCATCAGCGATAAAATCCGCACCAATCGTAAAAGCTTGAGCAATACCTCGAGGCTCATCTTGGATGGCGTATTGTAACTTGATACCAATTTGAGAGCCATCGCCGAGCAGCTTTTCAATATTGGGAGTATCCTGTGGGGTGGAGATGATGAGTATCTCCCTAATCCCGAAGAGCATGAGAGTAGAGAGAGGGTAATGAATCATCGGCTTGTCGTAAACAGGCAGCAGCTGCTTTGACGTGATCTGCGTCAGGGGGTAAAGGCGAGAGCCAGAACCGCCTGCTAGAATGATACCTTTCATGTAATGTGCTTTTTAGTTAGTATAGCAAGCGGTGGCTGAGAGTCAAGCGAATTCTTATTTACTGTCCACCTT
>CAYJON010000090.1:0-9863 GCA_964371795.1 uncultured Akkermansia sp. | reverse complement strand
TTGCAATATCACCTTTTACGATTTTTGATACGTATTAAAAATCGTTGAACTGGGGAAGGGAGCATGCGAAATAGGTGCTTGTATGCTGTACTTGGGTAGGCCCTGCAGGCGGAGAGCAGATAACGCCATTTGGTGATGACATTATTTTCATACATAACATGGGGGTGAAGAAGTGTCTTGCGCAGGGCGTGATAGGCCTGACGGAGATTGTAATCCGTTTGTTTATAGTTTTGCTTTTTCCCCAATTTGTTGTAAAGAGTACAGGTATCCAGCATCATTTGTGCTGTCGCTGTCATATAAAGTTGGGTTAATCTGTGAATACTCTCATCATAAGACGTGAAGAAGCACATATTTTCCCCATGTTGACGATAATAAACGAGGGCCTTGGGAGAGTGTACGATTGTGCAACCCATCAAGTAAGCGCGGTAGCTGAGCACCATATCATCGGGTTTTCCAGCGGTGAAGTCTCCTAGGTCTTCGATAATAGAACGATCCCACATGGAGTGGCAACCCCAGATGATGGTGATTTTTTCAAAACGCTGATACGGGGTATAGACTTGTAGCTTGCATTCGCCTTTTTCATCGACCTCGCTCCTGTTACCATCTTTATCGATAACACAGTATCTTGATGAGAACACCTGAGCCTCTGGATAGAGTTCTATGAGGCGTGCCATCTCTCGAACGCGATCGTGGCGTTGAACATCATCCGCATCACAACGCATGATGAAGCGTCCCTTTGCATAAGCCGTGCTATGATAGCAGTTCCCGCTGACATTGAGATTCTTCTTATGCTTGACTAAAGTAACATCTTTACCTCGCGGATGTGTGGGTAATATCTGCTCGATGATTTCACAGGTACGATCGGTAGAGGCATCGTCGCCAATGACTATATCAAAATCGCCTTCATAGTCTTGATTCAAAATGGAAAGGAGACATTCTTCTATATAATCCTCATGATTGTGGCAGAGCAGGAGAACAGAGATACCTGACTTGGGGGAATTTGATAAAGAATTGTCGTGCTGTATATCCATAGGGGGCATCGTGTGTTTATTTGTCTATATTTATCCAATAACTTAAAAGCTATTTTCTTAAAGCCAAGCCTACACAAAATTCTCCACTTTAACAATCATAAATAATAATTCGAGTAATTTTTTGTAACCTAACAGAGTGGTCTCGTAATTCGCAAGGAGGGTACAAAAAGCTGTGCGATATTTTTTAATCTTGACGTAGTACATGCTAACCTGTATTCTTTAAGTTGATATTTGTGATACCTGTCGGTAATGGCGAGGTAGCGTGACTATCATCCAAAAAACAGCTCTTTAATCAATAACCACCAGAATAAAAATCATGAAAATACTCTCAACCCTCGTTGCCTTTTCAATGCTTGCTTTTACTCCCATGGAAGCTCTCCAAATTGAAGGCCTAAATGAGATCATCAAAAGTCGGCAGGAGCGCTTCGTTCAGGCTATTCATACCTATTTTGCCAAGTTAAAAATAGACCCCAATAAATGCACATTCACTGCTGTTCGCAGAAATATGTTTGAGGGCATGCCTTATACTGCGGCCAATGGAGAGACCCGTACTATTAGCAGGGAAAGTCTAGCTAAACTTTTCACTTATAGAGTAGAAGGCGCAGGTAAGCCCTTTTTCATCATCGTTAACAACCACGGTATCATCTACGGTAGGTTTATGGTAAAATAAAATCAACGCATTTTTTGCGATACCTTTCAATAGTTGAAAAATAGCGCTTTAATCAATAATCCCCAAAATAAGAATCATGAAAATACTCTCAACCCTCGTTGCCTTTTCAATGCTTGCTTTTACTCCCATGGAAGCTCTCCAAATTGAAGGCCTAAATGAGATCATCAAAAGTCGGCAGGAGCGCTTCGTTCAGGCTATTCATACCTATTTTGCCAAGTTAAAAATAGACCCCAATAAATGCACATTCACTGCTGTTCGCAGAAATATGTTTGAGGGCATGCCTTATACTGCGGCCAATGGAGAGACCCGTACTATTAGCAGGGAAAGTCTAGCTAAACTTTTCACTTATAGAGTAGAAGGCGCAGGTAAGCCCTTTTTCATCATCGTTAACAACCACGGTATCATCTACGGTAGGTTTATGGTAAAATAACTTTGCTAAAAGCTGTCTCTCCCAAGGAGACAGCTTTTTTTATCGTCTTCTGCGTGTCAACCCTGCGCAGGGCGACGGCGACGACGGCGTGCCAGTAGGCCCGTGAGCGCGACTAGGCTCAGGGTGACTGTGCTTGGCTCTGGGTAGATGAAGTGGATGCGCAATCCGCCATCGTCCAGTGTGCTCACTTGATAGTGCTCATTGCGCTCTAGCAGTGCGCCGCCGAGGTAGAACTCCACCTCGTAGCCATCAATATCATGCACGATAGGTCCTGTCGCATCATCACTCACGATGAGGTCAAAGTAATCATCACGTGTCGCGTGGCCTATCTCCAAGCGCACTAGATCAAAATCCATTGTTGTCCCTGCCTCCATGACGATTTGCTTGCCATCATGCGAAGTGGAATCCGTGCCATTGATATCATGCATATCGTAGCCGGAGTAGAGCAGCGTTTTCACATCGACAGAGGCCGCCGCCTGCATCAACAATGTGTCATTCACGTGAACGGTATCACCGTAGACCGCAGCTCCGTTGCTCATGATTGTGTCCGCTTGGATGAAGTAGTTGCCGCTGCGCTCAGCATCGGTAAGATCTGCTTGGTCAAGGTTGATACCTATCTTGAGATCACCTCCTGTAAACTCTATATCACCCTTGTTGCTGATTGAGTCCGCCGCATTCAGGTAACTTGCACTGGTGTTGACCAGTGAGGTGCTGCTAATGGATAGTGTGCTGCCGCGCAATCCCGCGTTTGTCACAAAATCGCCGGTGGGAGAAAGCGTGTTATCCTTGTGCGTGTGGCTACCTAGTTTCACTCGTGCGTTGTCCACTATCACATCCCAATTGATCACCGCATCATTGAGGTAGACATCATAGCCCTCCGTCCTCTCTGAGGTGGAGCTGATACTCATTTGACTCGCACTACTCGCGTAAATGCTATCGTTGATGGTGATGGTATTACCCTGCTGGGTGAGGAGATTGAGTGTCGAGTTGACGGAATAGATGGCATTGTAATCTCGTACACCGCCAGTCACGGTGGAGCTTGTATCGTCCCATGTCGCCCCCGTGAGGCTGTAGTTGTCACTGATGAGCACGTTGCTTTGACGCGCTTCGATGTAGACGGCCGAGTCGTCTACGAAGAATGCACCACCGCGCGCGCTGCCTGACTTCGTAGCAACAATATTGTCCTCTATGGTCGAGTCGACAATGTGGATGTTTTGGCCGACCACCTGATCCATGATGGAGAAGAATCCACCATTGGCACCACTTCTCTCTGAATAGCAAATATTCTCACGCATATCGCCTTGGATGATACCTATATTATTTTCAAAGCTAGATCGAGTCAGTGCGATGGCGCCGCCGTTTACAGCACTCCCCTCCCCGTAGGCGATGTTGCCCTTAAAGTCTGCGTAAATATCGGACAAGTCAGACAGATACACGCGCAGGGCACCACCACTAGCAGCACCTGTGGAACCAGTGGCGCGCGAGCTGCCATCGGCTATATTTCCTGTAAAAGATCCATAGATATCGCCTATTTTGCCGTGCTGACCCACATAGATTGCGCCACCAAATTCGGCTATGTTGTTGGTAAATTTCCCATAGATATCTCCTGTCGTGGAGACTTCTTTAGGGGCACCCGCCCTCTCACTACCTATATTCAAAGCCGCACCGCGGGCGTAGGAACCACTTGTACTGACATCATTCAAATAGACAGCATTACCGTCGAAGTCAGCATAGATATTGCCCACGTTACTGCCCCCAGAAATATGCATAGCCGCGCCCTCAGCATAAGTTCCACTTCCAGTGACAGTGTTGTTACTAAAGAGGATTCTATTATTCACATCGTAGCCCACGAACTCCAACTGCGATCCAGCGATTAGCATGAAAGCAGCCCCAGCTTCATCGACTGATTCTGTCGGTAAATTAGGACTATCGGCGAAGCCAGTAAACGCGGCTATCCCACTGACAGTCACTAGCGTCATGTCGTGAGCCGCATTCGTCCCCATGATTTGAAATCCATGATGCTCACTCCCATTCACAACGCTCTGTCCATTGCCCGTAATTGTGATATGTGATGGTATCTCAGATCCAGTATACTTTTCAATATCCTCCAGCAGTGTGTAATAATCGTCATAGATATAGCTTGACTGCGTGTTTGCGGCATCGAGTGTGGTCGACAGGGACACACTCGCACTGATTAGCCAAAGGTAATTTGGTAGTCTTAGTCTCATCGATTAATTTTTGGGGGATAGGGTGGTAAACATGTTACCACATGTAACTATTATGTCAAGCGAATTTGTTAGAAATAGAACGAAAAATCCTTGACATCTCAGGCTGTGATGATATGCTTTGTCTTATGAATGGTTCATATACGACACCTAGTGTATCTCATCAACACAGCGATCAGTCTAATGCGCTGGTACGCGTGTACCTCAACAAAGTCTATCTTTGGATGTCTATCGCCTTGCTCTTGACCGCTGGCGTGGCAACCTATACTGCTCAATCATACGAGATTATGAGCTGGGTCTCCACGGGCTTTAACCGCTTTCTCGTCATCGGTGGCAGCATTGGCATCATCCTTATCATGATTTTTGGGGCTAATCGCCTCACAGCTGGCGCGCTGGGCACGCTTTTCCTTGCCTACTCTGCCCTGTCGGGGCTCTTGTTTGGCCCCTTGCTAGTCATCTACACCCAGCAGTCTGTGGGTATTGCCTTTGCCTGCACAGCGGGCACATTTGGTGCAATGTCGCTCTATGGTGCCTTTACCAAGCGTAATCTCAGCGGCGTTGGACGCGCGATGCTCATGGCTCTCATTGGTCTGATTATTGCTAGCCTTGTCAATTACTTTGTCCAGAGCAGCATGATGAGCTTTATCATCTCTGCGGCAGGTGTTGTGATTTTCAGTGTTCTGACAGCCTATGATACCCAAAAGCTCATCGAAGAAGGGCGTGTGCTTGAAGAAAGCCAACAGGGCAAGCCCGCTATTCTCGGCGCGCTCACCCTCTATCTGGACTTCATCAATCTCTTTATCTTCCTGCTGCGCTTCCTTGGCGTCTTCCGTGGCGAAGAATAATTTGTCCTCCCCCCACTCCCCTCCCCCCCCCTTTCTCCACCTCCCAATAATCAACTCATTTTATCATCATGAATCTTCCAGAATTAGAACAACTCGCCACCGAGACCTTGCAACGCTTGCTCAGTGCGCTGGACTTTGAATACACCATCACTGTCCAGAATTATGAAGATAGCCTCTGCTTGATGATTCACAGCCCGCAGGCCAAGTTCCTCATTGGCGAGGATGGCGACAGGTTGGATGATTTGCAGTACCTAGTCAACCGCAGCATGCAGTGCACCCAACCCGATGCAGCGCGTGTTCGCGTTGACTGTGATGAGTACAGGGAGCGTCAGGAGCAAAAACTACTGCGCCGTGCGCGCTCCCGCGCCGAAAGCGTGCTCAAGTCCGGCAAGCCTCTACGCATGGAGCCCCTCAATGCCTACCAACGCCGCCTCGTCCATAATGCACTGGCGGATATGGAGGGCATTGCCACAAGCTCCGAAGATGTTGATTCCCGCTTCAAGCGCATCATCATCTCGCGAGTAGGCTCAGAAGAATCACCCTAAAAGCCGCCTAAGCCATGTGGAGAGCCTTCTGCCTTTTCGGATTGAGCCACACGGTGCTCCTTGCAGCACCGCTCCCCACTGTGCTAGAAAACATCCTCTATTATCCCGCAGAGTGGGATGAAGAGCAGCTCAACGCCCTCAAGGAAAAGCTGGTCGAGCCCAGCGACAGTCAGGCGCGCTGGCAATTCATCGCGCTGGCAGCCTCCCCTGCCCGCGACGAGGCGACTACAAAGAAGGTCGCCAAGGCCATAGCCGCTGGGGTACGCAACCTCCCCTGCCTCATCATGCGACACAAGGGACAAAACTATGCCAAGCTGGAGGGAGAGCAACTGCGTGCCTACCGCATCACCCAAGCAGAAAAAGACGCGGCTAGCAGCCCCATTCTACCCGATGATTTTTCCGCCCACCTTTCCAGCGAGCTCTACCTACTACGCTGCGAGCTAGCAAGAGAGCCCAAGCCCACAGCAGACGTCCTGCGCAACTGGATAGTGCGCTGCCGCCTGCTAGCAGACAATACAGCCTGCACAGAGGAGCTAGAGCAACTCTTGCGCCTCAACTACCTCTACCCCCTACTCCTGCAACTCTACACGCAGCTCTACGATGGCGCGCACACTGTAGAGACGGAGGAAATTTTCCTCGAAGCCGTCAAGGAGCTTGAGAGGGCGCGTGATATTGACCCGCGCTCCCACCGAGGGCGCACGGCCTATCAAATGCGTGAGGACCTGCGCAAAGAACGCCTTCGCGCAATGCCCTATGATTAGTCCTCTGGGCACTCTGGCGACTGCAAGAAGCTGTCGTTGGGGTCGCTATCAGAGTACTCGTTGTAGAGCTCTCCCATGACAGGAAGAGGGTGCCCTTGCTCTTCCTCGCTGATCTGGGTAGCTTGATCCAACAGGGGCTCTTGCTGCATCTTCTCGGCACGAGCACAGGCCTTTACGGTATCATCGGGATTAGTAGGTGTTTTTTGATCCTTCATAGAAAGCTATGACACAAAATGAGTTCTCTTCATTAGAAAAAAGATAGAAAAGAAGGAAAAAATGGATAAAAGATGATTTTTTTTCAGTTTCGTCTTGACTTTAACTTCGTAATCCTGTAAATATTTCCCCCACAAGTTATGGCTAAGAAAAGCTGGATCGAAAGAAACAAGAAGAAGGCAGCAGTCGCCGCTCGCTACGCCGAGCTACGCGCCAAGCTGAAAGCTGAGGGCGACTACGTCGGTCTCACCATGCTCCCCCGCAACGCATCACCCATCCGTCGCGTTAATCGCTGCGAGATCACAGGTCGTCGCCACGCGTTCATGCGTCGCTTCCACCTCTCCCGTATCGCATTCCGCGAGCTGGCGAGCGCAGGTATGATCCCAGGTGTGACTAAGTCCAGCTGGTAAGAACAGAATTTATCATACTCAGAATTTCGCGGACTGCTTCTTAGCCAGTCCGCGCTTTTCTTTTTTTTCTGCTATGCCCATCTATCAATACATCTCAGAAAACCCCGAGGACGAGGCGCAGTCTTGCCGTCGCTGCCGCACTGCCTTTGAGCTGATGCGCCCGCTGAGCCGCCCTGCCCTCACCCACTGCTTTTATTGCAAAAACCCAGTGAGAAAAATCATCTCACCTGTCAATAGCCCAAAGCTCACCGCACCCATCTCTATTTCTGATGCAAAGAAGGCGGGCTTTACCGTCCTAGAGCGACGCGATAAGGGTACATTTGAAAAGCTGTGAGAAGAGGCTTCTCACAGCTTTATTTCTTTGTAGCGTTCTTACTGCGCACTACCATGTGAGGCACGGCGCAGCCTGTCCATCATGGCGTAGCCCAAGCCTGTCTCAGGCAATTGCTCTGCTATGATGACATCGACGTTCTCGCATTCATCCATGGCGCGCATGATAGCAAAGAGTCGTATGGCGGCCTCTGCCAATCGACCATTACCAGGAGAGAGAGGCATGACCTCCTCCCAACAATCCTGCGAGGCTAACTTTCCTTCGCCCTGATAGCTGATGAGGCCATAGCGCACGCCTTCTTGGGGGACAAATACTTCTCTCGGGGCTTGCAGGTACAGGGGTTTTGTTGGCGCGTAGTGGCTTTCTAGCTGACCGGGGGCTTCTATACCTGCGGTCTTGGTCTCATTCTTCTTGAGACGGATGACACGGCAGATTTTGCGCAGTTGCTCGCGTGTGACAGGGCCTTCGCGTAGGAGCTTCACTGCGGGATTGCCTTTTTCGTCTATCATGGGGGCGATGATGGTGCTCTCTAGCCCTTCGCTGCATGCGCCTGCGTCCACGATGAGGGGGATGCGTCCGCCTAGCTCTTTTTCTACGGCTGCGGCGCTGGTTGGGGAGATATGCCCAAAGCGGTTGGCACTGGGTGCAGCAATGGGATGACCCAAGGCACGCGTGACGCCGCGCATGACTTCATGGGCTGACACGCGGCAGGCGACTGTAGGCAGCCCACTGGTGACGATATCGGGGACAATGTCCTTCTTGGGCAGCACCAAGGTCATGGGACCTGGCCAGAATTCCTTGGCTAGGGTGCTGACTAGCTCGCGGAGCTCTTCGGGGATATCGGCGACATCAGCGAGGCTCTTGCTGCTGGGTAGGTGGCAGATAAGGGGGTCAAAGCTGGGGCGTTCCTTGACGGCAAAAATCTTTGCGACGGCCTCAGCATGAAAGGCATCAGCGCCCAATCCATAGACTGTCTCCGTTGGCAAGGCGACGACTTCGCCCTCTCTGAGCATGCCTGCTAGCTCCTGATAAAAGGGGCTAAGATCGTCTAATAAATCAACCTGAACGATGCGTGTTTCCATGGGCTTATGATAGCTAGGCTTCGGGAAACTGTCAATGCTAATTGCTAGGGATTTGATTTATCAATTGGTCGGCATTCTTTCAAAGAATTCAAAAAATCGTTGAAAGCGTCTGACTGCTTTTTTCCTCGCGATGAAGGGTATTTTTGACACGGGGATTAATTCCGAAACTCCGTATCCATCAATAATATACAGCACAGGCTGTCCGTCTTGCAGCTTGACAGCGACATTTTCTAGTGCAAAGTCTCTGATAATCAAGCTATATTTCTCTATAAAGCGACCTAAATCATCAACGGCTTTTCTGATGGCGTCCGTTTTACCATTCTGCTTGATAAAGGCGCGCAGGCTGGTTACCTTGCGGTCATTGTGGATGAAATCCAATTCCATGGCCATCCCTTTGGAGGTTTCGACCATGCCATAAAAGCGGGGTATATGGGCAAAAATTGCATCACCATATTTTTTGTGCCATAGCTGTAGTGCCTTGAGTTCCTTGTGCGTTTCATTAAATGTCTTTAATGAGCGCAATCTTTTTGTCCACTTAGAATTTTGCCGACGACGGTGCAAGATCTCAAAATTGGTGATTTTAAGAATCCTATTCTCGTCATGTGGATGGATATATATTGAGCGATGCGATCCAGAGGCGATTGGTTCCTGTGACGTAATTTCTATCATTTTGCTTGGCGCTAGGTCTTAGCGCATCATCATTTTGAGTATACCCACATAAAAGTTCTCTGGCAAGGCTTATTTAAAAACTGTATTATGCGAATTTGATCGTTGACAAATTTGACAATAATTACTAAAATATAACATTAAATCACCATGAAAGCACGCCCCATCACACTGTTCGCTTTTCTCTCCACTAGCCAGCTCTTTGCCGCCAGTTGGCAGGAAGATGAGAGTGGTATTTTTAACAATTTATTCAATATTGATATTGATTATACTAGCGTTGACGCATCCTCTGGGGCATCTCGCGCAGAGTTTCACCAATCTGTGGGCAATGTCATTGACTACTGGCAAGAACTCTTAGGTAATGTCACTCCATCAGAGCGCATTAATGTACATATCGAGTTCACGGATACGGGGGCATTAGGTCAGGCGAGTACGTCCTTTAACTCTAATATTGTCCTTGGCGGAAAAGTCGATAGTGACAATGGCACATACACACTCTACAACTACACACCTTATGAGACTAGCTACGGGTTACAGTATAACTATATAGCCAACTCGCAGGCAAAATTACAAGGCTACGCGCATAATACTAGCCGCGCTTATGGGGACCTTGCAAAATTAGCAGCTTTGAATTTTGGCAGCAGTTTGGATGAG
>CAYJON010000089.1:3533-9876 GCA_964371795.1 uncultured Akkermansia sp. | reverse complement strand
TCTACAGATTGGAAGTGACGGCAGACGTCGAGCATGACACCGCGGTAGCCAAAGCGGGGGGCGTCTGTGATTTCCACGGTGGGGGCTTGCCAAGTGATGCCTTCTACTTTTTTCAGGCTAGCAATCTCGGCTGGGAAGAGTTGAAGAAAGCTTTGCATCCCGTAGAAGAGACCCGCTGCGTCCTTGCCGATAATGCTGACGGACTTGGAGGTGACGGATAGCTTGTAGCCCTCGGGCTTTGAATCGAGTGATTCATCAATGGAGAGGGAGATTGCTCCATCTTTGGGCATTACTTTCAGGGGGAAGCCCGTGGAGGCGCGGAGTTTTTCGGCAAAGAATTGGGCAATGACTTCGGCTTGCTCACCAGATGAAGAGATTGTTGTGTCAAGCGTAAGATTGAAGGGTGCTTGTTGAGTCTCTTTTAGTTGGAGAGGGATGGGAATAATGTTTATACCTTTGTTGTACTCTTGTGCCGTGGCAAGAGTGGTAGATAATAGAACAGCTAGGGCGGGAATGATTGGAATTTTCATTATGATTTCTAGCATAACAAATCGTGACAGAGGATGCAAGGAGAAAAGGGCTGAACTGCCTTTTTCCTTGCTCCTTGAGGGCTGCTAGGCTATGCTAGAGGCGTGCCATTTCTCGAAGTTCAAGATGCCCATGTCCACTTTCCCAGAAAAAAACTTTGGGGCGGTGTGCGTGATACCGTGCGCGCTGTGGATGGCGTGAGCCTCTATATGGAGAGGGGGCGTATTCTCGGCTTGGTCGGAGAATCGGGCTGTGGGAAGTCAACGCTCTCTCGCGCTATCATGCAGTTGCAGCCCCTGAGTGCAGGGCGTATTGTGTTGGATGGGCTTTGTCTTAGTGAGTTACCCTCTTCCCAGCTGCGCGCCCACCGTCTTGACTTTCAGATGGTATTTCAAGATCCCTACAGCTCTCTCAATCCGCGATACAGCTTGTATGAGACGCTGCTAGAGGCTCTCAGTCAGCGGAAAGACATGGCAAAGCAACTACGCTGTCGCGCAGAAAAAGAAAATGCCGTGGCGCAGTTGCTTACCCGCGTGGGCTTGTCTGCGGAGCATATGCACAAGTACCCGCATGAGTTTTCTGGCGGTCAGCGACAGCGTATAGCCATCGCGCGGGCTCTCGCCCCGCGCCCCGCCCTCATCATTGCGGATGAGCCCGTGTCGGCCTTGGATGTCTCCATACAGAGCCAGATACTCAATCTGCTCATGGATTTGGTGCAGGAGATGAACCTCTGTCTACTTTTTATCTCCCATGATTTGTCCGTAGTTCACTATATAGCTGATGATATTGCAGTGATGCAGCAGGGGCACATTGTGGAGTACGGTACGGCAGAGCAGGTTTTCCACCGACCTCAGCATGACTACACGCGCACTCTGCTGGAGTCGGTGATATTGTAATTTCCTTGCCATGGCGCGTTTCAAAGCTTATAATAACCCTGTCTTATGAGTCAAAAGGATCTCTATCGCCCTAATGCAGCAGTCATCTACCAACGCCCTGATGGCACAATACTAGTTTGCGAACGTGTTTGGCCACGCGGCTGTTGGCAGTTCCCGCAGGGTGGGGTCAGCCAAGGGGAAGACCTCCTCATCGCTGCCCAGCGCGAGGGTATGGAGGAGACTGGTCTGCGCCCTAATGAATATGATATGGTCGCCTGCTTTGGACCTTATCGCTATGATTACTCTGAGGCAGATAGAGCCCGCGTATTTCAAAAACGCGGCATTCCCTACGCGGGGCAAGAGCAGCATTACTTCCTCTTCCTCCTGCATGATATGCGATCCGAGCCTTGGTTGGATCAAAAGGAGTTTTGTAACTATCGCTGGATACGCCCGCAGGACATGGACTTTGACTGCGTGCCCGATTTCAAACGCCCTGTCTACCACCAGCTCATGGAAGAAGCCTTTGGCGTGGTGGTTGACAAGGAATCTAGCGCGACATGAAACCCATAGCCCATCTGCGCTCCGCGCTACGCGAGAAGTTTGGCATCCCTCGCCAAGCGAATATGGTGCCCTCCCTGCGCAGCTGGATAGTCTTTGAACCAGAATATAGGCAAGCAGAGTGTTTTCGCGGATTGGAGGATTTTTCCCACCTCTGGCTCATCTGGCGTTTTCACCTTCATGGTGAAAAGTGGCAACCCACCGTGCGTCCCCCGCGACTGGGGGGGAATGAGCGCATGGGCGTCTTTGCAACCCGCTCCTCCTTTCGTCCCAATGCCTTGGGTCTCTCCGTCGTCAAGATAGAAAGCATCACCCCCCATGCAAAGGATGGAGCCATCATCGAGGTATCAGGTGCAGACATGGTAGACGCAACACCCATTTATGATATCAAGCCCTACCTGCCCTATGCAGATGCCCTGCCAGAGGCGAAAGGAGGCTTTGCCAGCCAGCATGAGTGGAAAGAATCGCTTCCCGTCTGCTTTGCCGCGGGGGTGGACTTGCCCGATGCGGCATGGAGGCAAACAGCCATAGAGTTGCTCTCCCAAGATCCCCGCCCTGCCTACCAAGACGACCCAGAGCGCGTCTACCACCTCATTATCGCCCCCTATGAGTTGAGCTTTCGTGTCATAGACAAAGCTGTAGAAATCCTCAGCATACGCCCCTTAGATAGATGAGCGCGACACGAGAAAAGCTGCAACATCTCCTAGATCGCCTACCAGCTGGTGGGGCATCCCTCAGCCTTTGGAAGCAGGGGAAAGAATGCTACACCCTGTGTGCAGGAGAAGGCTGGAATGCGGACAGCCTCGTCCCCATCTTTTCCGCCACCAAGGTAGTGGGCGCAGCCTGCATACTAGATGCCCTCTACAAGCGCGGACTCACAGAGCAATGCCCACTGGGTGAGATATGGCCATGCTTTCCCCTACCCCATGCTAGCATCGCGCAACTCCTCTCTTACCAACTGGGGCTAGCCTACCTAGCATGGCAACCAGAATACAGTCAACTGGACGAATGCCAACGCGCCGTGGAGCAAAGTAGCCCTGCTTGGCAGCCCCCGCAGCATGGTTATCATCCCCAGAGCATAGGCCCCATCATGGACATCATCATGCGGCAACTCACAGGAGAACGCATCTG
Organism: uncultured Akkermansia sp.; assembly: GCA_964371795.1. Classification (GTDB taxonomy): domain Bacteria; phylum Verrucomicrobiota; class Verrucomicrobiia; order Verrucomicrobiales; family Akkermansiaceae; genus Akkermansia. Next base: position 6,784 of record CAYJON010000089.1, on the reverse strand, counting down.
CACCTACTGGGAAAGAGAGTGGCGCGCGCCACTCGGCTTAGACCTCTATCTAGGAGAACTCTCTCCTGAAATATACCCCCGCATCAAGAAACTACGCCCCCCGCGCATACAGGATAGCATAGCTGATAGTGACAAGGAATTCTACCGCCTCTATCAGCAGACGGACAGCCCCGTGCATCGTGCCTTTCATGCCATTAGGGGGCTGGAAAGTGTGCGCGCCTTCAACCAAGAGACCGCGTGGCATAGTGGAGACCCTGCTAGGGGTGGCATAGCCAGTGCGCGGGGCTTGGCGGCATTTTACCAGCAGCTATTGCAACGGGAGGAACTATTGCCAGCACTTTGTCAGCAACAGAGTAAGGGCTATGACATGATCATGTGTCGGGAGACCAGCTTTAGTTGTGGGGCGATGGTGAAGGCAGAGGATTGCATACCTGAGAGAGGCTTTGGGCATGCTGGGGCAGGGGGTGCACATGGATGTGCAGAGACAGGGCAGGGGTATAGCTTTGCCTATGTGATGAACCAGATGGAGTGGGGCGTACTACCACAGCCGCGGGTGCGAGAGATGATGCGACTAGCGATGTCACAATAGCGTCGCCCTCTCATCAAAAAAAAACCGCACCCAGTTACGAGTGCGGTTGATATAATCAAAGTGATTTTTATCTTAGTGACGGAGTCCAAGACGCTTGAGCAGGCTCAGATAAAGTGCATTGTCTGTACGCTTAGCGTAGTTCAGCAACTTGCGTCGCTTTGCTACCATCATCAGAAGACCACGACGTGATGCGTAGTCATGCTTGTTGATGCCAAGGTGGGCTGTCAGATGTACAATGCGCTTTGTGAGCAGGGCTACTTGATAACCAGTAGAACCTGTGTCCTTTTCGCTTGTCTTGAAGTCGTCGAGATTAATTTCGCTCATGTTTTTATATGTATTTTGTGGGTTGATTTTCGTGGCTGCGGCAATCGACCAACAAGAAGGGGCATTTTATCAGCTTTCCTATGACTTGCAAGACTTATTTTGCACTAATGGCGTTTTACTTAGTACTTTTCTACGACTGCCTTCATCTCCTCGAGCTGGGCTTCGATGGATTCTACGAGGGCTATCTGTGTGCGGCAACGATCGAGGTTGTGCTCTGGATGCTTAATCTTGAAGTAGGTGTCGCCTTCCAAGTAGTCTGTGAGGAAGCGCATGCCACACTCCATGGTCAGCAGTTTGCCAGAGAAGGGTAGGAGGCTTTTTTCCAAGGGTGTGAGGAAGGTTGCCGCCTCGCAGTAGCCTTTTGCCAGTGCTTCAAAGTATTCCATGCGCATGGTGACTAGTGAGATGTCTTTCTCGTCTTCTGCTGCAGGTGATGTGGAGGTGCGTATCATGTCACCAAAGTCATAGAGCGCAGATCCGGGCATGGTGGTGTCGAGGTCGATGACGCAGATGCCTTCGCCTGTGACGTCGTCTAACATGACGTTGTTGAGCTTTGTGTCGTTGTGGGTGACGCGCATAGGCAGTTCTCCACTAGCAAGGTAGTTGACGACTAGGTGGCAGTCTTCTTCTCTGCTAAGGAACCAGTCAATCTCTTTTTGCACTTCTGCTGCGCGTCCCAAGGGGTCGGCTGCAAGGGCGTTTTTGAAGTTCTGAAATCTCTTGCTTGTGTTGTGGAAGTCAGGGATGGTGTCAAAGAGGGGCTCTCCGGGGAGTTCCGCTGCGAGCTTTTGGAAGTTACCAAAGGCGCGCGCTACTTCTACACATTGGTCAGGGTGCTCTATCATATCATAGGTGCGTGCACGCTCGATGAAGGGGTAGACACGCCAGATGTGTCCGTCTTCATCCTGTACGTAGGGCTTTCCATCATGGGCAGGGATGATGGTCAGGGTGCGGCGGAATGCTTCTTTGCAGCCTTCGCTTTGCAGGGCACGGAGGGATTCATCCGTGACGCGCTTGACGTTTTCCATGAGGGGAATGGGTTGCTTGAAGACATTGCTATTGATGCGCTGGAGGATGTAGTTGACGCGCAGTCCTGCCTGATCTATCTCAAGGCGGAAGGTGTCGTTGATGTGACCAGAACCATAGGGCTCTCCATGGACGAAGTCGCCACGTAGGTCAAAGCAGGATGCTATTTTCTTTAAATCAAACATTTTGGTGATTTTCTTCTTTTGAGGGTTCTTAGACGAGGGAGGCAGGGTAAACACCTGTGTCGGTCAGCTTTTGGATGCTTTCTACTACCGCGGGCTTGTCGCTGGGGTAGGTAACACCCAACCAGTTAGCACTGGTTTCGATGACGCGGCAGTCGGCTGTGCCGTTGTGGATGAGTTCATCTACTACAGTGGGGATGAAGCACTCGCTCTTGAGCTCTGTGCCGCTTTCCTTCATGAAGCTGGTGAAGTGTTCTTCAATTTGCTGGATGAAGTGGGCGGGGAAGAGCCAGAAGTTCATGGAGACAAGTTCCTCTGGGTTCACGGGAAGGCGTTCTCCCTTCAAGTTGTTACCACGGCAGACGCCGTCGGCTTCGACCTTGATTTCTGTGTATTCCTCTGCGCTGTCGAGGAAGCCATCATTGATGCCGCAGATTCCGCGGTTGACATCACCATGGTCGCTGAGGGTGTTTTTGAGAGGGTAGCCAATCATGCCGTAGTGGCTCTTGCAACCGCAGCCGCAGCTGTCAGCTGTGAGGAAGGCGGCGGCCTTCATAAAGGCATCCGCTCCGTAAAAGTCGTCGGCATTTACAACGCCAAAGGGGGTGTCCACGACGTGGCGAGCAGCACGCAGAGCATGTGCGGTGCCCCATGGTTTGACGCGGCCTTCTGGCACAGCGTAGCCCTCGGGGAGGTCATCGAGAGATTGGAAGGCATAGTCTACTTCGATTTTGCCAGCGAAGCGTTCTCCTACCTGTGATTTAAATGCCTCTTCAAAATCCTTGCGGATGATAAAGACCACCTTACCAAATCCCGCGCGTATGGCATCATAGACGGAGTAGTCGAGGATAACTTCACCATTAGGACCCATGGGGTCCAGCTGCTTCAGCCCACCGTAGCGGCTGCCCATACCTGCTGCAAGAACAAGAAGTGTTGGTTTCATAATATTGATTCTATCGTTGTGAGACGTTGCTCTGTGCAAAGCATTCTACCAGCTCCGCACAATTTAGCAAGAAGGAAATCTCCAAGGAGCAAGAGAATGTGTAGTAGGGGTAAAAGGTCTGATGGGACTTGCAAAATTAGTTTGTTGAATGCGGTGACGTTAAAAATGCTCATCTCAGCTTGCCTTT
>CAYJON010000089.1:0-3433 GCA_964371795.1 uncultured Akkermansia sp. | reverse complement strand
GGCGATAATTTGCAGCTTTTGGGGCTTACATAGCGCGCTATGTGCACCCAAACGCCACAAATTCTCATCCAAACTGCGACTAATATCCAAAGCTGCAAACTTTGCAAGTCTCCTTGTGTATATCAAGGGTTATAATTTTTTTTAAAAAAATTCTAATAAACCCAGCAATCGCTTTTCATTCACAATAACGCCTTAACGAAGACGGTGAAAGTTATCACCTACTAAATATATCGGAATAAGCGCAGGAAAAGCCTTGACGTCTAACTAAAAAAATATTATTGTATCTCCGCTCCTTTTTCTCAAAAAAAGTAAAAACAAAGATTATAATGAAAACCTCCCTACACATTCAACGCTTACTGCGACCCATTTTCTTAAGTCTGGCTACGGTGATAGCCACAACTTCATTTTCGGCTAATGCTGTAGAACAGAAAGTGACTCTAACGGCAGAAGAGAAGAATCTTTATGACGAAGCAGAGCTCGATGGCAAGACCTTAGATCTCCTCATCAATAGCACAGAGTATGTAACTGAAGGCTACTTCGTTGGGTCAGGTATTACTGGCTTTAACACTACTGCTAATCCATCTGGCTACACGCTCACGCTTCCTGAAATAAAAGGCAGTGTTAATATCACAAACACTGGAGGAAATAATGCTGGTGCGATAGGCACAGCAATTACCCAAGCCCGTGTGACTCTGTATACCGCTAACCTGACCGTGTATGGTGGGGGTGAAGCACGTGGTCTGGGCATGTCCAATCTCAATTATTTCAATAGCGATATCGCTGGTGCCGTGGGTGCTGGTGCGGCGGGTAGAATCGATACCCTCCGCAACACGATCAAAGTAACCCAGACAGGTCTGGGTGTGGTTGGTCAATCCTATGGTATACACTTGGAGCACAATAGCAGCATTGGCTTAGTTGATGCTGGCACTGTTATAGATGTTGAATCCGCATCTGGTTCAGCAGCGGGTATTTTCCTTAACCTTGGCGGCCATATAGGCACTATTGGTAGTACAGCTGCTGCTTCTATACCAGTCACTATTGATGTTAGCTCAAACAACTATGCGGCTATGGGTATCAGTATTGATAACACCATACTGGGAGCGGGAGACCTTTCCTCTACAATCGACACCATAGGTCGTGCGACGTTGACTGTTGAGTCCACCGACAGCCACGCTACAGGCATTAATCTCAAGAGTAGCGGTGCCCTCATTGGTGCTATTACTGGAACTGCGATTAACGCTAGCGCAATTACTACAGGTACTGCAACGGGTATCAATCTTGACGGTGCGGGTACTCGCATCAATTCAATTTCTGGAGCGACGATTAACTCCATGTCTAACTCAGGTTCCACATTTGGTATTATGCTATCAGGTGCAGGCGAGGCTTCCTTAAATCCTGGTCTCGGTGCGACGATTGCCAGTATCACGGATACGAACATCAAAGTAGATTCCAATGCAGGAAGCGCACATGGTATTTACTTGGATGCCGGTACGACATTAAGTGCGATTTCCAACACCGACATTATTGTTCAGGCTTCTGGATCGGTAGCTGCAGATGCTACAGGTATTCGAGTGAAAGCGGGTGCTTTTCTTGGAACTATTGAAAACGTGAGCGTGACAGTAACGACTACAGGTACGAGTGCTGTTTCTGGGATGGTTTTCGAAAAAGACGCTATACCATATGGCTCTCAGTTAACAGGCTATGCTGCGAAAAACGTTACAGTAGATGCCCGAGGGACAAGTGGTGCAGTTGGTTTCGTTTCAGGTTACATTACCGAGGATTACATGAACTATGCAGGTACGCCTGGCAAGGATAACCTAGGTGCTATTTCTGGTACGTTCTCCATGATTTCAGATGAGAGTACCCCAGGTGGCATGAGTGTAGGTTACACCTTAGCAAAGCTTAAGACGAGTACCGAATTCAGTCTAGGATTCCAAAATGTCAATGATTCAGAGCCCTCAGATGGTGGCGTTAAATATGAAGATACCTCATTCGGCTACATTGTCGACTGGAGTAACACTAGTATGCATGTACAGCGCAATATGGGCTACACAGCTGGCTCTATCATAGTCGGGTCTCAAAGAGTTACTGATATGGGGCTATCTGGAACAATATTGGGTAAAGATAATGTTATCTCCGCCTATACTATGCAAAGTGGATCAACGGTTGCTACATTTATACAGGGCGTCGACCTATCTAAAGGTGAGTTAAGAGGTACTCTTTATGCTTTCACTGGCACTGGAGCTGTTGGTGGTCTAGGTACGGTTGGCACAAGCATTGATGGTGGTAACTTCATTCCCCAAACTACTGATAATTCTATCATGAACCATATTGGAGGCAATATCACAGCAGAGCTTGGTGCTGAAGACGCTTACGGGAAGCTATCGGTTGCTATTGGTGCCCATTTCGGTGATGTCGATGTAGCCTATACCGAGAATGATCTAGGTGAGAAGTTTTATGCAGACTATCAGACACAATTAGTCGGTGACTTTTCAGGTTCAATTACGGCGCAAATCAATGATTTACGCTTAAATTCAGGCAGTCCTTATTCGACCACAGTTGTTGCAGCAGTTATTACGCATGGTGAGATAGACAATGGCATTTCTGAAGTGCTCCGCTTTGATACGCGCGCTAATGCAGAACATGAGGATCCAGCAGGTGTCACTTTCTCTGCTTTAATTTACGATATCGACAATACAACTGGGGCAAAATCACTGGCTACTCTGGGGCAAGCCATTTCGAGCGCAGCTGGTGATATCAACCTCAGCGCGACCACAGCAGCAGGTGTGAAAACAACTGGCGTAGTCAACCTCAATGGTGATCTTACAGCTGGCAAGACTGGCGACCAATCGCTCACCTTTAGAGATGGTCGTTACAACGTCGTCTCTAATGAGTGGAGAGCCTCTGAAGGCATCCATGTTGGTATGAACAACACAGATGGACTCCATGGTACAACGACTATCAGTCTGCGCGATTATGTGTCCACAACGCATGAAGCTGCTGGTAACTCCATTGAGATTGTAACCACGACACTCACCTTCACTGGTAACAATGAGAGCGATGTATCCAAAATCCTTGTCGGTGCTGGCATGAGCTTGGAATTCACTGACCTTGCGAACGTGACAATCGATCTCAAGGGCGATGCTGATTACTACACGACTTACTTTGAAAACGGCGGTGACGCAATCTTCTTTGTAGATAGAGGTGCAGCAGCAGAATTTGATCAGGATAACACTGGTATCAACTACGTCCTGAAGTTAAACGGAGTAGAGGTTAATACGAATGAGCTCTCATACAAAATCTACCATGACCAGTATGGTATCTACATCTCTGACGAGGTTGCTCCAGAGCCTAGCACAGCTACGCTGAGCCTCTTGGCTCTCGCAGGTCTCCTCGCACGCCGCCGCCGCAAGCAGCAGGGCTAAGAGTGAGA
>CAYJON010000088.1:0-10256 GCA_964371795.1 uncultured Akkermansia sp. | reverse complement strand
CCACAAATTCTCATCCAAACTGCTGCCAAAATGCAAAGCTGCTAATTTTGCAAGACCCCCTTTCCTTCTAGCTCATGGATTGCTCTGATCTCGCTATCTCTATTGAGAACGCTACCGTGTTTTTATCGGGGCGTGAGATTTTGCATGATCTGAGCTGGGAGGTGAGGCGAGGTGAGCGTTGCTTTATTCTCGGTGCTAATGGTGCAGGGAAGACAACGCTAGTACGCATGCTGCTGGGCTACGCTTGGCCTCTTTTTGGGGCAAAGGTGGAGGTGCTGGGGCAGCGTTTTGGGCAGGTGAACATGCAAGAGCTACGCCGCCGCATCGCATGGGTGAGTCCCTTGATGCATAAATGGCTGGATGGCGAACGCGCGTGGACAGGCAAGGAGATGTTGCTCTCTGGCACCGAGGCGACGATAGGTCTCTTTCACACCCCAACGCAGCAAGAGGTGCTGCGTGCGGAGGAGCTGCTCACCCTGATGAATGCCGAGCACCTTGCAGAGCAACCTGTACACCACATGAGCAGTGGGGAGCAGGTGAAAATCCTCATTGCTCGCGCTCTGATGACAGAGCCAGAGCTGATGATACTGGATGAACCCAGTGTATACCTTGATCTCGCTGGGAGGGAATTTTTGCTCCAGACCATAGAGCACTTGGCAGAGCGGCACCCCAATCTGACCATTATTTTTATCACCCAGCGTATAGAGGACATCACACCCTGCTTTGATCGTGGGATGATGATGAAGGAGGGTCGCGTGATGACGCGTGGCTCGCGCGAAGAGGTGCTTACCGAGCCGCTTTTAAAGCAGGCTTTCAATCTCAATATACGCCTTTTGGAGGGAAAATCAGGTCGCCTCTGGGCGATGATAGAAGATTGATTTTTTTAACCATTTTTTAACCCATGAAAAATGCCTTCCCCCTCAAACGTCAATCTTTGGCTGGTCAGCTGCGTGAGCAGATGGAGCGGCTGATACGCGAGGGCAGTTGGGCACTGGGAGAGCGCATCCCTGCCGAGGCAGAATTAGCGCGACTTTTTGCTGTCAGCCACAATACCGCACGCGAGGCGGTACAGGGGCTAATCCACGCGGGCATGCTGATTGCGCGCCCTGGGGATGGTACTTATGTTATCGCGACTGACAGGCTCAACGCGGCCTTTGGTCAGCGTCTGGAGGAGGTGGAGATGGAGAGCATACTGGAAGCCCGCCTTGCTATAGAAAAATCCATTGTAGCCCTAGCGGCTCTCCATTGTAATGCTGCCGACATAGAGCAGCTGGAGCAGGCCTTAGAAGCCTGTAAAAGGCGCGAGGGTGTGGGTATAGAGGCTGATATGCACTTTCATTGCCTTATTGCAGACTGCGCACGCAATCCCATCCTCAGTCAGATTTATCGTGTCATCGCAGCTTACCTCTGCCGTCATTGGGGAGATACCCTACATGAGAGGCAGTATGATGCCGCTGCCCTCGATTTGCACGATGATTTGCTCCTTGCACTACGAGAGCATGATGTCGCGCGCGCTCAAGAGGCTGTAGAGGGCATTGTGAAGTTTGGTCATGATTCCCTTTAATAGGCGGTTTTTTCTATTATATAGAAAATAATACTTGAACAGCCACGGCAGATGTGATATTAGCATTGTTGCTAATATCAGACTTCATAATACATTCTTATTTTAACTAATCGAATTATCATATAACTTATGGCAACAGCACCGAAAAAATCTACGACAAGCAAAAAAGCGAGCTCTGCACCAGCAGCCGCTGAGAAGAAACCTGCTGCACCCAAGAAGTCAGCAGCGCCGAAGAAGTCAGCTGCGCCCCAAAAAGCCACTCCTGCGGCGAAGAAGGCGGCACCTGCTAAGAAGCCCGCTGAGCCCCAAAAAGCCGCTCCTGCCGCTAAGAATCCTGTTTCTACGCCCGAGCTGCCCAGCAAGGATAGCTTTACCGCAGAAGAGCAAAAAAGATTAACGAAGCTGCAAGCTACCATGGAACTCTTGGCCTCCGATCCCGAATGGTCAGCCTTCTTGGATGAGCAAAAAGAAGCCCTTTATGTCCTCTATGATGAGCTAGCACCCAATATGCAGAACACGACGCGCGATCAATTGCGCTCTGGTGAATCCAATGTGTCCTCTTCCTCTGGACAGCATATGGGGGACGCAGGTAGTGAGGCCGAGGCGCGCGATCTTACCATACGTCTGCTCGACAAGGATAGGGAACAGCTGTTTGAAATTGATGCCGCACTGGAGCGCATACGTCGCGGAACATATGGAATTTGTGAAGAATCTTTAGAGCCCATCCCCAAGGGAAGGCTCCGCGTACGCCCCTTTTGCCGCATGACTGTAAAATGTCAGGAAGAATTCGAAAAAAAATATGGTATTGCAAAGTCTTATCGTTCAAGTAATTCTGAGCTTTTCGGTTACGCAGGTCTGCAAAATTTGCAAGAAAACGCGATTTCTCTTGACGAAAGTACAGAATAGTGTAGAATACGTCCCCACAATCAACTTTTTAATAACTCAACATGCCAAGAGATATCATCATTCTGGAATGCACGGAAGCGAAGGCTGAAGGAAAGCCTACGTCACGCTATGTCACGACTCGCAATAAGAAGAGTCTTCGTACACCTGGTCGCCTTGAGAAGGTCAAATTCAATCCCTTCTTGAAGCGTCGTACACTGCACCGCGAAATGCGCTAATTTTTTTCTAAACAATACATATGATTACAGAATTTAAGAGCGTTCAACGCCGTATTCGTTTCCGTACATGCAACAAGTGCATGCCCCGTCGCCGCATCGACATCCCCGCAGGTGCTGTCGATATGTGCAATCCCGAGTTTCTTTCCAAGTTCACCTCTGAAACAGGTAAGATTCTTCCCCGCCGTGTGACAGGCATCTCTGCAAAGATGCACCGCAAGATCACACGCGAAATCCGTCGTGCACGTGCGATAAATCTCCTCCCTTGATTTTTCTTAATTAAGGTTTTCTCGACGGCATTCGTCATGATACGGAGCTTGGGTTGGTCTGCAAAGTACCACCAAGCTCCTTTATCGTCGATTTTGCGTTAGCCCCATTTTGCTATGAAAGAGCTTAAGGATATGCAGAATGAAATCGACACGCGTCAACTCTCAATTGACCGTGTTGGTATACGTTCTTTACGTTTCCCCATTGAGGTGAAGGACAAATCGAACCGCGTGCAGGCAACAGTGGCGACACTTGCCCTCATGGTTGACCTCCCACAGGAGTTCAAGGGCACGCACATGAGCCGCTTTGTCGAGGTTTTGCAACAACATAGACGCCATTTGGATGTGCATACCGCCATCCGATTGCCAGGGAGACTGCTCAAGAGATTCGGCGCACAGCGCGCACGAGTCGAGATAGACTTCCCCTTTTTCCGCGTCAAAAAAGCCCCAGTCACGGGGATGAAGGGCACCATGGACTATGATGTCCGCTTTGAGATAGATGCAGAGGCGGGTAAACCCGCGCAGTTTGCCCTTATCCTCAAGGTGCCTGTGACAACACTTTGCCCTTGCTCTAAAGCCATGAGCGAGCACGGAGCACACAACCAGCGCGGTATTGTCACTTACGCCGTGCGCTTTTCAGAGTCCGCCATTTGGATTGAGGATCTCATCGATTTGGTCGAATCCTGTGCCAGCTGCGAGCTATTCAGCCTGCTAAAGCGTCCTGACGAAAAGTATGTGACAGACGCCGCCTACGAGAATCCTGTCTTCGTGGAGGACTTGGTTCGCAATGTTGCCCTAGCGACAGAGCGCTACAAGGCTTTTTCTTGGTACCGCGTCGAGGCAGAAAACTTTGAGTCTATCCACAATCACAATGCTTATGCTATGATAGAACGCGATTTAATGGATTCATAAATACTTACACTTACACATATAATATGAAAATTGCCATCATCGGGACAGGCTACGTCGGATTAACAACAGGAACCTGCTTTGCTGAGGTGGGGCATCATGTCATCTGCGTCGATAGCAATGCAGACAAGGTCGCAATGCTACAGCGTGGCGAAATCCCTATTTATGAGCCCGATCTTGCGCCTCTTGTCGATTCTAATGTCTCTGCTGGTAGATTGTTTTTTACGACGGATCTGGCTTACGCTGTGCATGAGTCGCAGGTTATTTTTATAGCAGTACCCACTCCACCACAGGAGGATGGCTCAGTGGATCTTTCTTATATTGAGGCTGTTTCTCGTCAGATTGCAGAGGTCATTCAGCCAGAGCACAACTACCGCATCATTGTGGATAAATCAACGGTGCCTGTCAGCACAGGTTCCAAGGTAGCACAGGTCATGCTGCGCTATGCCGCCAGAGATGTCAATGTTGACATCGTGTCCAATCCAGAGTTTCTTCGTGAGGGCTCTGCTGTTCATGATTTGTTGCACCCTGATCGCGTGGTCATTGGTACGGATTCCCCCCGCGCTATGGATATGATGAAGCGTGTCTACCAACCCTTTAACGCACCTATCGTCGAGGTGGATCTCTGCTCTGCAGAGCTCATCAAGCATGCGGCCAACTCCTTCCTCGCGATGAAAATATCCTTCATCAACGCTGTCGCAAATGTCTGCGAAGCCGCAGGTGCTGACGTGGAAAAAGTGGCACTGGGCATAGGGATGGACAAGCGCATTTCACGCAGCTTCCTCCATGCTGGGCTGGGCTACGGTGGCTCTTGCTTCCCCAAGGACGTGAAAGGTTTTATTCATGTTGCTGACAGCCTCGGTGCGCCTATGAGCATTCTCAAGGAAGTAGAGCTTATCAACAGCCAGCAGCTAGAACGTTTTATCAACCGCGTGCGCGATAAACTGTGGGTGCTGCGTAATAAGCGCATTGCCGTTTGGGGGCTCGCCTTCAAGCAGAACACGGATGACGTGCGCGAGTCTGTTTCTATCAAACTCATCAAGCGTCTCTGCGAAGAAGGCGCAGAGGTACGAGCCTACGATCCCCAAGCCACAGAGACAGCACGAGGGGAGTTAGAAGGATACAATTGCACTATCGTCAATGATATGTATGACTGCGCGAAAGATGCAGAAGTACTCATTGTTGCCACAGAGTGGAAGGAGTTCTCTACCGCAGATTTGGTAAAGCTCCGCGAGCTCATGCAGCTCAATATTATCTTTGATGGACGTAATATCATACATGGCGAGAATGCTACGCATGCTGGATTTGAATATCACTCCATTGGACGCCCCAGTCTTTACCCTGATTTGTAGACAGAGGCTTATTCTTTTCGTTCTTTAGGGTGGAGATTAACAACATAGAAAGACCCCCTCCCATGAATAAATACCTCGTTGCGCTGCTTTGCGCTTGCCCACTAGCGGCATCTGCACATCCTGCACCTTATAATCATTATCATAGCGGTCGCCATGGAGAAAAGATTATCGTCATTCCTCCTCGTGTCGTGCATCCTGCACCGCATCATGTCTGTCACACTCCGCCTCCCTGTGTCAGGGTGGTGCGACCATTGCCCCCACGTGTGGTGCGATTGAAGCCTGTCCCTCGCTTTGAGATTGTCAGCCCCCATCGTCCCCATCGACATCCTGTGGCCAGACCTCACCGTCCACATCATCCTGCAATCAGCCCTCATCGTCCTCATCGCGGACGCAAGTAATGCTGTGCAAATAATTCCTCATCTCCCCCTCTCTGAGCCACCCGCCCAGAGGGGGGATTTTTTTTGCCTCGATTTTGCACAGCTTGGAGGCTAGTCTATATGTTGGAAAGATAGATTGCGAATAAGAAAGGTGGAGGTTATCATCAAGGCTATGATGAAAACACCAACCCTTTTTATGCTCCTTGTTGGCGTGGCTTTATGCGACCATGCCCGTGCAACCGTCGAGGCCCAGTATGTGAAAGACAGTCATACACTGCATCGCCACAGCCATGAGACAGAGCAGGAGTGGAAAAAACAGATAGAAGAACAGTATGGCCTTAGCTGGTCATTTGAGGCTGCACTTGGTATATGGGATATGAATGATGCCCTGCGCGAAACACCTACTTGGCAGGGCACCTTCCTCATTGACACGCATGTATCGCAGCGCATTTTGAGGACAGAGAGTATAGGCGATACCTACCTACGCGCAGAGATGATTCTCTCGCTGGGGATGGATGCACCCACACGCAGAGCTGCCTATAATCTCAATAGCTCACTTAGTAGCTATACCATCATGCAGAGCGAGTATCTAGGCGGTAGGGAGTTTGTGCTACCACAAATCATCATCTCACAGGAAGTGAATAAACACCTCACCATTAATTTTGGTATGATTAATACGACAAACTTCTTTGATGCGGTGAGCATAGCCAGTAATTCCTTTAGCAGCTTTACGAACAGTGCCTTTGTGAACTCCACCGTACTGCCGCTCTCTATCAGCAATTTGGGGATTCTAGTGGAATATCAGTTTAATGAGCGCAGCTACATCATGGTAGGCGCTTCGCGCACTGGGATAGAGGCGGGTTATAATCCCTTTTCTACAGGAGGGGCAGGGGACAGAGATGCCGCCTATATTATTGAATACGGTCAGCAGTTTGCAGGGGATAAGGGCATGTTTCGTCTCTCTCCCTTTATCAGTAATACTGAGGAGGTGGATGCAGCCCAGCTGCGGAAAATGCGCACCAACTGGGGCGTGACAGGCAGCGTGGAATATCAGCCTATAGAAGAGATGCGCTGCTTTATGCGCGCGGGTATATCGGCCAAGGATGAATTTGGAGCACATGCAGAATTAAGCCTCGGGGCACATATTCACCCCTTTGCATCACGACCTGATGATTACTTTGGTTTGGCTTACGGTATCTTCAAAGTAGGCGATAAGGAGTATCCCAGCTCTGGCAAGGAAAACGAGCAGGTGATAGAGATGATGTATCGCTTTTCCATCAACGAGAATCTCTACATCGCGCCACATGCGCAGTTCTTCATCAATCCTGCCTATGCTACGCCTTCCCAAAGGGATACAGAGTTTGTCTGGGGGGTGCAGGCGGTTTTCTCTTTCTAGACAAAAGCTGCGATTTTTTCCACAATTTCGGCCACAGGCAGTAGCTTTCCGCGTCCCTCATCGCCACAGGCGAGTATGCCACCCTCGGCAGGCCCTATGATGTGATGATTGGGGCGTGCCGCGAGGATTTGAGCATTGTTTTGTGTTGCCTCATGCTCCCACATCATGCCATTCATGGCGGGAAAGATGAGGACAGGGCAGCGCGCCGCTAGGTAGAGGCTGGTCAGGGTATTCTGCGCTAGTCCATAGCACATAGCTGCCATGGTATTGGCACTGGCTGGGACGATGCAGAGGAGGTCGGCAGCCTTTGCCAGCTTGATATGCGTGGGCTGCCAGTCACCCGTCTCTTCCTCAAAGCTGCTCACCACAGGATTGCGGGAGAGGGTCATGAGGGTCAGAGGGGTGACAAATTGCAAGGCCGTGGGCGTGCAGACACAGTGGACATTGTGCCCTTGCTTGACGAGGGCTGATGCTATGTCTGCCGCCTTGTAGGCGGCTATAGAGCCAGTGATACCGAGGACGATAGTCGCCATTGCCTTGTGTTGGGTTGATTAGGCTTCGATTTCGAGTATCATGTTGATTTCAACAGCCACACCAAGGGGGAGGCTGATGACACCAACGGCAGAGCGGGAGTGCGCAGCCTCTGGGCCAAAGAGCTCTACAAGCAATTCTGAAGCCCCGTTGAGCACCTTGGCCTGATCGATGAAGTCGGGGGTGCAATTGACAAAGCCATTGATGGCGACAATGCGCTTGATGGGCTCAAAGCTGCCCAACTCCTGCTTGATGACAGCGAGGCGGTTCATGATGCAAAGGGCAGCTGCGCGCTGGCCTTGCTCTATGCTGATGTCGTCACCCAGCTTGCCGTAGATGGCTTCTTCACCATTGATGGCAACGCCACCAGAGAGGTGCAGGTAGTTGCCTGTGCGAAGGCATTGCAGGTAAGATCCAACTGGTGCTGGCGCGGGGAGAAGGGAGAGACCCTTCTCACTGAGAACTTGTTCATTGAGTTGCATGCCACCTACGATACACTCAATGTTGTCAGCTTGCAATAAAAAAAGAGAGCTGCTACCGGAATGCCTCTTCTCTTTTTTTTTGATAACAAGCAAGAGCCCACCCATGCCACCAATCCTAATAGCGAATTAATTTCTTACGATAGCTCTTACGATAGCCAGAAAAAATAGCTTGCTAAAGAGCAGATCAATGATAGAATAAAATAAAACCCTAACCCATCGTTTCTTGTATCTTATTTTGCAAGTTGCGTGTCAGGAAAAGGGCGCTACATAATCACTGAAAAAATAAAACGATGAAGTTATCAGCACGCACTAAACAAATAGCTATACTCTTATTCATCTTAGCAAGTCAGGTAAATATTGGATACGCATCTACGTTCATGGATACTGAGAGCCTCGGCAAGAATAGTTCTTCCAGAATTGATGACGTGCTACAGGCAGCATTTGATCGAACAAATCATCAATTGGATAATAAGGCGTATACACCTCAGCATGCCGAAATCGCTATTGAGTATTATATCTCTTTACAGTGGGGTATGCACAATCCCGAAATACCCTTTGCAGATGCAGATGAAAGGTATTTGGACGCATGTTTAGAGCTATTAGCAATGTATGGAAAATTTTATTTTCAGCATACAGTCTCTCATCAAGAGCAATTGCAGAAACTAAGAGAATATGGAGAAACTCTTCAAGAGGATAGTCAACTGAGAGATAATCCTGCAACAATCATATTGCCGCTCATAGATAGAGTTCATAATAGACTTTTAACGATTCCCTCTGATGAGCGTAAAGAATATAATGAAAATAATAATATACAAGGTGTAGAAAGTACTAGTGAATTTGATTCATTATCTGAAAGTGATAAATTGTTTATTTATCACTATGTTCTAAAACGCATGGAAGAAGAACTCGATTTCACACAAAACGTAACGGATGAATTTTCAAGTAATATTGGATTCAATGAAAAAGAGATATTGAGTATTATTCAGTCCTTACCCAAAAATAATTTATCAAAAGAATTCAGCTCCTTCCTTGAAGAGTTGCTTGTCATATTAGAGAATTCAAAAAATGACTTTGTAGTAAATGATAAAGGAGTTGTTGTCTATGATGGATTTGCGAATTTAGAAAAGAAATATCCGTTCTTGACCGAAATTTTTTTAGATCGACATGAAGGACTCTCCGCTATAATGAAATACATTGGTCAGGGTAATATGCTCATGTTTCTAGATATCCAGATGATGAAGGATTATTCGGAAGATCCATCACCATCCAATTCGCAGAGATTATCCATAGAGTTCTTAGAAAGAATATTACCAATTCTCAAGAATTATAATCATTATTTCTTCAGGAGGGTATCTTCAATAGCTTAATAGCAAGAATTTAAAAGTGTATATAATCTTTCACATAGAATATTTAGATGATAGAATTTTAACTGGATTGCTTCAGTTTTTAGCATTTGCTTCCACACTATTCATTGTGGTAGGTATATCGGGAATTATACTGACATTTCTTGCAAGGCTAATAGCCTACATTGATCCATGGCGTATTTTGCGCTTAGGTCTATTACTTCCCTTGCATATTTCAATCCCTTTATTCTTATTCTACAACCTAGATGAGATAGGTGTTCACGGTGATGCGCCTGCGCACGTTATGAATAATATCTATGATACGCTACCAGGGAAAGAAATGCATGAAAAGCAAGCCATTTTTCTCAATCAACATAAGGAAGATGCCTTTATATTTTTTGTAAGTTGTTTAATAGTTTTGAGTATCTCAATATATTTATTAAGATACTGGAAATTATCAGCAAATAGGAAAAAAAATTAAATCTTGTAATAAATATATGAAATATTTGGCTTTAAGTGTTTTATTTGTATTGGCTTCAATTATTTTGAATGTTGCCTATTTAATCTTGCATTGGCAAATCCTGAATCCCGATTTATCAATCTCCGAATTATATACATATAGAAATTTATGGTCACTATTATTTTGGAGTGTAATACCTGCTTTTTTAGGTTATCCGTTAGGATTGTTAATTGCATTGGGTATTAAATATATTCCTAAGCTTTGGGCAATTTTGCTAGTCATTATAGGAGCATTTTGTGCTACTTGTATAGCAAGTTGTGGCTTGGAGCAAATAGTTCCTCCTATGGTCTTGGGATTTATTTTTATTAGATTTATTCCATCTTTCCAATTAAAATAATAAAAAACAATGTAATAAATGCTATGAAAAAATATTAGTTAGTTTTGCAGGTCCTCTATAG